>CP095846.1:1229186-1536482 GCA_023100825.1 Nocardioidaceae bacterium SCSIO 66511 | reverse complement strand
GTTCTGGTCGCGTACCTCGGCGCCGAGGAAGACGATGCGCTCCTTGAGCAGGCGCTGATAGATGTGGTCGTCGAGTCCGAGCTGGTTCGCCGCCTCGCCTGCCATGCTGGGGCTCGCTTGCGATTCGTTCTGCGTCGTGTTCACACGGTTGACCCTAGCGAAGGGGACGGACGGAACCACGCGGGACCGGGGGTTGTTCGCTCAGGGCGCACGCGCGGCACCCGTTTACGGGCGCGGGATGTTGCGGATGTTCGTACGCGCCATCGCAACGGCCTCGCCGACACCGCCGTTCATGACCATCTTCGACACCGCCAGCGCGAACCCCGTGATCTGCTCGCCCTTGATCGTCGGCGGGATCGAAAGCGCATGCGGGTTCGTGACGAGATCGACGAGCGCCGGCCCCTCGTGTGCGAACGCCTCGGTGAGCGCCGGCTCGATATCGGTCGGTTGTACGACCCGCCGCGACCAGATGCCGAGGGCCTCGGCGACCGCCGCGTAGTCGGTTTCGGGTACGTCGACCCCGTAGTCGGGCAGGCCGTCGACGAGCATCTCGAGCTTTACCATCCCGAGCGTCGAGTTGTTGAACAACACGACCTTGACCGGCAGGTCGTACATCGCAAGCGTCACCAGCTCGCCGAGCAGCATGGACAGACCGCCGTCACCGGAGACCGACACCACCTGGCGTCCGGGCAGCGCCATCGCGGCGCCGATCGCATGCGGCAACGCGTTGGCCATCGACCCGTGCAGGGCAGAGCTGAGGAACCGTCGTTTGCCATTGGGGTTGAGGTAGCGCGCCGACCACACGTTGCACATGCCCGTGTCAGCGGTGAACACCGCGTCGTCGGCGGCGACCTGGTCGAGGATCGACGCCGCGTACTCGGGGTGGATCGGCGTCTTCTCCTCGACGTCTCTGGTGTACGCACCGACGACCTTGTGCATCAGGTCGTCGTGCTTGCGCAGCATCTTGTCGAGGAACCCGCGTTTCGGCTTCTCCTCGACCTGCGCCAGTAGCGCCTGCACCGTCGGGAGCACATCGGCGTGCACTGCCAGGTCGAGGCTCGTACGCCGGCCGAGATGCTCGGGCGCGCGGTCGACCTGTGCGGTTGCGACGTCGTGCGGGAGGAACTGGTCGTACGGGAAGTCGGTGCCCAGCAGGAGCAGCAGGTCGGCGCCATGCATACCCGCATGCGCCGCGCCGTACCCGAGCAGCCCGGTCATGCCGACGTCGTACGGGTTGTCGTACTGGATCCACTCCTTGCCCCGAAGCGAGTGGCCGATCGGTGCGCCGATCTTGCCGGCGAGCTCGACCACCTCGTCATGGGCACCTTCCACGCCCGCACCCGCGAAGATCGCGACCGATGAGGCGCGGTTGATCGCCGCGGCCAGGTCGGCGACGTCGTCCGGGTGCGGCGCGAGCGACGGGGTACGCGGAACGGTCAGCGCCGGTGCGTCACTGCTCGGGGCGAGCTGTGCGACGTCGCCGGGCAGTACGGCAACCGCTACGCCGCGACGGGTGATGGCATGCTGCATCGCGGCCTGGGTGATCCGCGGCGCCTGCTCGGCCCGGCCGATCAGCTCGGTGTAGTGCGAGCACTCGAAGAACAACCGCTCGGGATGGGTCTCTTGGAAGTAGCCCATGCCGATCTGGGCGCTCGGGATGTGCGAGGCGATCGCCAGCACCGGCGCTCCGGAGCGGTGCGCGTCGTACAGGCCGTTGATCAGATGCAGGTTGCCGGGCCCGCACGAGCCCGCGCAGACGGCGAGCCGACCGGTGACCTGTGCCTCCGCGGCGGCCGCGAACGCCGCTGCCTCCTCGTGGCGGGTGTGCACCCAGTCGACGCCCCCCTTGGCCGATCCGCCGGTACGTCGTACCGCGTCGACGACCGGGTTCAGGCTGTCGCCGACGATTCCGTAGATCCTGCGGACGCCGGCGTCTTGTAGTTGCTGGACCAGTTGCTCTGCGACCGTCTTTGCCATGATCACGAGTCTGCCATCATTGCCGACTTCAAACCGATCGACGACTCAGCGGCGCGGGACCGACGAGTCAGCGCTCGGCCTCGGTCTTGATCCGCGCGAGAGTCGTCTCCATGCCGGCGCGCAGGTCCGATTCGAGCACCTTGTTGCCACCGAGGAAGACCTTCGCAAAGAACTGTGCGAACCCGGATACGCCGTTCGGCGTCTCGCGGCGTTCGATGACGCGCGTACCACCGTTGTCGGTCGGCTCCAGGGCGTACGACCAGACGCTGCGGTTCTCGGTGATCCGGAACACGAGCCGCTCGTTGGGCTCGAGCGCAACGACCTTCGCGTTCGTCGGCCAGTGCAGCACGCCCTTGCGGTTGATGTTGAGGGTGCGGGTGCCCTTGCGGACCTCGCCGAACACCACCATCTTGCGGCAGTTGGGGCTCCACTCGCCCATCCGCTTGAGGTCGGACACGATCGCCCACACGCGATCAACGGGTGCGTCGATGTCGATGCTCGCCTCGAGCACGTCGGTATACGCCTGCTGGGTCATCTGGCTCCCTGGTCGCGGTGACAGCGCCCGGCTCGGGGCGTCGTAGGAGCATCTTCACATACTGCTGGTATCTGAGTGCAGCGGTGCCCCAACGAAAGAGTTCGCGGACTTTTCGTTGTACGCAGGCGTGCGTAGCAACGGAAAGTCCGCGAACTCTTCAGCGCAACGGCTCAGATGCTGGCGGCCGCGTCGACCGGCGACTCCTCGTCGCTGTCTTCCTCGGCGTCGTCTTCATCGGCCAGGGTGCCATCGGCCTGTAGATGCTTGAGGTCGACAACGTTGCCGGACTTGTCGGTGACGGTCGCGTCCTCGACGATCTGCGCGAGCGCCTTGCCGCGTACGACCTCGCTGACCAGCTGCGGCACGTGGTTGTGCTCCATCATGTGCTGCGCGTACTCCTGCGGGTCGGTGCCCGACTGCTGCGCGCGGCGCAAGATGTGCTCGGTGAGCTCGGACTCCTCGATGCCGATCTCCTGCTGCTTGGCGATCTCGTCGAGTAGGAACTGCGCGGCGAGCGCGTCGCGTACGCGCTTCTCCAGATCGGCCTCGAACTCGTCGGCGGTCTGCTCCTCGGACTCGAGATAGTCGTCCATGGTGATGCCGGCGTACGCGAGCTGCTGGTTGATCTGCTCGCGCCTGCCGGTGATCTCCTCGTCGACGATCGGCTCCGGCAGCGGAATCTCGACCCGCGCCAACAGCTCCTCGAGCACGACGTCGCGCGCCTCGCTCGCCTGCTCCATGCGCTTGCCGCGTACGACACGCTCATGCAGATCGGCGCGAAGCTCATCGGCGGTGTCGAACTGCGACGCCTCCTGGGCGAACTCGTCGTCGAACTCCGGGAGCTCCTGCTCCTTGACCTCGGTCACCTTGACCTCGACCTGGACGTCCTGCCCCTTGAGCTCTCCGCCGACCAGCTGGGTGTCGAAGGTGGCCGACTCATCGGCCGACAGCCCGGTCAGGGCCTCGTCGAGACCGTCGAGCATCTCCTCGGAGCCGACCTGGTACGACATGCCCTCGGCCTGAGCGGCCTCGATCTTCTCGCCGTCCTTCGACGCCGACAGGTCCATCGTCACGAAGTCACCGTCGGCGACCGCACGCTCGACCGTCTGGTAGGTCGCGAACCGCTCGCGCAGCCCGTCGATCTGCTCCTGCACATCGTCATCGGAGACGGTGGCGTCCTCCACGGTCACCGAGAGGTCGTCGTACGACGGCACCTCGATCTCGGGGCGCACGTCGAGCTCGGCGGTGAACTCCAGCGTCTCGCCGTACTCCAGCTTGGTGAGGTCGACCTCGGGCTGGCCGAGCGGCTGCAGCTCGTGCTCGTCGAGCGCCTTGCCGTAAAGGCCCGGCAGCGCCTCGTTGACGGCCTCGTTGAGCACCGCTTCGCGGCCCACTCGCTGATCGACGATCTGCGGCGGCACCTTGCCCTTGCGGAAACCGGGGATGTTGATCTGCTGACCGATCTGCTTGTACGCCGCGTCGAGGCTCGGCTTGAGCTCCTCGAAGGGCACCTCGACGGTCAGCTTGACCCGGGTCGGGCCCAGGGTCTCGGTGGCGCTCTTCACGCTGGGTGACTCCTCTTGACTGTGTAGACGAAAACGTCGGGATGACAGGATTTGAACCTGCGACCTTCCGCTCCCAAAGCGGACGCGCTACCAACCTGCGCCACATCCCGGCCGACGCACTCTAGCGCCCGCCCGAGTCTAGTCGACGGGCCAATTCGCGGGCGAACCGGCACGTACGCCCTCACCGAGACTCGCCGCCAGTTCCCGAGACCCCGCCGAGGTACGGATTCCGGCCGACCGCGCTCGATACCCAGGCACCAATCCGTACTCCGGCGAGCATGGGACAGACTCTGCCCGTGACTGTACGCCCGCTCGACGCGCTGACCGGCGAGCTCCGCGCACGTACGCCGACCGCCGGGAAGACCCGGGTCCTCGCCATCGACGGCCCGAGCGGATCGGGAAAGACGACCCTTGCCGGCCGGCTCGCGCAGACGGGCGTACCCACCGCCAAGCCGATCCCGATCGTGCACCTGGAGGACATCTACCCCGGATGGGACGGCCTGCGCGAAACGCCCGACCTGTTGGTCGACTGGGTACTTCGACCTCTGTCCGAAGGGCGACCAGCGGCGTATCGCCACTGGAACTGGGAACGCGACGAGTGGGCAGGGCTCCATTCGGTACCCGCCGCCGACACCCTGATCGTCGAGGGTGTGGGCTCCGGAGCACTAGCCTGCGCACCGTTCCTCACCATGCTGGTCTGGATCGACGCGCCCCGCGAGGTACGAAAGGCGCGCGGCATCGAACGCGACGGCGAGACGTACCGCCCGTACTGGGAGCGCTGGGCGGCCCTGGAGGCGGAGATGTTCGCGACCGATCGCACGCGCGAGCGCGCCGACATATGCATCGACGGAGACTCGTCGGTGCCGCACGACGCCGCACGCGAGTTCGTTTCGACCGACTGACTCAGGTCTCGAGGGTGAACGCAGACCCGATGTCGCGAGCCGCGTTCGTTGCGTCGTCCCCGACCCAGTCCGGCAACGCGCCGGTCAGCCACAGCGTTGCGAATCCGTGCGTGAAGGACCAGGCCGCGATCGCCGCCCGCTTCGATGCGTCACCGTCTGGCGAGTCCTCGAGCTCGGCGCCGATGCCGTCGTAGAGCACCTGCGATGCGCGGTCGCGCGCGGCGCGTACCTCCGGGTCGTCGACGCGGTACAGCTCGGGCCGGAACATCACCTCGAAATGCGCGCGGTGGTCGACCGCGAAGCCGACGTACGCGGCGCCGACGGCACGCAGATCACCGCTCGACGCGCTCAGCACCTCTGCCAACAGGTCGAACCCCTGCGCCGCGACCGCGCCGAGCACGCCCGCCTTGTCACCGAAGTGATGCGCAGGTGCCGCATGCGAGACGCCCGCGCGCCTCGCCAGATCGCGCAGGCTCAGCGCGGCCGGCCCGACCTCGCCGATCGCGGCGACCGCCGCCTCCAGGACGGCGTTGCGAAGGTCTCCGTGGTGGTACGAACGCGCGCTCATCACGCCACCGTAGCGTAATTTAGACATTGACAAGATAGCTAGCCTGGCTCCATCATCTAGTCACTGCCTAGATGATGGAGCGAACATGACCATGCCCTCGATGACCTCGTCGCCCAGTTCCGCGCCCGCCCGACGTTCCGTGCTGTCCGCCTGGTTCTCACCTCCGGTCATCGTGCTGACCGCGGCGCTCGCGACCTTCGGAGCGCTCGGACTCGGCGGCGTCGGACCGTGGGACTCCTGGCCGATGCCCGCCCGATGGGCGCTCGCCGCGATGTTCCTGCTGACGGCGTCCGCGCGTCTCGGTCCGCGCCGCGCCGGCCTGATCGCGATGGTGCCCCGCGTACTGCCGAAGCCCGCACTGCTCGTCGCGATCACCGGTGCATTGGAGGCGCTCGGCGCCGTCGCGCTCGTCGTCCCGGCGACCGCGCCCGTCGCCGGCTGGAGTCTCGCTGCCCTGCTGGTCGCGATGTTCCCCGCGAACGTGCAGGCCGCCCGGCGCGCGACCTCGATCGGCGATCGGGTCGCGACACCGCTGGGCATCCGGACCGTGCATCAGGTCGCGTTCGTCGCGCTCGCCATCGCAAGCGCGTACTGAGGACGCGCCGTCACAGGTCGTAGGAGAAGACGAGCTCGTAGCCGTCGTCGCTGTGGCCGGCGATGCGTAGCTCTGCCTCGCCCTGCAGATCGGTGAGACCGCCTGTGCCCATGCCGGGTACGACCTCGACGGTTGCCTCGACGCCTTCCCCCGTGTGCGAGCCCACATGTCGCAGCACACAGGAACCGTCGTGGCCGCCGATGGTGCCCTCGAACCGCTCGAACCCGACGATCGGTGCAGCGCCGTCCTTGTAGGAGATCAGGTAGGCGACAGTGCTCGTGCCCTCCAGCTCCCCCGAGTACGTGTAGGTGACATCGGCGCGGGTGAGGCCGCGGGTCGGGTAGTACGCGTCGCCCATGGTCGTGCCCTCGCCGTCGATATCGACGAACGCCGCCTCCGACCACGCTGTCACGTTGAATCTGGTCTTTGCCCGGTGTGTGTAAGCCATGCCCACGACGCTATGAGCAGAACGGCGGCCGGTCTTGAACAATCACGTCACCGCGTCCGTCTACTGTCGGCTCTATGCGCAACGAGCCCCGGGGAATGCCGCAGGCGATCGTCCGGCCGAAGGCGGCGGAGTCGGTGCTCGACGTCGAGCGCCTCCGCCCACGCGCATCTCTTGCACCGTTCGTCGACTACCTGTGGCTCGTGCGCTGGCACGTCGACGGGTCACATCGGCAGCAGGTCGTCACACAACCGCGCATCCACATCGCCGCCGAAGACGGGCGACTCCTCGTGCACGGCGTCAACCGCGACCCGTTCTTTCGTACGCTCTGCGGCGACGGGCACGTGCTCGGCGCCGCATTCCACGCGGGCGGCTTCCGGCCGATGCTCGGCTCGAGCGTCGGTGCCATCTCGGGCACGGTCGTACCGGCCGGCGACCTGTTCGGAGTCGATGACCGTCCGGTCGCGCGGGCGATCCTCGCGACCAACGACACCGAGGTGATGCGAGCCGCGTTCGAGGACTACCTCGAGTCGCGCAACACCCGAGCCGATCCCACGGCCGACGAGGTCGCCGCCCTGGTCGCGTACGCCGAGAGCACGACGTCACTCACCCGCGCCGACGTGCTCGCCGCCCACGCAGGCATGAGCCTTCGTACACTGCAGCGGCTCTTCACCGAGTACGTCGGGATCGGCCCCAAATGGGTGATCCAGCGGTTCCGGCTGCTCGACGCGGCCCGGGCAGCCCACGAGGGCGTCGAGATCGACTGGGCGGAGCTGGCGGCCGCTTCGGGCTTCAGCGACCAGGCCCATCTGACCCGACTTTTCACACGTGTCGTCGGCACTCCGCCGGCCTCCTACGCCAGCGATCCTCGTACGCGCTGAGGCGCCAGCGGGTCGAATGGATCGGACGCCGTGCGGCATGGCATGATGGGCGCGCCGCACCACGCGGGTGTAGCTCAATGGTAGAGCCCCAGCCTTCCAAGCTGGTGGTGCCGGTTCGATCCCGGTCACCCGCTCCACATGCAAAGGCCCAGGTCAGAGCCGGTTTCCCGGTGACCTGGGCGCTTTGCATCTAGCGCGGTGACTTTCACTCGTGCCCGCTACGTGCCCGTTGGGACGCCGACCATCGGCGGATCGTCATCGTCTTCGTCGTGGCTCCGATCGGCCTGCGAACCCTTGCGAGCCTGTCCGATGAGCTCGTCGAGACCATCCGCGATCGCCCGGTCCCGGTCGTCGGTCGCGTGTTGATAGATCATCGCCGCGCGGGGCGAGCTATGGCCGAGTCGCTGCATCAGCTCACGCGTCGTCGCACCCGTCATCGCGGCAGCCGTTGCGCCCGTATGGCGTAGATCGTGCAACCGCACATCACCGACCCCCGCGAGCTCCAGCGCGCTCAGCCAGTACTTATGGAAGTTCGACCGCAGCGGCGTGGCGCCACGGGAGCCGACGAACAGCCGCCCGTCGTCACCATCTTCGGCGAACACCCGCAGATGCCAGGCCAGGTCCGGGACGATCACGCGCGGGATCGTGACCGTGCGCCGACCGGCCCAGGTCTTGGGCTCGTCGACGAGCTGCCTGCCGCCGACCTCCTTGACCGCACGGCGAACCTTGACCGTCCGCGCCGCCAGGTCGAGGTCGTCACGTTGAAGGCCCATCAGCTCGCCGTACCGCAAGCTCGCGAACGTCGCCAGCAGCACCAACGCCCGGTATCTCGGCACGATGTTGTCAGCGATCGCGAACGCGTCCGCCACATCGACACTTGGACGCTCCGGTGACCGCTCGCTACCGCCGCCCTTGATCCGGCACGGATTCCGACGGATCAGCCCGTCATCAAGGGCCGTGTTCATGATCGCTTTGAGGAGTCGGTACGCCTTAGCTGTCTGGACGTGAGGCGCACCCGCATCGAGTCGCGTCTTCCGCCAGGTGCGGACCCGCGCCGCCGTGATATCGATCAGCCCGAGCCGTCCGAGGTCGGGCGCCAGGTGGAGGCGATACAACGACGTGTACAGCTCAACCGTCCGGGCCGCGAGGTTCGGACGCTCGCTGATCCAACGACGCGCGTACTCGTCGAGCGGGATCGCCGCCGCGTCCGGGTCGTACCACTCCCCCCGCAACAGCTCAGACTCCTTGTCAGTAAGCCAGTTGTTCGCGTCCGTCTTATTGCCGAACGTCCTCGGCGCGGGACGGTCGACACCATCAAGGCCGCGATACCGAACCTGGAACCGACCCGACGGCAGACGCCGTACACGCCCGAATCGTCGCCGTCCCATCACGCCACCGCCCGTAGACCACGACGTGCAGGGCGAGGCTCGACCGTGTTCGTCGCGATGTACTCAGCCAACGCTGAAGCGGGAAACCGAACGTGCCGCCCCACCTTGACGAAGCGAATCCGCCGCTCCGCGACCAGTCGGCGCGGGAATCGCTCCGTTGTACCGAGCCGCTCCGCCGCCTCAGCGACCGTCAACAGCTTGTCACTCATCGTTTCTCCTTCGGGTTATGCCGCGTCGGGTGCGGCGGGTTGTGGAGTTGCCGAACAGTTGTCGGGAGGTCCATCACGGGCCGCGATGATCGCTTGGGCGCGGTCGTATTCAGCGCGCCAGCGGTTCCGCTCCGTGACAGCGGCTTTGATCACGCGTTGGTAGTCCGGGCACGTTTCGCCGTTGGTGGGGTCGAGGGATTCCCACACGTAGCGGGCCTGGCCGGTCTCGTCTGTTGCGTCGGCGGCGAACCTGTCGGTGTCGGGTGCGTCGATCCCTGCTTCGTCGAGGACCTGGCGCACGACTTCGGCGCGGTCGGCCTTGTGTTCGGACAGCTTCTTGCCCGACCACTGGCGGGAGGCGAGGCACCGTCTGCCGCCGTGGCCGAGGTTGTCCAGCTCGTGGGCCTTCTTGCCACATTCGCCGGGACGCATCCCCGACTTCGCGGCCTTGGGTTGAACGCCGAAGCGCAGCCAGTTCGCACACTGCGGGGTACACGGCAGATACAGCAGCTCGGCATGCAGCCGGTCCCGATGTGCACGCTGACGTTTCGTGATCGTGTCCGGGTCGTACGCCTCCGCGATGGACTTGGTGAGGTACTTCGTCAGATACCCGACCGACTTGGCGATCTGGCGTTCGTTGGAGGCGATGATGCCCTGATAGTCGAACTGTTTCCCGGGCCGGATCATGTGCGCCGGCTCATCGGTGGCGGGGTCGATCCGGTCGAGTGCCTGATCCCAGGTCGGCAGCAGCACACCTGTGTCGGGGTCGACGTAGCCGTCCTGTCGTTCGTCCCACACCGGCAGCCGGTCGACGTAGACCGGTTCGTCGAGTTGGGGCCACCACACTTGGTGGTAGACGCCGTCGACGACTTGGCGCACCGTCTGTCGTGGGATCGTTCCGCGTACCGCGGCGTGGAGATGCAGCGCGAGGCGTTTCTGGGGTTCGACGGTCGCGAAATACTGCGCGTTGTATCCCGCGCCCCGGCGCAACGCCTGCCAGATGCGATCGACCAGGGCCGGGAAATGTAGGGCGTCCAACGCGGCCTTGCGGTAGTCATACGTCGACGGGTTGCACGGTGTGCCATCGCGGCGGACCCGCCCATAGGACGGGAGCGTGAACGTCAGGAACATCGACGGCCTATAGACCGTGCCGTCCGGAGCCGTGAACGTCCGCCCAAGGGTCGTATCCGCCGTCGGACGCTTCGGGAGCTCGCCCACATCATCACGACGCTTCGTCGACCGCACCCGCCGCGCCAACGCCCGCTCAGCATCCACCGTTCTCGCGTCGTCGCCGAAGTCGTCCTGGCCGTCGTCGTCGGGCCGGTCGTCGAGCGAATCGTCATCGGGCTCGTCGCTCTCGGGTTCGTCGACCCGATGCCAGCCCTCGAGGCACTGCGAAATGCGGAGCTGGCGTGCCTTCTCCGCACACGGTGGACAGACCCGCGATTTCGTCGACCCGCACGGGATCGGGATCACCCGTTCCTCACCCGTCGAAAGGTCGATCAGTTTCCGCACGATCGGACGGACACACACGCCCGCGTACTCGGCCAACTCCCGCACGGTCGCGTTATCCAGCTCCGGAAGGCCAGTCATGCCGCCACCCCCTGACCGTCGAGGCGTGGCCGGATCGTTTCGACCAACACGGCATCGACGGACACCCCGCGTGCGAGTGCCGAACCCATGCGGTCGCGGTCAGCCTCCGTGGTTCCGCCCCACACACCTTGTTCGGCGTTGAGGAGCGCAGCGGCACGGCAGGAGGACCGGACCCGGCACCCGTTGCACACAGCCAGCGCAGCAGCCTCCACCGATGCGCCCCGTTCGTCGGGTTCGGGATAGAACACGTCGCCATGTGTGTCGACGCACGCGGCCTGGGCCTGCCATCCCGGCGTGATCCGGCGCGCGAGCTGGGCATCGTGGGTCGGTTCGGGTAGCGGCAAGGTGAGCTGGCCGTCGAGCTTGTCCGCGCTCATGACGCTTCCCCCTCCTCGGCCTGCGCGTCGTCGGCCACGTCCTGCTCGGGGTCGGTGTCGCTCGACGAGCTGCCGTCGCGGCGCGTGTCCAGCTCGATCACTTCCGCGTCACGCGGTGCCGGATGCGCGGCCGCGAGAGCGCGAATCTGCTCATCGGTCGTGTAGGGGAACCGGAGCCGTACGGGGTCGGGTATCCCGTCGACCACCGCATAGCCGGTACCGGGCAGCGATGGCGGGATCTGGTCACACAGTGCGCCGCGCTCGCGTGCGCCGTCGCCGAGCACCATGTCGACCTGCTCCGATGTGCGCAGCGACAGCGCGACGCGGGACGGGAACAGGTCCCGCATGGACAGAATCTCCTTGCGCGGGTCCTGCACCGCGCCGACGACGGTGATCGCCTGTGCGCGGCCCTGAGTCAGCAGCGTCGACAACGCCGCCTCGATCCGCTTCTTCGCGTTCCTGTCGGTCATGTACGCGGTGAGTGCGGCCAGCTCGTCGACCAACACCAGGTAGAACGGCTCATCGACCGTCGGGATATGCAGACGGGACCTGCCGCGCATCGCCTTCTTCCGTTGATCGTTGACGTCGACGAGCTGCTCTAGCCCGTCGGCCATCACCGACCCGTCCCCGTCATAAAGCTGGTGAAACAGGGGCGCGCCCATCGTGAGCTCGTTGAACTTCGGATCGAACCCGACCAACCGGACCAGGCCGGAGCTGATGCCCGGTGCAACGTGGTTGACGATCGACCACAACACCGACCCTTTGCCCGCGCCGGTCTGGCCCACGATCAACAGATGCGTGCCGAGGAGCCGCAGCCGATACGCGGTGCCGTCCTCAGTCAACGCGACCGGGAGCCGTTTCAACGAAGGCGACTCAGCCACCGGGAACGGTGCGACCGGCTCACCGAGTACGTCGTGACGGATCAACTCGACCCGCACCACCCGACGTTCAAACCCACGTTTGCGGGTCCACGGCATGACCCCGGCACGCCTGCCCGGTGTGCGAATACGGCACGACTCGGCATTCAGACCCACCGCTAGCTCGTCGGCTTTCGCGGTCCAGTCCCCGATCGTCTGACCCGCAGGAATCCGCGTGAGGAAGCGGTCCATCGACGGCGACGAGACCACCGGCCCCACCGACGGGAAGATCACCGTGCCGTCAGGGTCCTTCCCGGTGAGCCCGCAGCCCGCGATCACACCATCCCAGCGACGCCGCAGCCGGAACCGGTTTAGCCGGCCCCGCAGCCGCCAGACGACTCGTTGCCGGAAGGCGTCGGGTCGACGCCACGCCCACAACCCCAGCCCCGCAAGGCCGAACAACACCAGGCCGGCCAGCAGTGGCAGCCCGTGGGAGCTGAGCGACCACCCCAGCAGGCCACCCAAGCCGAGTGCGGCGAGGCGGCGGGGTCGTGACACCAGCCAGAACCCCAACCGGGCAAGGCGGGCGAGTGCCCAGCCGGACGCGACCAGCAGCAGCGGGATACGGAGTTTCGCGGGCCGGACCCGCACAATCTCAGAACTCATCGAAAGTCGCCTCCACTCGTGGCGAGAGCACGCCTGGCGGGCTCAGTTGCCCAGGCCGGACGCAGGACATACGACGGGCAGACGCCGCCCGTTCGATGCGGCCCCGAGACACCGCAGAACGGACATTCGCCCACCCGAGAATGCGAAGCCGCCTCAGCGGCCAGACAGGACCCGAACGCCGCACCCAGCCGGGGATCGTCGAACACGACCACGGCGGGTGCGCCGCAGGTGCAGACCTCACCGGCCAGGGCAGGCCGCCCGAGCGACCCACCCCGACCACGACGAAACAGCGAGAACATCGGAACTCACCGCCCGGTCTCGCAGTGAATGCACGGCCCGTACTGCTCCTGCACCCCGCCACAGCGCGTGCACATCACCACGCCCGTGAGCGAGCAGAACCCGCACAGATCGCCCGGAGCCTGCGCGGTCAGGTCGTTGCACACCGCGCACGGGTACCCGAGTTCGGCACCGGTCGAGATCACGGGCGGGACATCAAGCGCGGTCATTACGCGGCCTCTTCCTTGCTCGCGCTACGCGCCGACTTGCCCGCCGTCGTCGAGGGCGAACCGGCGTCGGTGCCGATCGGGACGAGCTGCTCGACCGTGATCGACAGCGCCATGCGCTCGTTGCTCTCGTAGGGCTGGACCCAGACCTTGCCGCGAGCCTCGTAGAACGTCCCGAACTCGTAGACCGTCGCGGGCTTCAGCACATGCACACTCGCGGTCTTGTCCGGCTGCACCGAACCGTCCTTGCGCTGCACCATCAGAATGCAGCCCGAGCTGTGAGTCTGCTCCCCCGTCGGAGCCGCCTTCTCCCGCGGCTTGACCGGAGCACCCATACCACCGACCACGACCGCCCAACGGTCAGCAGTGGTCTCTACCGGAAGCGAAGTACCAACGTTCATCGTTCTCTCCTTCGGTTGATTGCCTAGTACACCATGCTGTACCTAGTACACCAAGTTGTCAAGCGGTCGGAGCCGACGAGCGTGTCGGGTGCGACACTTGGGGCATGGATCGCATACCAGGTACGCGAGGTTCGTCATGACACCGCAGACACTTAGCCAGAAGGTCGCCGAGGACTTGCGCGCGCAGATCGCCGAAGGGCGGCTCAAGGTCGGCGCACCGATTCCTTCGCAAGCGCAGCTCACAGAGAGGTACGAGGTCTCAACAAGCGTTACTCGCAAGGCAGTCGACCAGTTACGCGGCGAAGGTTTGCTCGTCGGCCAACCCGGCAAGGCCGTGTACGTCCAGGCGACACCACGTGAGGTCGAAGAAGAGACCCGGCACGTCGATTCACTCGCCACCCGCTTGACGAGCCTTGAGGACGAGGTGCGAGGCCTCGCGCCGAAGGCCGGTGCTTCGCCTGACCTGTCGGTGATCGAGGAACTACGAGGCGAGTTGACCTACCTACGCCGTCAGGTCGCCGTGCTGCGATCACACTTGATGGACCTTTACGGACGGATGGGCCAGCCGTACCCACACGACGAGGTTCATGCCGACGAGATGGAATCGGCAGAGCGCGCCACGGGTACATCATGACCACCGACGGGAAGGTTCACCGGATCACCGATCACGGCTCTTACAAGCCCGACGTTGCGTCGCTTGCAAGGCGCCAGCTCGCATCAGCGCGACGAGCCCTGAATCTCTCGGCGGATGAGTTCGCAAAGGTGCTCGCCCCGGTCATCAAATGGACGCCCTCCGCTGAGGTAATCGAATCCTGGGAGTCGAGCGCTACGCCCCCGGGCGATGTGCTCGTAGCGGCGGGAATACTGACTAGCGGGGCATCGTCCGCCGGTGCGACGAACAGCAGAGACGATGACCTCGTAGGCCAGCTCATGACAGAGCGATACTCAGACGTTGCCGCTGTCTACCCCTCGCGTGCCGAGTTCGCCAACGCGATGCCGCCCGACTCATTCCTCAGCGGTGCATCCGACATCGCGATAGCCGGACTGTCGCTAAACCTCATCTGCCAGCAGTACACCGACCATCAGATTCGCGAGCTCGTGGAGAACGGAACCAGACTCCGCGCACTCTTCCTCGAGCCCGAGAGCGATGCTATGCGCGCACGAGAACTCGAGGAGGGCTACCACGACCCGGGGAAGCTGTCGCTGCTCACCACGATGAACATGGAGATACTCCAGCAGCGGGTCTACGACCAACTCTCCAACGACGCCCGGCCTCGCATGCAGATCGCGACATACAGCGAGACCATCCGATTCAACCTCATCATCGTCGACGACGAGCTTTGTATCGCACAGCCCTACCTACCAGCCACGCGCGGCGTCGACGCGCCTACCTTCGTGATCAAACGACAGTGGGCTACCGGCGGCATGTTCGGCGTCTTCCAACAGATGCTCGACCACCTATGGGATCGGCGGACGTCATGACCTCGCACCTAGGGGACCTTCTCGTGACCGCCCGCGAGACGATCGGCTACGCATGCGACCTACTCGCTCAAACGCCGCTCGATGCCGTGCAGAGCAAGCAAGACCGCGACCTGGTGTCCAATGTCGACCTCTCGATCGAGCGCGCCATCCGCGCGCGACTGGCCGACCGGACGCCGACCATCGGGTTTCTCGGCGAAGAGGAAGGAACCAGCGACGGCAGTCCGCACGCCGAGACGTGGATACTCGATCCGGTTGACGGCACGAACAATTTCATCCACGGCATCCCGCTGTACGGCATATCCCTTGCACTTGTCCGCGAGAACCGACCTGAGGTCGGCGTCATCGCCCTACCAGGTCAGGGAAGCGTCTACTACGGCGCGACAGGCCTCGGAGCGTTCAAGGACGACAGGCCGATCCGCTGCCGCAGCACGCCCAATCTGAGCGAGGCCATCGTCACCATGGGCGACTACGCGGTCGGCGACAACGCACCGGACAAGAACACCCGACGCCTCTCCCTCACCGCCCACCTAGCCGGAACCGTCGAGCGCGTACGCATGCTCGGCTCAGCCGCGGTAGATATGGCATGGCTCGCCGAAGGCCGGACAGACGCAGCGCTAGCCCTGTCCAACAGTGCCTGGGACTTCACCGCAGGCGTAGCAATCGCCCGCGAGGCAGGCGCACGTGTCCGCGACATCGACGGAACCGAACACTCGCTCACCTCGCGCGGACTCATAGCGACCGCAGCAGGCGTCAGCGACGAAGCCGTGGCCCTCGTCCGCAAAGCCATGGACGACACCAACCCGGCGCCTAACCGAACTCGTGCGCACCTGTCTTAGCCCATTGCCGGTTCCGGCTCTCTCAGGTCAAGGCGCGCGCCGCTACGCGGCGCGCTCCGCTCCGTCGCGCCGCGCGTCCGGGCATGCGGGCCTTCGGCCCGTTCCGGGCCGCTCGCGCTCGGAGCTACACGCTTCGCTACCGGCGCGCGCACAACGCAGGAGCAATGGGGCATCAACGTGGCGGACCGAGCTTGTCGACCTGGCCGTAGAGCCCCGTCCCCTGATCGGTCCATTCTTCGGCCTCCGCTCCACGCGTCAAGAGCGCTCCTCCGTCGCGTCACTCCGTGATCGAGCAAGCTCGACCCTTGACCCGCTCCACTCCGACCTACGAGCGGCACCTATCAGGGGATGGGGCAGGTGTGCCCGGCTTCGAATCCTCAGCTCCAGCCCGTGCCCGCTACGTGCCCGTTCGTCTGGTCAACCACGGTCACGAGCAGGGCAGATCGAACAGAGTCAGGCTCAGGCCCCTTATATATAAGGGCATCCAGTTCCAGGAGGCATCTTCCAAGCTGGTGGTGCCGGTTCGATCCCGGTCACCCGCTCCACACCACGAAACCCCAGGCCAGAGGGCAGTTCCTCGGCCTGGGGTTTCGTAGCTCACCGGGCTTGACGGCGATTCGTTATCACGGGCGGTTACCGACGCTTGGCGCGAAGTACACCGCACGCGACCGGATCGGTCGCCTCGGTCGGCAACTTCCGGTCGAGGTCGCTCTTACCGGCCTTGAAGTCGTACTTGCGGTTCTGGTTGTAGTCGATGCCGTGGATGACGATGGCGCTGTTGCCGCGACGGACGCCGCGCGCAACCGCCTTGCTGGTGCGGATCGTGCGCTTGTAGTGGACCTTGCCGCGCGGTGCGGTCGGGAACCGCTTGACGGCCAATGCACTCTTGGGCCCCGTTGCACCGCGCTTGGTCAGCGAGACGCGAACCGACCCGTACGCGGGCTGGCCTTCGGTCGTGTTGATCCGATGATCGGCGTTCTTGTCGTCGCGCACCGTCGGGCACGTATGCCGGGCACCCTTCGCGAAGTGGATGTGCATCGCGTGCGGCATCTTTCGCAGTAGCCCGTGAGCATTCACCCGGACATGCAGCATCCGCCCACGCACCCGTACGCGTGCGGTGCCGCGCACTCCGGAGTTGTTGATCGGTGCCAGATGAGCGCGTGTCTTCTTCTTCGCCCCGGCCGCACTGCTCGACGCGCGCGACTCGTCGGCACCGGCCGCCGTAGCGGATCCGCCGCTCGTGAGCAGACCACCGACGAGTGCTCCAGATGCAAGCACGGACAGCACACCGGCCGAAATCTTGACGTTGATGAGCTTCATACAGAGGACCTCCGTCCCAGAAATGCACTCAAGATGGGCTGACCGCCCATCAAGAGTGCTTCGACGCAAGCGCACAACCGGATTGGTCGGGATTCAGCCGACGGGGGCGAAGCGCTCGGCGAGTACCCCGAACTCGGCGGAGATGGTCTCAACGACAGGTGATATGGCGACGCCGCGCTGCTCGAGCAACGGCGCACGTTCGTACCATCAGCGCACCGCCGCTCTGACCATCGCAGTGAACTCCTCGATCGCCGTGTCTGCTGCCGCGCGATCTCCGGTGAGGGCCATCTCGAACAGGACGCCCCGACCCACCGCGAGACACAGCCGGGCCAACCGCTCGGCATGGTCTCGAGTGGTCACCCGCGCGAAGCCCTCGGCGAACCCGGAAACCCAGGCGTTGGTCAAGACGGTACGAAGACCGTCGGCGTACTCCTTGCCGTACATCGCATGGGCCGACAGTTCGTAGAAGAGGGGTGCGAAGACGCTCGCGGTGTCGGCTACGTGGCTCCAGTAGAGATAGCCCGCATCGACCGGGTCGAGGTTGAGCGCGATGAACTCCTGCAGCGCATCGCGTTCGGCCTCACATACCCGCTCGATGACCGCCGCCAACAACTGCTCACGCGAACCGAAGTGGTAGTTGAGCATCCGGTTGCTGGTGCCGATACCCGCGGCCAGCGTGCGCATACTCGTGTCCAGCACCCCATTGGCCGTGAACCACTCAACGACCTTGCCGAGCATCACCTCACGCGGGCGCTCGGTCGGACTCATGTAACCAACGCTACGCCAGCCGGCGACTACCTCACCGGTGTACCTCCGGCGTCCGTCGAGACTTCGCAAGGCTCGCAACGGCAGTGACCACCAGCGTCGCGATCACGACAGCGAGGCTCAGCAACGCGTTGATCTCAGGCACAGGTACGTGGTTGCCGTCGTTGATGAACGGGACCTCGTTCTGGTGCAGCGCATGCAGGACGAGCTTCACACCGATGAACGCGAGGATGAACGAGAGCCCGAGCGACAGGTAGACGAGACGTTGCAGCAGGTCGCCGAGGAGGAAGTACAACTGCCGCAGGCCCATCAGCGCGAACACGTTCGCGGTGAAGACCAGATAGGCCTCCTGGGTGATCCCGTAGATCGCCGGGATCGAGTCGAGCGCGAACATGATGTCGGTCGAGCCGAGCGCGAGCACGACGATGAACATCGGAGTGATCATCCGCTTGCCGTTGCGCTTGATGAACAGTTTGAGCCCGTGGTACTCGTCGGTCGCGTTCAGGCGCGTACGCGCGAACGTGACGAGACGGTTCTCGTCGCGCTCACCGTCGTCGTGGCGGCGGTAGCTGCGAACCATCGTGTACGCGGTGTAGACGAGGAACGCGCCGAAGAGGTAGAAGACCCAGGAGAAGTTGTCGATGGCGACCTTGCCGAGCGCGATGAAGACGGCCCGAAAGATCAGCGCCAGGATGATGCCGACCAGCAGCGCCTCCTGTTGGTACTTCCGCGGCACGTTCAGCGACGCCATGATGATGATGAACAAGAACAGGTTGTCGATCGACAGGCTGTACTCGACCAGCCAGCCCGTGTAGAACTCGACGCCGTACGACGGGCCGTGAAAGCCGAAAACCCAGAGCCCGAAGAGCAACGCGAGCCCGACATAGATCGACAGCGCGATCGCGCATTCCTTGATCGTCGGCTCATGCGGTCGGCGCGCGACGATCACGATGTCGAACGCGAGTACGGCGATGGTCACGCCGACAGTGATGAGCCATTCGGTCGTGGTGACGTCCACAGATCAAACCTCCGGTCGAGCAGTTACTGCTGCCGGAGGTCTCGTCCGCCGTCTGAACGGCCCGCAACACCGGACCGCGGTCGGCGCGGTCGTAATGACGGCGAAGCGACGAAGGAGTACTCCCCTCCGCCTTCATTATCGCAGCCGGTGGCGCGCAGGATCCAATCGAGCGGACGTGATCGGCGCCTCAGCAGTTGGCCGCCACCCATTCGTCGACGGCGGCGTACGCGTCGTCGACCTGCGGCGAAGACACCCGTGCCGGGTTGCGCGCGCCGCCGACCTTCTCTCGGATGAGATCGACGTCACCGGAGAGCGTGCCGGGAGCCGCCGACGACGCCTTCTCGAGCCGCTCGCGATACTCCGTACGCGCCGCCTGATGCTTCGGCCCCGCCTTGACCCCGTCGGCAGCGAGGCCGTCATCGACCGCGAGCGGGCAGAACTCGGATTCTCCGGCGCAACGGCTCATCAGCGCGGCTGCGAGGCCGAGGGCTGCGCCGGCGATGATCAGTCGACGCAAGGTCTGCGTCGCGGGCTCGGCTCCGTCGATGACTGCATCGTCTGCTCGCCTCCGGGCGCTCTGTCGGGTGGCGTCCAGATATAGCAGTCGAATGCCGATCGACCGCGCCACGACGCGCAGCCTCTCATCCCTTGGACCATGCGAGGTTCACATGAACGTCACGTGGGTGTGACGGTCGTGTCGACTGCAGTGCTTAGCGTCTCAGGTGTCGAGTCCTCCACTCGACACATCGAATCCGGAGGCGGCGAGGCCAGATGGTCGTACGTACGAAGAGCGAGCGGTACGGGCCGGCGTTCCTTCCCGCTCGCCTGGTGCGAGGCATCGGCGCCTCGATCGTGAACGGCCTCGCCGTCTTCGACCTCGTGGAGGGATCTCGGCGTAACGCGCTCGCCGCCTCGGTCGAGATCACCACTGCATGCGCCGAGCGGCGACGGGTGGACGCGTTCCTGGCCGATTACGCATCGGCATGGTCGCGTCCACCTCGCGCATCCGCGTGACCGGGCGCGAGGTTGCGTCGCTAGCGGCGATGCAACACCAGCAGGGCGCGGTCGTCGTGCGAGGTGCCGATCCGAGACAGTAGCCGGCGCGCACCATCGTGTACGCCGCTGTCGATCATGTGCTCGGCCTCGGCGACCAGCTTGTCGATGCCCCTGACGTAGTCCTGTGAGGGTGACTCGACGAGCCCGTCGGTGTAGAGCAGAACCGCGTCGCCCGAGCAGACCGAACCGGTCGCCGGCGCGAACTGCGCATCGTCGATCAGGCCGAGGGCCGGGCCTTCGGACGGTAGCGACAGCCACGATCGAGTACCGGCAACCCACTGCAGCACCGGCGGATGGCCGGCGGTACGTACCTCGAAGTCACCGCTTTCGAGGTCGATCACGATGTGAACGGCTGTTGCGAAGCCCTCGATCCACTCCTGGCGCAGCAGGTAGGTATTGGCCGCGCGCATGAACTCGTCGGGCGGCAACGCACCCAGCAGTCCGCCGAACGCGCCGGACAGCTGCAGTGCGCGCGTACCCGCACTGAGGCCTTTGCCCGAGACATCGACCATCACCACCTCGAGCTTCTCCGCGCCCGGAGTACGCGCCGAGACCATGAAGTCACCCGCGAACTGCGCTCCGTCGGCGGAACGCAGCGCCGACTGCGCGTACCAGCTGTCCGGCAGCGGTGGGAGCTCACCCTGAGCGAGGAGCCGGTCGCGGAGGTCGATGATCATCGACTCACCGAGCGATCCGGGCAGACCGGTCTCTGCCCGCGCGGACATCGTCAGGAGCATGCCGGCAATGACGGCGAGAACCAGAACCACGACGTTGCGTTCCGTCGAGGTGCCCTCCGAGGAGACCAGTACGCCGACACAACAGGCCTGCACCGCCACGGAGGCGGCGAACGGCCAGAACTGCAGCGTCACGCTCGCGATCAGCATCGGAATGACGAAGATGATCAGCGGGAAGAGCCCGCTCTTGTACAGCGCACCGGCGGTGACGACCAAGTTGACCGCGCAGAGGATCGCGAGCACGAGCAACTGGCGCCCGGCGCTCGCCGCAACCGATCGCTGAATGGTGGTTCGAACCGCCGACGGTCTTGCCCACAGCACAGTGCGAGCAGGATAAGCGGCCATGGCCGACAGCGTATCGTCGCCGCGGTATCGGATTCGGGTGAATTGACGAACTAGTGCCCTGTACTGGCCGATAGTGAAATCGTCAACCAGCCGGCGTTCGTTACACGGCGTGGTCACACCGTTGGTTCACGACCGTGCGCGCGGGGCCTTACGCCGGGAACGACGCTGGCAGCGCGGGCACCAGAACAGGTTCCGCGCAGCATGCAGCTCGCGCCGTACGGACGTACCGCAGACGAAGCAGGGCTCGCCGGTTCGGCGGTACACGTACACCTCGCCACCGTGATCGTCCACTCGTGGGTCTCGGCCCATCGCCTCGGGTTCGTGCTCCGGACGGACGGTGTCGATGCGGCCCGTCTTGACGCCTTCGGTCATCAGCGTGCGGAGGTCGGCCCACAGGTCGCGCCACTCGCCCTTCCTGAGCAGCCTGCCTTCCAAGAACGGGTCGATGCGATGCCGGAACAACAGTTCGGCCCGGTAGACGTTCCCGATGCCGGCGACGACACTCTGATCCATCAACAGAGCCGCGATCGACACCCGGGATCTGGAGATTCGAGCCCACGCACGGTCGGGGTCGGCGTCGTCGCGTAACGGGTCCGGTCCGAGCTTGCGAACAGCCGCCTCGACCTGGTCGCTCGTCCACAGCTCGCAAACCGTCGCACCGCGCAGATCGGCGTACGCGCGCGACGAGGCGATCCGCAGCCGGACGGCACCGCGCGGCAGACCGCCGGGACCGGGCTCGATGTCGAACTTGCCGATCAGCCCGAGATGGATGTGGATGAAGCGCTCGCCGGTGAACTCGATGAACAAGTGCTTGCCGTACGCCTCGCAACCGACTAGCTCGGCACCGTCGAGCAACGCCGCCGACTCGGCAAAACGACCCTGCGGACTCGATACGCGTACGGGGCCGCCGGCGAACGCATCGCCTATGGCGTTCGCGAGTCGGTGCAGCGTATGGCCTTCGGGCACCGGCTACCGGTCGCTCTCGTACTCGGCGAGCAGCTCGATGCGGCGCTGATGGCGCGCTTCGTTCGAGAACGGTGTCGCCAGGAACGTGTCGACCAGCCGGATCGACTGCTCGACCTCATGCATCCGGCCGCCGATCGAGACGACGTTGGCATCGTTGTGCTCACGGGCGAGGGCGGCGGTCTCATCGTTCCACGCCAGGGCGGCGCGTACGCCGCGTACCTTGTTGGCCGCGATCTGCTCGCCATTGCCGGATCCGCCGATCACGATGCCGAGGCTGCCTGCGTCGGCCACGACGGCTTCGCCCGCCGCGATGCAGAACGGCGGGTAGTCGTCGTCGGCGTCATAGGTGTGCGCGCCGTGGTCGGTCACATCGTGCCCGGCTTCGGTCAGATGCTCGACGAGACGTGCCTTCAGCTCGAAGCCGGCATGGTCGGAGGCGATGTGTACGCGCATGGCGCGAGTCTCCCAGGTCACGGCCGTCCGAGCTCCGCCAGGCCCCGTGGGAGGCCGGCGGAAGCGGTCATGGACGCAGTCGGGCGAGGCGGGCGGTCAGGTGGTCAAGTGCCGCGTCTGCGGCCGCGTGGACCCATGGCCGTCGCCAGAACCCGTGCGCGACACCGAGGTAGCGCTGCGCCGTCACCTCGACGCCCGCCGCGGCCAGGCGAGCGGCGAGGTCCTCTCCTTCGTCGCGAAGCACGTCATGCTCCGCCGTGACCAGCAGGGTCGGCGGCATCTTCGACAGGTCGGTCGCGTACGCCGGTGCGGCGTCGGGACGCGTGCGCAACGACTCGTCCGGGAGGTACGCATCCCAGTACCACCGCATCTCGTCGGACGGCAGCATGGCGATGTCTTGCGTACCGAACGACGCCGCCCCGCGGGCCGGGTCGAGCGGCGGGTACACAAGCACCTGGTACGCGAACGCGCCCGCGTCTCGCAGCGACATCCCGGCCACCAGGTTGGCGCCGGACGAGTCGCCTACTCCGACAATCCGGCTCGCGTCGAGCTGATGCTCGCCCGCGTGCGAACGCACCCATCCCAGAGCGGTCTCGACGTCGTCGAGCGGTGCGGGGTACGGATGCTCCGGCGACAGCCGATACTGCACCGCTACGACCGCCCAACCCGTACGCGCCGCGAGCTCACGACTCATGCGGTCGTGGGTGTCGAGATCACCCAACACCCAGCCGCCGCCGTGTACGTAGAAGATCACCGGAGCCTCCGGCGTAGGCCGGTAGATCCGGCAGACGACGCCGTTCGCGTCGACGTCGCGTACGTACTCGGTGGGCAGCCGGGGTTCGTCGAGCGCGTTGGCCGCCATCTCACGTCGGAACGCGTCGAGGTCGACGCCGGGCGCCGATACCGACTGCCCGGCCTCCGCTTCGGCGAGTTCCGCTGCCGCCTTCGGTGTGAGCACCATGAACGGCGCTCAGTCGAAGATCGGGTCGCGCGTACGCGTGCGCTTGAGCTCGAAGAACCCGTCGGTGCCCGCGACGAGCAGCACGCCGTCCCAGAGGCGTCCCGCGGCCTCCCCCTTCGGGGCCGGCGACACGACCGGACCGAAGAATGCGACGCCCTCGGTCGAGATGACCGGCGTGCCGACATCCATGCCGACCTGGTCCATACCGGCGTGGTGCGATTTGGAGAGCGCCTCGTCGTACTCGGTGCTGTCCATCGCATCGGCGAGGTCTGCGGGCAGGCCGACCTCGGTCAGCGCCTCGATGATCGTCTCGCGGTCGAGCTCGCGGTCCTGTACGTGCTTGCGCGTGCCGAGTGCGGTGTAGAGATCGCGGAGCACTTCTTCACCGTGGATCTGCGCGGCCGCGATGCAGACGCGTACGGGACCCAACCACTTCGGCAGCTGCTCCTTGTACCAGTCGTCGATGTCGTCGCGGCCCTCGTTGAGCAGCGACAGGCTCATCACATGGAAGCGCACGTCGAGCGGACGGACCTGCTCGGCCTCCAGCAGCCAGCGCGAGGACATCCACGCCCACGGACACACCGGGTCGAACCACAGGTCGACGGTCTTCGTACTCACGTTTCGTCCTCCACTCGTCACGGGTTGTACCTTCAAGCACAACGCGTAGGCGGACGCAGCCTATTCCGCACCACGGCAACCGGTGGCCGATCGTTCAGCGGCCGCCGAGCGGACGCCCGGCACGCATCTCCGCGACCAACGACGCGACGACGGCGTCAAGGGCGCCGCCATTGGCGTGCGCGACCGCACGCTGACGCTCGTACGACGCGCCACCCGCGATGACGTCTCGAACACCGTCGAGCTCGTCGGCGCAGCCGAGGTCTTCGGCAACCGGCTCGAGTACGCGCAGCAGGTGTTGCAGGTCGTCGACGACCAGCCCCTCGTCGCCGGCGTCGTCGAGGATCAAGATTGCGTCCATGCCGTACCGCGCCGCACGCCATTTGTTCTCCTGCGCGAACCACGGGGGTATCGACGGCAGCTCGCGACCGGCGTCGAGCTCACGGGAGAAGTGCTCCACCAGGCAATGCGTCAACGCGGAAAGACTGAGCAGCTCGGCAAGGGTGGGAATGCCATCGCAGATCCGTACCTCGATCGTGCCGAAGCGCGGCGACGGACGTACGTCCCAGCGCACCTCGGTCAGGTCGTCGATGACCCCGGTGTGCAGCATGTCGTCGACGTAGCGCTCGAACTCCGCCCAGGCACGAAACTGGAACGGCAGCCCGGCCGTCGGCAGCTGCTGGAACATCAGCGCCCGGTTCGACGCGTACCCGGTCTCGCTTCCGCCCCAGAACGGCGACGACGCCGAAAGGGACTGCAGGTGGCCGAAGTAGGTAAGCATCGCCCGCATGATCGGCAGCACCTTCTCGCGATCCTCGATGCCGACATGCACATGCACGCCGTAGATCAGCATCTGTCGGCCCCACCACTGGGTTCGGTCGATGAGCGTCGCGTAGCGCTCCTTGTCGGTAACGCGCTGGCGCGCCCACTGGGCGAACGGGTGGGTGCCCGCACACATCAGCTCCACCCGCAGCGGATCGGTGACGGTACGGAGCTCCTCGATGCTGCGGCAGAGGTCGTCGCCGGCCGCCCGGACCGTCTGGCACGGAGAGGTCACCACCTCGACGGTGTTCAGCAGCAACTCCTGGCGGATGTGCGGATGCTCCTCACCGTCGGCGGGGCGTACGGCGTCGAGCACCGTCTGCGCCACCTGGCGCAGGTCGCCGCTGTCGGCGTCGACGAGGGCGAGTTCCCACTCGATGCCGATACTCGACCGCGGCGACGTCGCGAACGGGATCTGCCGGACCGACCGCATGGGTCGATCCTGCCTGCTCCACGCGAATTGCGACAGCGGAGCCGGTCCGGCGATCCCGTGACCGGCAGCGTGGCAGGATTCGGGCATGCCCGGAACCAACCTCACCCGAGAAGAAGCCCGCACCCGAGCAGCGTCGCTCGCAGTGGACACCTACCGCGTCGAGCTCGACCTGACGTACTCAGACACCGAGTTCGTGTCGACGACCACGCTGCGATTCCGTTCACGAGACGACTCGACGTTCGCCGACCTGGTCGGCGCGTCGGACCTCGACATCGTCCTCAACGGCACCCCGTTGGACCCTGCCGACGTCTACCGCGACAACCGCATCGAGCTGTCCGGCCTAGCCGCAGAGAACGAGCTCGTCGTCACCGCGAAGCTGCCGTACTCACGTACGGGCGAGGGGCTGCACCGCTTCGTCGACCCCGCCGACGACCGCGTCTACCTGTACACGCAGTTCGAGGTTCCTGACGCGCGCCGCGTGTTCACGACCTTCGAGCAACCCGATCTGAAGGCGACCTTCGAGTTCCACGTCACCGCTCCCGACCACTGGCAGCTGGTGTCCAACAGCTCGACCCCCGCACCGGCGCCCGTACGCGACGGTGTGTCGATCTGGCGGTTCGAGCCGACACAGCGGATCTCGACCTACATCACCGCGCTGATCGCCGGCGAGTACGACGTCTGGCACGACACCTACACCGGTTCGTACGGCGAGATCCCGCTGCGGCTGTTCGCACGGCGGTCGCTGGCCGAGTACTTCGACACCGACGAGATCTTCACCATCACCAAACAGGGCTTCGGCTTCTTCGAGCAGCAGTTCCAGATGGGCTACCCGTTCGCCGGCACGTACGACCAGGCGTTCGTACCGGAATACAACATGGGCGCGATGGAGAACGCCGGCGCGGTGACGTACCGCGACGAGTACATCTTCCGCAGCCGCCAGACCGAGTCCGCGTACGAGTCGCGGTCGAACACCATCCTGCACGAGATGGCGCACATGTGGTTCGGCGATCTCGTCACGATGCGCTGGTGGGACGACCTGTGGCTGAACGAGTCGTTCGCCGAGTGGGCGTCGCATCATGCGAACGTCAACGCGACCCGCTTCACCGAGGCGTGGACCGGCTTCGCGAACGCCCGCAAGGCCTGGGCGTACCGCCAGGACCAGCTGCCGTCGACGCATCCGATCGCGGCCGACAACTACGACCTCGAGGCCGTCGAGGTGAACTTCGACGGCATCACCTACGCGAAGGGCGCATCGGCGCTGCGCCAGCTCGTCGCGTGGGTCGGCGAGAAGGAGTTCGTCGCGGGCCTACGCACGTACTTCAGCCGGCATGCGTACGCCAACTCCGAACTGAGCGACCTGCTGACCGCACTCGAAGAGTCGTCGGGCCGCGACCTCGGACCATGGGTCGCCGAGTGGCTCCAGACCTCCGGAGTCAACACCCTGCGCGCGGCGTTCGACACCGACGACGACGGCAACTTCACCTCGTTCGCGGTCGAGCAGTCCGCGCATCCCGACTACCCGACGCTGCGTCGGCATCGCATCGGCATCGGGCTGTACGACCGCACCGAACGCGGGTTGGAGCGGCGCGACAGTGTCGAGATCGACATCGCCGGCGGGACGACCCCGGTCGACGCGCTGGTCGGCGTACAACGCCCGGACCTCGTGCTGCTCAACGACGGCGACCTGACGTACGCGAAGATCCGCCTCGACGAGCGCTCGCTCGCAACGGTGGTCGGCGGCATCGCGACCTTCACCGAGTCGCTGCCGCGCGCCCTGTGCTGGGGCGCCGCGTGGGACATGACCCGCGACGCGGAGATGAGCGCATCCGACTTCGTCACGCTGGTGCTCGGCGGCATCGCGACCGAGACCGACCTCACCGCGGTCGGCACCCTGCTGAACCAGTCGCGGACCGCTGTGACGCTGTACAGCGACCCCGACCAGCGCGAAGCACTCGCGTCGCGGTGGGAGCAGGGCGTCCGCGCGCTACTCGACGGAGCCGCCGCCGGTAGCGACCATCAGCTGGCGTTCGCCCGGGCGTACGCCTCAGCTGCGCGTTCGGACGAGGCGGCCGCGTACCTCCGCGGCCTGCTCGACGGCTCGGTCACACCGGCCGGGCTCACCGTCGACGCCGATCTGCGATGGAGCGTGGTGAGCGGACTGGCGCGGATGGGCGAGTTCGGCGAGGCCGAGATCGCGGCCGAGCTGACCCGCGACAACACCATCTCCGGCCAGGAGCATGCGGCCGGAGCACGCGCGCAGCGTCCCGACGCCGACGCGAAGGCAACGGCATGGGAAGCCGCGGTCGTACGCGATGACGTGCCGAACGAGACCCAGCGCAGCATTGCGGCGTCGTTCCAGGTCGCCGGCCAGGAGTCGGTGCTCGATCCGTACGTCGAGCGCTACCTCGACATGGCCGAAACGGTGTGGGAAGCCAAGGGCGTGCAGCTCGCGAGCATCGCGCTCATCTACCTGTTCCCGCGGGCCATTCCGTCGCCCGAGCGACTGGCGCGGATCGACGAGTGGATGGCGTCGACCTCGGCGAATCCGGCGGCGAAGCGGCTCGTCGGCGAGGGCCGCGACGATATGGCGCGGGCGCTGCGGGCTCAGCAGCGCGACGCGCGCGGCTGACGTACGAGGGGCGCCCGTTTTTTGCTATCTATCACGCATAGCTCCAAACCTATTGGAGCTATGCGTGATAGATACAAAACGACGGAGCCGCGGCATTCGCGTTCGCAAACGGGTCGCGATGCCTTGGCCGAAGCGGCTCAGTGCTCGAACCGGCTCAGTGCCCGGTGAGCTCTTCGCGCTTCTCACTCGCCGCGCGGGCGGCGATCACGCCACCGTCGGTCTCACGGCGGATGGGGTACGTATGCGCCTTCTTCGTGTGCGTCAGCCAGCCGAAGGTGCCGATCGCCGCGAACAGCAGCAGCGGGATGCCAACGAAGACCAGCAGCACGTCCATCGTGGAGTACGACTCGCTGTTCTCCCAGGTCGACGGCATCTCGGCGGACGCCTGACCGGCCGACGCGAGGACGAGGAACACCGGCACGATCGCCGTGGCGGCCAATCCGGCCGCGACACGCTTGGCAGTCTGCATGCCAACACTCTACCGAGCCGTCATGCCCAGCCCACCATGACCCATACCCGCCCGCTGGGCATGACGTACGCGCGTAGACACGCGGGCGTTTCGCACTCGAACGTCACGCTCACGGGGGCGGCGCCGGGCCGATGGGCCGTACGCTGGGGCGCATGTCCGAGATCCACGAGTTGAGCGCGCTGGAGATCGCCGCCGCGTACGCCGCGGGTGAAACCGATCCGGTCGAGGTGGTCGACCACTTCCTGGCCCGCGTCGACGCACACTCGGACGACTACGGCGCGTTCGTCACCGTCACCGCCGACCAGGCACGTGAGCGCGCTCGCGCGGCGAGGGCCGTGCTCGCCGACAACGACGACGACCGGCGTACGCCTCTCACCGGCGTACCGACGGCGATCAAGGACCTCAGCCTGACCGCCGGCGTACGTACGACGTTCGGCTCGGCAGCCATGGAGGACTTCGTACCCGAGGTGTCCGACGAGTTCGTCACCCGTATCGAGTCCGCGGGCATGGTCAGCCTCGGCAAGACGAACACACCGGAGTTCGGCTCCCCCTGCTACACCGAGCCGGACGTCGCTCTGCCCGCGCGCACTCCGTACGACCGTGAGCGAAGTGCCGGCGGATCGTCCGGCGGCGCGGCGGCGGCCGTCGCTGCCGGGCTCGTACCGGTCGCGCAGGGCTCCGACGGTGGCGGGTCGATCCGCATCCCCGCCAGCGTGTGCGGCCTCTTCGGCATCAAGCCCACCCGCGGGCGGATCAGCGCCGCCCCGAGGTACGGCGATGTGACCGGGCTGTCGACGCCCGGGCCGCTTGCATTGACCGTACGTGACGCCGCGGCGCTACTCGACGTCATGGCTGGGCCCGCCGACAGCGACGCCACCTGGGCCGAGCGGCTCGCACCTGACGACTCGTACCTCGCGCGCTGCGACCACGACCCCGGCCGGCTCCGCATCGCCCGGTTCGCGACGCCCGTCATAGCCGACGTCGACGTCGACCCACAGGTATTGTTCGCGTACGACCAACTCAGTGAGACGCTCGAGGACCTCGGCCACAGCGTCGATGACATCGACCCGCCGGTGAGCGGATCCGTCGTGCCGGTCTTCGAGACGATCTGGGCGGTCAGCGCGTCGACGTTCCCGGTCCCGAACGAGCGACTGGAACGCCTTCGCCCGCTCAGCCGCTGGTTACGCGAACGCGGTGCAACGACCTCCGGGCCCGAGTTCGCCGAAGCGCTGGTGCGCATGAACCAGATCGGCGCCAAGGCGATCGGCGCACTTGCGCCGTACGACGCCGTGCTCACACCGACGCTTGCACAGCTACCCGCGCCGATCGGCGGCATCCGCAACGACGACGACCCCGCCGCGGACTTCGAAGCACAAAAGGCGTTCACACCGTTCACCGCCCTGTGGAACGTCACCGGCATGCCGGCCGTGTCGCTGCCCAGTGCGTGGTCGACCGACGGACTCCCGATCGGGACCATGCTCGCCGGACGCCCGGGCGCCGAGCATGTGCTCCTCGGCCTGTCCGCTCAGATCGAAGCAGCACTGTCGACCGACGGGCGCCCCTGGAACAGACCACCGGTCGCCCCGCGATGATGGCACGGCACGCGCGCGCCGACCTGCTCACAGACGGCCGACTCAGTATCGAGTCGTGGCAGACCCAGCACATCGAGGCGATCACACCGTGGATCCGCCCGGATGCCGAGTGGAAGCTGTGGGACGGCCCGTACTTTCCGGCGCCGTCCCCCTCGGCGCGGGATGCGATGGCGACCAAGCTCGCCGAAGACCCGTGGCAGCGCGATGCCTCCACGGGCCTCCCGAAGCGGCTCGCGATCTGCGTCGAAGGCACCGCTGTCGGCAGCGTCTCGTGGCATTGGGAAGATCCCGGCGCGGGCTGGGTGCGCGTCGGCATCGTGATCTACGACCCCGACTACTGGGGTCGCGGGCACGGTACGAGTGCGCTACGGATGTGGATCGGCTGGCTCGCCCGCGACGACGGCATCCACCGCATCGACCTCGTCACCTGGTCGGGCAACGAGCGGATGATCCGCACCGCGAAATCGCTCGGCATGGTCGAGGAGGGCCGACTGCGCGATGCCCGGGTCGTGCGCGGCGAGCGGTACGACTCGGTGATCATGGGCATGCTCACGCCGTCTCGGATTGAGTGATCCGTACGGTTCTCGTACCGTCGGAGCGTGCCCGACGACCTTCTGACTGCCGACGACACCGCCAACTGCTGGGATGACTCCAGCAATACGGTCTGCAATGTCGTGTACGACTGGACCGGCCACAACGGTACGGCCGCCGAGGTGGCGAACTGGATCGTCGCCAAGCCGCTTTCCATCGCGGTCCTGATCATCGTCGCGATCGTCGCCCGGTGGGTGCTGCACCGGCTGATCGAGCGACTGACCGACCGTGCCGCCAAGGGCGCGCCCCCGGGCATGCTGCAACGCAAGAACGGCGAGCCCAAGCCGGCGAACCAGGTCGGCTCCGCGCGCCGCGAGCAACGCACCCGCACCCTCGGCTCGGTGCTCAAGAGCATCGTGACGGGTGTCATCTTCGCGGTGGTCACGTTCATGGTGATCGCCGAGCTCGGCTACGACATCGCACCGCTGCTCGCGAGCGCAGGCATCGTCGGCCTCGCCGTCGCCTTCGGTGCACAGAACCTCGTCTCCGACTTCGTGTCGGGCACGTTCATGATGATCGAGGACCAGTACGGCGTCGGCGACGAGGTCGACCTCGGCGACGCGGTAGGCACGGTCGAAGCCGTGTCGCTGCGGATGACCCGCGTACGCGACGTCAACGGCACCGTTTGGTACGTACGCAACGGCCAGATCATGCGGGTCGGCAACTCCAGCCAGAACTGGGCCCGCACCGTGCTCGACGTACGCGTTTCGTACACCGAAGACCTCAGGCAGGTACGCGAGGTGCTGCACGACGTCGCGAAGGCGCTCTGGCAGGACCCCGACTGGGGCGGCTACGTGCTCGAGGAGCCGGAGGTCTGGGGCGTCGAACGCTGGGACCCCGATGCGATCGTGCTTCGCGTCGTGCTCAAGACCGCACCCCTCAAGCAGTGGGGCGTTGCGCGCGAGATGCGCGAACTGGTCAAGGACCGCTTCGACGCACTCGGCATCGAGATTCCGCTCCCCCAGCGCGTCATCCACGTCCAGAACGACCCCGCTGAGACACCGGACGACACTGACGCCCAGTCTTAGCGCCCGGATGACGCAGATGCCGGGCTGACCGGCAACTGCAGCCGAGATTCGCTCGTAGGCCCGAGCGCGCTCACTCCCATGGGGGATCCTCGGCGCATGCGTCCGCGGAAGGCTCGGCCATATGACTACCGCCACCACGCCGACGGCCGCAACGAGCTCATGGCTCGACCGTACGGGCCCGGCTGCTTTCGTCCTGTTGTCCGCGTACGCGGTTGTTCGCGCGTGCTGGCAGGTACTGGGGTTTCCCGGCGATATGGCGCCCGGTGACATCAAGTCCGATCTGGTCGGCTTCACCGGCTGGGCGGGGGTCGCCCTGCCGTTGTCCGGAGCTGTCGTTGCTGCCGGGCACATCCGGCGTCCGAGCGGCGTCGGCGCCCGCAGAGCCCTGCTCATCGCAGGGCCAGTGGTCGGTCTTGCCCTGGTCGCCGCGGGTGCGCTCTTCCTGCTCGACCTGATGGCCATGATGTTCCCCGGCATCGGCCTCGAGTTCCTTCCCGCCGGGATGCTCAGCCGGCTGGTGTGCGTGGGCTCGGGCACCTTGCTGCTGTTGTCGTCGCTCGCCTTCGTCAACGACGTACGCCGCGCCTGCCGGCGCTGCGGCCGCACCGAGAAATCCGTCGGCCGCCTCGACACGACGCCCAGGTGGGCGTACATCGCTGCGTACGTCGCGGTCGGTGGGTGCGTCGTCCGGATCATCGCGCAGGCCGCCGTGGGCTTCGGCGAGAACCCGTTGTCGAGCGGTGTCGCGGCGATGGCGTTCGAGGGCGGGTTCCTGCTCGCGGGCAGCCTCCTTCCGCTCGCCCTCGTGCACGGTTGGGGACGTCGCTGGCCGCGATGGGTTCCCTTCCTGGCATCGCGTCGCATTCCGCGCTGGCTGGTGCTCGGGCCGGGCACGGGCGTCTCGGCGGGAATCGTCGTCTACTTCGGCATCATGCTGGTGGTGATGGTCGGCGAGCGGTTACAGGGTCGCAACCCGTTCCCGCCGACCGGCGGGCTGGATCTCCCGGAGACGTTCTTCTGGTTCGCCGTGCCCGCGTACTTCATCTGGGGGTGCGGGATGGCCGTCGCTGCGGCCGCCTACTTCCTTCGTACGCGGCCGGTCTGCCGCCGCTGCGGCAGGTGAGGTGGGGCACAACCACCGACGTCGGGGACCGGTGTCGACCGCGGCAACGATACAGTTCGAATGACAGATATCGCGCCCGGCGACGGGTACGGATGGGACGCGAAAGGAGTCGCCCCGTGAGCCAGCCCCCCGCAGGCGGCGAATGGCCCCCCAACGGTGAGCAGCCGGACGGACAGCAGCCCTACGGTCAGCAGCCCGGGCAGCCTCAATACGGTCAGCAGGGCCAGCAGCCCTACGGCCAACAGCCGGGCCAGCCACAGTACGGTCAGCAGGGCCAGCAGCCCTACGGCCAACAGCCAGGCCAGCAGCAGTATGGCCAGCAGCCGTACGCGCAGGCGCCCTACGGTCAGCAGGGCTACGGGCAGGATCCGTACGGTCAACAGCCGAAGAGTTCGAAGCTCCCCCTGATCATCGGCATCGTCGTCGCCGCGATCGTCGTGATCGGCGGCGGTCTCGTGGCCGTCTTCGCGCTGGGTGGCGACGATGAAGACTCCGACGACGGGTTCAACGCCTCGTCGGAGTCGATCAAGGGCGACGGCTATACGTACCCGCTGCCCGAAGACTGGTACGACCTGTCCGATGACCTCGAGTCGGAGCAGACCTCGGCCGGCATCGATACTTTCGTCGCAGTGGAGAACGACGCCGAGAAGCCGGAGACGAACGTTCTCGTAGAGGTCGATGACCTCCCCGGCGACGTCGAGCTCGACACGATCCGTGATCAGTGGGAGTCGAACGTCTCCGCCAGCCTCACCGGTGCTGACAAGACGCAACTCGACGACACGACGATCGACGGCGAGGACGCGATCGGGGTCCGGATCAAGGGCACCAACACCAACGACATCGACGTCACCCAGGAGGCGTACCTCGCCCTCGTCGACGACAAGGCATACACGATCGCGCTGTCGTACGAGACCGACGACGCCGATGACTACGAGGGCTACCTCAGCGACCTGTTCGACGAGTGGGCCTGGGAGTGACCGGGCGTACGAACCCCTGACCCGGCACGCTTGAGGCGTACGTGAGAATGGGCCGGTGAGCAGTACCGAGGCAGCAGGGCAGACGTTCTACGATGCGATCGGCGGGCACGAGACGATCAAGCGAATCGTCGATCGCTTCTACGAGGGCGTCGAGTCCGATCCGGTCCTACGCCCGCTCTATCCTGAAGAGGATCTCGGCCCCGCCAACCGGCGGTTCCGGATGTTCCTCGAGCAGTACTGGGGCGGCCCGACCACGTACTCCCAGGAGCGCGGCCATCCGCGGCTGCGCATGCGCCACGCGCCGTTCGCGGTGACGCCCGAGGCGAAGGACCGCTGGCTGGTTCACTTCCGCGCCGGCCTCGACGAGGTCGCGCTGCCACCGGACCTCGACGCGCAGTTCTGGGAGTACGTGAACCACGCGGCGATGTTCATGGTCAACGCTGCTCCAGAATCCTCGTGACCCCCGCGCGCTCGACGTCGCGTAGCGGCCGCGAGCGCTGCGCGGCCGCGTCGAAGGCGACCACGGTCGTCCGCGAGCGCGCAAGTGATTCCGCGCCATCGGTGATCACGGCTTCGAGGTCGAACGACGACGTACCGATGCGGGTCGCCCGGGTCTCGATCACGTACGGCTCCGCGCGGAACATCACCGGCCGCCGGTAGTCGACGACGGTCCGGGCGACCACGAAACCCAACACCTCGTCGGCGGATGCTGCCTCGGCCATCGCCATGATCCGGGCCTCTTGGAAGTACTCGAAGTACATGACGTTGTTCACGTGTCCGTACGCATCGACGTCGGACCAACGCACCCAGCACTCGTAGCGGTGCGGTTCAGGTCGTGCGTCAGGCATCGGCGACCTCCTCCTCCAGGAACCGCCCGAGCAGCTGCTTCTCGTCGGGCGTCAGGCGGCGTGGGCGTTCGGCCGCGAACACGAACGGCGAGAGGAGCGTGGTCGCTCTCGCATACACGCGTCGCTCGCCGTCGTGCTCGTCGAAGATCTCGTACGCGAGAGTGAAGGTCGCCGCGCTGATCCGCGTCACCCACGACTCGATGGACACCGGCTCGGGCCGGTACGAAAGCGGGGCAAGGAACTCGATGTCGTGCTGCACGACGACGATCCCCTCGGCAAGCTCTTCCCCGAGAGCGGACCTGCCGTGCAACCGCAGCAGGTCGACGCGAGCCTCTTGCAGGTAGTCGACGTAACGGACGTTGTTGACATGTCCGAGTGCATCCATGTCGGCCCAACGCAACGGACAGCGATAGAGATGTCGCACGAGGACGATCCTTCCAGACAATCGACCTCGTGGATGCGAGCGCCGCCACATTCGGTCCGACGACAGGGCAATAGGCTGAACCTGTGAAGAGCCTGCAGCAGATCGACCAGTGGCCCGTCGACAACGCGTCCGCGGCCATCGTTGCTCGCGACGGCGAGGTGCTGGGTACCCACGGCGATATCGGCCGGGTGTATCCGTTGGCCTCGGTGACGAAGCTGCTCACCGCGTACGCGGTGCACATCGCGATCGAGGAGGGCGCCTTCGAACTGGACGACGCAGCCGGTCCGAGCGGTTCGACGGTACGACATCTGCTGGCGCACGCGTCCGGGCTCGACTTCGACTCCGACGAGGTACGCGCGGCACCGGGCGATCGCAGAATCTACTCCAACACCGGCTTCGCTGTGCTCGCTCGGACGCTCACCCGGCGCTCCGAGATCGAGTTCGCGGACTATCTGCACGAGGCCGTGCTCGCCCCGTTGGGGATGACCTCGTCGGCGCTCGAGGGGTCCGCGGGCGCGGGCGCTCGATCGAGCCTCGCCGACCTCGCACGATTCGCCGCCGAGCTGCAACGGCCGACACTGCTCGACCCCAGTACGCTCGCTGCCGCGACCCGAGTGGAGTTCCCCGGGCTCGACGGCGTGCTCCCCGGCTTCGGTCGACAGCGCCCCAACGACTGGGGCCTCGGGTTCGAGCTCCGCGACGGCAAGAACCCGCACTGGACGGGAGGATCGAGCTCACCGGAGACCTTCGGCCACTTCGGCCAGTCGGGAACCTTCCTGTGGGTGGATCCCCGTGCCGGTGCGGCCTGTGTCGTACTCACCGACCGCGACTTCGGACCATGGGCCGCAGAAGCCTGGCCGGTCCTGACCGACGCGATCCTCGCCGAGCTGCACGGCTGAGCAGCGGTCAGGACTCGTTCGCCTCGAACAGCTCGACCGGGTTCCCGCTCGGGTCGTTCACGAGCACCTGCCTACCGGCCACACCTTCGATGATCTCGCTGCGCCGGCGTACTCCCGCCGCGTCCAACTGCGAGACCATCCGGTCCAGATCGTCCACGGGAAGCGAGAATCTGTTCCAGCCGCCGGGCTCGGGAACCGTGCCGTCGGACATCGCCTGGCCCCCGCCGCCACGCCCGCTCGGCGAGCTCAAGGCGAGGCGCAGGTCGTCGTACGCGAGCATCGCGAACGACGGTGCGGGATGCATGACCTCCGCGAACCCGAGCCGATCGCGGTAGAACGCGATCGCCTCGTCGACGTCGTGCACGATGTAGCGGACCGTCACGGTGCCCATGGCCTCAGGTTACGCCGATCTCAGTGCCTGCCAATCAGCTCGCGTCAGCTCGTACTCGACCTCGCCCTGGTCCGCGCCGGGCAGTGGCTCGTCCCACGTCGGGTGGTATGTACGCACGTAGCGCATGCCGAGACTGCGCATGACGCCTCGGGATCCGGCGTTGACGGCCATCGTCTGCGCGATCACGCGGTTCATCCCGACGGTCTCGAAGGCGTGTCGCAGCAGCACCGTCGACGCCTCGCGAGCGAATCCCTGACGCCAGTGCCTGCGGGCGATGCGGTAGCCGAGATCCGCGACAGTCGGGTCGTCCGGCTGGTCGGGCCCGTGCGCACGCGGCAGCATCATCAGGCCGATGAACTCCCCCAGGCCTTCGTTCGCGGGTGCCCGATCGTCGCCGCGGTATGCGATCCAGAACCCGAGCCCGTCGGCTTCACGCCCATGCGCCATCCGGCGTGCATGCGACGTGACCACCTCGTCGCGAGAACGCGCACGTCCGAAGAGGTAGCGAAGCACCTCGGCGTCGGAGTCGAGCTCGACCTCGAGCTCCAGGTGGCGGTCGGCGAGAGGTACGAGAAGCAGTCGCTCGGTGCGCAGGGTCGGTTGAGGCATGAGGGTGACGATGGCGTACCCGGACCACTTCCGCGAGCCATTTTCCGCCCACCCGGCCCGCTGGCCCGCACGTTTCTGCCCCTGAATCGCGAGAATCGGGGCTGAAACGTGCGGCCCAGCGGGGCCGGGGGTGCGGGCCAGCGGGGTGGGGTGCGGCTCAGCGCGGGTGCGGAGGCTCAGACGCCGCCCGTCAGCGTCATACCGCCATCGAGGACGATGTTCTGACCGGTCACCCAGGACGCCTCGTCGGACAGCAGGAAGGCCACGGCCGACGCGATGTCGGTAGGTGCACCGAGTCGACCCATCGGGTATCCGTCGACGACGTCGGTTTCCTTGCCCTCGTACAACAGCTTGGCGAAGTCGGTTTTCACGACCGCGGGTGCGACCGAGTTGACTCGTACGCGCGGGGCGAGTTCCAACCCAAGCTCCTCGGTCACGTGCATCAAGGCACGCTTGGACGCACCGTACGCACCCATACCCGGTGCGGGCTTGATCCCCGCAACCGATGCGACGTTGACGACGGAGCCGCCGTGCTCGCGCATCCAGACGGCGTACGCACGTTGCGTCCAGGCGAGGGCCGCGACGACATTGACCTGGAAGATCTTCGCGACCGCGCCGAGATCGACGTCGATCATCGGACCGTACGCAGGGTTGATACCCGTGTTGTTGACGAGGTGGTCGAGCCGCCCGTACGTGGCGACGACCTCCTCGACGACCTGCTGTTGATGCGTCGGGTCGTCGGCCTTGCCGGCGATGCCCATCGCGTGGTCGGCGCCGCCGAGCGACTCGACCGCCTCCGCAAGCGGACCAGGTTTGCGCGCAGTGATGCACACCCGTGCGCCTTCGTCGACGAGACGGTGAGCGATCGCGAGCCCGATGCCCCGGCTCGCACCCGTCACCAGCGCCACTCGGCCCGCAAAGCGCGCTGCCGAACGTGTCTCTTCGCTCAAGACAGGCGCTCCAGCACCATCGCCATCCCCTGGCCCCCGCCGACGCACATGGTCTCGAGGCCGAACTGCTTATCGTGGAACGCAAGCGAATTGATCAGCGTGCTGGTGATCCGGGCTCCGGTCATCCCGAACGGATGCCCGACCGCGATCGCGCCGCCGTTGACGTTGAGCTTGTCCAGGTCGATATCGAGGGCCCGGGCCGAGGGAATCACCTGCGCCGCGAACGCCTCGTTGATCTCGACCAGGTCGATGTCGTCGATGGTCATCCCCGCGCGGGCAAGAGCCTGCTTGGACGCCTCGACCGGGCCGAAACCCATGATCTCCGGCGACAATGCCGTCACACCCGTCGACACGATCCGGGCGAGTGGGGTGATCCCGAGCTCGGCAGCGCGCGTATCGCTCATCACGACGAGTGCCGCCGCACCGTCGTTCAACGGACAGCAGTTGCCCGCGGTGACGGTGCCGTCGGGACGGAACACCGGCTTGAGCTCGGAGACCTTCTCCAGCGTGACGCCGGCCCGCGGCCCGTCGTCTGCCGTGACGACCGTGCCGTCGGGAGTCGTCACCGGTGTGATGTCGCGCTGCCAGAACCCGTCGGCGATCGCCTTCTCGGCGAGGTTCTGGCTTCGTACGCCGAACTCGTCCTGCTCCGCACGCGTGATGCCCTCGAGCTGGGCGAGATTCTCTGCGGTCTGCCCCATCGCGATGTACGCGTCGGGAAGGTCGGCGTTCTCGCGCGGATCGACCCAGGTCTGTCCGCCGGCAGCAAAGCGTTCGGTACGCGCCATGGCGTCGGCCAACAACGGGTTCTTGATGTCCTGGCCGGGGATGTAGTCGCTGTTGCCCTTGGCGAATCGGCTCACCGCCTCGACTCCGGCGGAGATGAACACGTCTCCCTCCCCCGCCTTGATCGCGTGGTAGGCCATCCGCGTCGTCTGCAGGCTCGACGAGCAGTACCGGGTGATCGTCGTGCCCGGTACGTCGTCGAGGCCGAGCAGCACGGCGACGATGCGCGCCATGTTGAAGCCCTGTTCGCCCCCTGGGAGCCCACAGCCCAGCATGAGGTCCTCGATCTCATGCGGATCGAGTTGTGGGACCTTGTCGAGCGCCGCCTTGACCATCGCCGCGGCGAGGTCGTCGGGACGCAGGTCCTTCAGTGATCCCTTGTTCGCGCGACCGATCGGCGAGCGAGCAGCGGAGACGATGACTGCTTCGGGCATGCGGGGTTCCTTCCGTCGTGGGGCTTCGTCGGCGGCTCAGAAGCCGATCTCGCGACCGATGAGCTCCTTCATGATCTCGTTCGAACCGGCCCAGATCTTGGTCACGCGGGCATCTCGCCAGGCACGTGCCACGCGATATTCGTTCATGAACCCGTAGCCCCCGTGCAGCTGCACACAGTCGTCGAGGACGGCGTTCTGCACCTCGGCGGCCCACCACTTGGCCTTCGCCGCATCGGTCGCGGTCAGGTCGCCGCGGCGATGCGCCTCGACGCACTGGTCGATGAACGCCTGTGCCACCTCGATCTTGGTGACGAGCTCGGCAAGGAGGAACTTATTGTGCTGGAAGGCGCCGATCGACTGGCCGAACGCCTTGCGGTCCTTCGCGTACTCAATCGTCTCGTCGAGGATCTGCGCGGCGTGCGCGATGTTCGAGACGCCGGCACCGAGGCGCTCCTGCGGAAGGCGCTCCATCATGTAGATGAACCCGCGGTCGACCTCGCCGACGACCTGTTCCGGGCCGACGCGTACGTCCTCGAAGAACAGCTCTGCGGTGTCGGACTCGGTCTGGCCGACCTTGTCGAGCTTGCGTCCGCGGGAGAAGCCGCTCATGCCGGCCTCGATCGCGAACAACGTGATGCCCTTGGCCTTCTTCTCCGGGCTGGTACGCGCGGCGACGACGATCAGGTCGGCGGAGTAGCCGTTGGTGATGAACGTCTTGGAGCCGTTGATGAGCCAGCCGTCGCCGTCGCGCACCGCCGTGGTCTTCAGCGCGGCGAGGTCGGAGCCGCCGGACGGCTCGGTCATCGCGATGGCGGTGAGGATCTCGCCCGAGCAGACTCCCGGTAGCCAGCGCTGCTTCTGCTCCTCGGTGCAGAGATCGACGAGGTACGGCGCGACGATGTCGGCGTGGATACCGACGCAGGACGACAGCGCCGCGTTGACCTTGCTGAGCTCCTCGGCCCACACGGCGTTGAAGCGATAGTCCTCGGCGCCCGAACCGCCGTACTCCTCGGGGACCTCGAGCCCGAGGAAGCCCTGCTTACCGGCCTCCAGCCAGAACTCGCGCGGGATCGCCCGCGCTTCCAGGTGCTCCTCGACGTACGGCCGGGCGTGCCGGTCGAGGAACTCCCGGCAGGATGCTCGAAAGGCCTCGTGATCGTCGTTGTAGATGTACCGCTTCATGACCTGCCCTCAATTCATTGACTAAGCGCTTGCTCAGCATCTAACGTCCGAGCAGTACGTGTCAACGCGCGGCGAGATCAGGGTGGAGCGCAGATGAAGAGGAGCACGTCGCGCGACCGACTCATCGACGCGGCGGTCGAGGCATTCGCCGAGCGCGGGTTCCATGCGACCACGACCCGGGACATCGCCGCCCGCGCCGGGATGAGCCCGGCGGCCCTGTATGTGCATCACGCGTCGAAGGAGGACGTGCTCTTCGAGGTCAGCAAACTCGGTCACGAGCGCACCCTGGCTGCCGTACGCGACGCCGTCGCCGAGGTCGACAGGCCTGCCGAGCGGCTCGCCGCGTACGTACGCGCGTTCACGTGGTGGCATGCGGAGAACCACACGCGCGCCAGGATCGTGCAGTACGAGCTCGACTCGCTCGCACCCGCGCATTACGAGGTGGTCGTGGCAATGCGTCGAGAGATCGAGGACGTGCTGCGCGCCGTGCTCGTCGACGGCGTACGTGAGCAGGTCTTCGACCTCACCGAAGACGAAATCCCAGGGACGGCAATCGCCTTGCTGTCCCTGGGAATCGATGTGTCGCGCTGGTACCGCGACGACGGATCACGCTCGGCCCCCGAAATAGCCGAGCGCTACGCCGCTCTCGCGCTCCGTATTGCCGGAGCGCGTGAGTAGGTCAGGCCTGCAGAACGGCCTCGACGGTCAGCTGGATCGTCACCTTGTCGCCGATCATCAGCTTGTCGCCCGACACCGGGATGTTGAAGTCGATGCCGAACTCCTTGCGGCTGATCTCGGTGGTGGCCTCGAGGCCGATACGGGTGCCGCCCCACGGGTCCGGGCCCTCGCCGAGTACCTCGACATCGAGCTCGACCGGCTTCGTGACGCCGCGAATCGTCAGGTCGCCCAACGCGACGTACTTGTCACCCTTGTCGCGCACACCGGTCGACCGGAAGGTCATCTCGGGGGTCTCCTCGACGGAGAAGAAGTCGCTGGAGCGCAGGTGGTTGTCGCGGTCCTCCGTGCCGGTGTTGACCGACGAGAGATCGATCGTCGCGGTGGCGACCGAACCGAGACCAGTGCTGTCGGTGACGATCTCGCCCTCGAACTTCTCGAACTTGCCGCGCACCTTGCTCATCAGGTGACGAACCGTGAACCCCACCTCCGAGTGGGTGGTGTCGATCTGCCAGGTTCCTGCGGTGTACTCAGCCATGCTGTCGGCTCCTCGCCTCGGATTAGTTGTTGCTTCAACAGTTTCTAATGTAGCGGCCACTAGTTGAGACGTCAACTAGCGGTACGCTGTGTCCTATGACACAGGCATTGAGTAACTCCGAGACGCAGTGGCTCGACGACGAGCAGCAGCGCCACTGGCGTGCCTTCCTCGGAGGTACGACGATCCTGTTCGAGCGCCTCGATCGAGATTTGCGCGAGAAGCACAACCTGTCGATGCCGGAGTACGAGATCCTGGTCCGGCTGTCCGAGGCACCCGACCGCCGGATGCGGATGGCCGAGCTCGCCCAGTCGGTGGCACAGTCGCGCAGCCGGACGACTCACACGATCGCCCGGCTGCAGAACGCCGGACTGGTAGCCCGCGAGGCGAGCCCCGACGACGGTCGCGGTGTGCTCGCGCTGCTCACCGCCACGGGGCTCAGGAGGCTCGAGGAGGCAGCACACACGCACGTACGCGGCGTACGGGCGTACCTGCTGGATGCCGTCACCGGTGACGAGTTCACCGCTATCGGCAAAGCCTTCGACGCGGTTCGCCGGGAGCTAGGTGGCAAACCGTTCTGACCGCGAGACTGCTCGCGGCCGTGGGTTGATCAGGGTCGGGTGAGTCGGCGGTGGGTGACCCGGTGCGGACGCGCCGCCTCGGCGCCGAGGCGCTCGACCTTGTTCTGCTCGTAGTCGGCGAAGTTGCCTTCGTACCAGAACCACTGTGCAGGATCCTCGTCGGTGCCTTCCCACGCGAGGATGTGCGTTGCTACGCGATCGAGGAACCACCGGTCGTGTGAGACGACCACAGCACAGCCCGGGAACTCGAGCAGAGCATCCTCGAGCGACTGCAGGGTCTCGACGTCCAGGTCGTTGGTCGGCTCATCGAGCAGCAGCAGGTTGCCGCCCATCTTGAGGGTCAACGCGAGGTTGAGCCGGTTACGCTCGCCGCCGGACAACACGCCCGCGGCCTTCTGCTGGTCCGAGCCCTTGAAGCCGAACGACGCGACGTATGCACGGCTCGGCACTTCGTAGTTGGCGACCTTGATGAAATCCAACTCGTCGGAGACGAGCTGCCAGACGTTCTTCTCGGGGTCGAGGCCACCGCGGCTCTGGTCGACATAGGAGATCTTGACCGTCTTACCGACGTCGAGACTGCCGGAGTCGGGCTTCTCCTGGCCGACGATCATCCGGAACAGCGTCGACTTACCGACGCCGTTGGGGCCGACGACACCGACGATGCCCGCGCGCGGCAGGTTGAACGACAGGCCGTCGAACAGCTCACGCTCGCCGAAGCTCTTGTGCAGATCCGATGCCTCGAGCACGACATCGCCGAGGCGCGGACCGGCCGGGATGTTGATCTCCTCGAAGTCGAGCTTGCGATTGCGCTCCGCCTCCGCGGCCAGCTCTTCGTACCGCTTCAGGCGCGCTTGGTTCTTCGTCTGCCGCGCCTTCGGGTTGGATCGCACCCACTCCAGCTCCTGCTCGAGGATCCGGGCGCGCTTGGCGTCCTTCTTGCCCTCGACGACGAGGCGCTGCTTCTTCGTCTCGAGGTACGTCGAGTAGTTGCCTTCGTACGGATGCGTCTTGCCGCGGTCGAGCTCGAGGATCCACTCGGCGACGTTGTCGAGGAAGTACCGATCGTGAGTGATGGCGAGGACTGCGCCCGGGTAGCTCGCCAGATGCTGCTCGAGCCACTGCACGCTCTCGGCGTCGAGGTGGTTGGTGGGCTCGTCGAGCAGCAACAGGTCGGGCTGCTCCAGCAGCAGCTTGCACAACGCGACCCGGCGTCGCTCACCACCGGACAGGTGGTCGACCACCTCGTCTGGCGGCGGGCAGCGCAGCGCGTCCATCGCCTGGTCGAGCCGCGAGTCGAGGTCCCAGGCATTGGCGTGGTCGAGGTCGGCCTGCAGGTTGCCCATCTCGGCGAGCAACGTGTCGTAGTCGGCATCGGGATCGGCGAGCTCGGCGCTGATCGCGTTGAAGCGATCCAGCTTCGTCTTGACCTCGACGACCGCCTCTTGGACGTTCTCCAGCACGGTCTTGCCCTCGGTCAGAGGCGGCTCCTGCAGCAGGATGCCGACCGTCGCCTCCGGATCGCGGATGGCGTCGCCGTTGTTGGCGTGCTCGAGCCCCGCCATGATCTTCAACAGGGTCGACTTGCCGGTGCCGTTCGGACCGACGACGCCGATCTTCGCCCCATGCAGGAACGACAGAGTGACGTTGTCGAGGACGACCTTGTCGCCGTGGGCCTTACGGACGTTGCGCAGTGTGAAGATGTACTCGGCCATGATCACCAAGCCTAGGGGACGCGCTAGACGGGAGCGGGCTCGGGCGCTGGACTATGTGCGCCGGTGGGCGCGTCCGAGACCTCCGCGGCGTCGTCACCGGTACGTACGGGCGCCGGTCGGCCCGCCTCGGCCGGCAGCTCCGTGGGTCGATCGTTGCGGCGGAACGCTGCCGTACCTCGGTTCAGATCATGTGCGACGTTCGTCGCTTCGAGTACGTCGCGGTAACGGTCGTGCCCGTCATCGCCCTTCCAGCGCTCGGTGCGCAGCCGGCCCACGACGATCACCGGCTCACCGAGCCGTACGGATGCGGCGACGTTCTGTGCGAGCGACCGCCACGCCTTGACGGTCATCCACACGGTCTCTCGATCACGCCACTGCCCCTCGCGATCCTTGAACCGCGACGTCGAGCCCAACCGGAACACCGCCCGGTCGTTGCCGTTGCCGCTACTCGATCGGAAGTCGACGGTGGTGCCGACATAACCGGTGATGGTGACCTGCGCCTCGTGCATGGCTGCCTCCCAGGTGCTCACTCTCCCCGCGGCTGTCGCGGTTCTCGTGGACACCATGCGTGTGCCGCGAACCTGCGGCGCATGCGGACCGAGTCGCTGTGGAAACCTCCGTGAACAGCTGCTGCTCTGTGGATGCAGTCAGGCGCGGAAGGTGCGCGACGCCCGCCGCGAGGTGCTACGCGCTGCCCGCAAGCGCCGCGCGGAGGCCCTCGCGAGTGTCGGCGTACCGCTTCAGCTCGCCGTCGAGCGGGGCGAGGATCTGCTGGTCGGCGACATCGGCGATCGAGGCGCGCAGCGTCTCGTCCGCAGCGCGCGCCCGGCGTTTGGCCGATGTGCCCACTGCGATTCGCGAAACGATGCCGAGCACGATCCCGATGACGAGGGCGGCTGCGGCCACCAGGAGCGCAATCGACACGCCGCCGACCTCGGAGTCGGGTAGGCCCGTGTCGTCGGACACCGTGATGGCGACCCACCAGGCGATTCCGGCGACGAACGCCGCGAGCAGCAGCCACTGCACGATGTTGACGACGCGCATCCAGGTGGGGGTCTTGGTGAGCCCGAGATCGGCCGACTCGACCGCGTTGTCGACGGCGTCGACGATCTCATCGCTGCGTCCGGTGGTCGCTGATCGCACCGCGCGTACCCACGGCTGGGTGAGCGAACTCGTGGTGCGTTCGGCAAGTTCGCGTACTGCGGAGTCGGCATGCCCGCGCTGTGCGCGCATCTCGGGCATCGACGCCTGTACGAGGGACCCTGACGACACGTCGCCGCTGATGCGATGGCCGGGATCCTTGCGGGGACGGGTGATCAGGCGCATCACCGGCCAGCTCGTCATGCGCGCACCGCGTTCGACGACTATCGACCGGACCAGCTCGACGACGGTCGGGACCCCGACGCTGTCGGCAAGAGCAGCCCGGAAGCCGTCACGCTCTGCCTCGCCCACGACCGGCGGCTCGACCATGCCGTTGACCTCGGCGAGCCGCTCGGCAACCGGTCGCACATCGGCGCCGATGCGCTCACGTGCGGTCACCTTGTCGCGGATGCGCTTGACCAGCATCCGACGCAGATCGTCGAGCCCGTGACCGGTGACGGTCGACGTCGTGAGCACGATCGGATCGGGTACCCCGTCGTTGACCAGTAACCGGCGTACGTCGGCGATCGCGTCATCGCGCCTGTCGGCCGGGATCAGGTCGATCTGGTTGAGGACGACGATCATCACGTCGCTATGCGTCGCGTACGGCTTCAGGTAGCGCTCGTGAATCGCCGCGTCGGCGTACTTCTGCGGATCGAGTACCCACACGAGCAGATCGGCGTACTCGACCAGCCGGTCGACCTCGAGGTGATGTGCGACCTCGGTCGAGTCGTGGTCGGGCAGGTCGAGGAGTACGAGACCGCGGAGGTTCGTATCGTCGTTGGACGTGTCGAGCATGCTCATCCGCGACACCTGCTGGCGCGCTGGAATGCCGATCCAGTCGAGGATGTCGGAGGCGCCCTCGGGCCCCCAAGCGCATGCCAACGCCCACGACGTCGTCGGCCGCTTGACTCCGACGCCGGCGATCTCGAGGTCGGTGAGCTTGTTGAACAACGACGATTTGCCCGACCCGGTCGCGCCGGCCAGAGCGACGATCGTGTGCTCGCTGGACAGCCGCAGGCGCTCGTTCGCGTGATTGACGACCGTCTCCGCCGGGGCGAGCAACTCGTCATCGAGGCGTCCGCGACCGGCGTCGACGGCGCGCGACAGGCCTCCTACTCGGGCGGCTACGTCGGTTCGTTCGCGGGCCAGAACCTCACCGGCGCTCAAAAGCGTTCCCTTCCTGGATTCATCCGGGCATCGTCGACGCCGCGGGCGGCACCTCGCAGCGCGTCGTACGCACCCCTGCGGGGAGCATTCGCCGCGAGCACGTCGAGGTGACGCCGTTGCTCGTCGGCGAACAGAGTACGCACCCTGCGGTGCAGCTCTGCCTCCGCGGTCTTCGCGAGCGTCGTGACCGACTGCTCGCCGAGGATCGAGTCGAGCAGCTCGCGTGCGACAGCCGTGGTCGGGTCGGGCGTCACGGCGTGGTGCGTGAACACCACCATCGCGAGCGCGGCGGCGACACCGTCGACCCCGAGGGCGAGGAATCCGCCGCTCAGCCGCTTCTCCGCGGCCTCGGCGCGTACGAGCGAACGGGTCCACTCCTGCCATTCGCGGGCAGTCCATGCCGCGCGGGAGCGGAACTGCGGCGACGCACGGTCGAGGCCCCCATCTGCCTTCTCGAGCAACGCATGCCCCGCGGTCGACGTCGCCCAGGCGCGGTCGACGGCCTCCGCGGCCTGCTCGGCGTACTGGACCAGGACGGTGCCAAGCGACTGCTCGACCGCCTCGCTCACATCCGAGGCAGCGCTGCGCTTGCCGCGGAACGAGTTGACCATACGCTCACGGATGCGACCGACCTTGTCTTCGAGCGAGCGCATGAACTCGCCGGTGCCGACGAACGACTGCCAGCGCGCGCCGACCTCGCCGGTGAGCAACGAGCCGTCGGCCACGACACGAATCACGTCGGCCTCGGCCTCGCGATAACCCGCCTCGACCTGCGACCGCAGCTCGCCGGCGACTTCGTCCTGCGCCGCAACCGCGTCGGCGACCTCGTGCGAGCTGAAAACGGTCTGCCGGATCGCACCGTCGAGAGTCTGCGAGATGACCGACGTACGCGCCGTGGCGTCCGAGGCGAGGTCGTGCATCCAGCGGCGTACCTCACCGATCACGTCGCGCGTCAGTAGACCATCTCCGTCGAGTGGCGACTCCGGAACGATGAACAGCGGCGAGTCGCGCAACCCGCGCGCGCTCATCATCCGCGCCAGGTGGCCACGTACCTCCAGCGCGGCGTCCGGAAGAGTGCGGTCGAGGACGACCGCGACCGACGCACCGCGCTTGCCGGCGCCTTGCAGGAACTCCCACGGCACCTGATCTGCATAGCGCGCCGCTGACGTCACGAACAGCCAGAGGTCTGCGGCCGCGAGCAGCTGCCCGGCGAGGGCGCGGTTCTGATGATCGACCGAGTCGACATCGGGCGCGTCGAGGATGGCGATGCCCTGTGGAAGGAGGTCGGTGGCCACCAGATGCATCGCGCTCGGGCCGGCCGACGGGCTCGACGTGCGTTCGAGCTCCGGCAAGATGCGCTCGGGTGCGAACCACTCCGCATCGCTCGGATGGTGGACGAGCACCGGCGACTTCGTCGTCGGACGGAGTACGCCCACCTCGGAGACGGCCTTGCCGACGATCGAGTTGACAAGCGTCGACTTGCCGGCGCCGGTCGAGCCGCCGACGACGGTGAGCAGCGGCGCGTCCAGCTGCACGAGCCGCGGAAGGATGTAGTCCTCGAGCTGATCGACGGTATTCGAGCGTCGCTCACGCACCGTGACGGCGTCATCGGTCTCGAGATCGAGAGACGCCGCGCCGACGGCTTCCCGCAGCCGTACCAGGGCAGAGAGCAGCTCAGGCGACGATCGCACCGCTACCTCGCTCCGCATACTCCGCCTCCATCACGACCATCGCGTGTGTTCGGCGCCCGACATTCGTACGTTCACTGTAGTAGAGATCGGCCCGGCGGACCTACGTCGGGCCACAACACACGTCACAACGGTCACACCCGGTACCCGATTCGGTGCCGCCGAGTGGTGGTGGAACGGTCCGTCAGGGCCGTGACCGTCGGTCAGGAGGACGGTACGGAGCGGGGCGCGGCGGGTACGGCGGAAAGGTGACCTGCTGCGGTGCGTGCCATCCAGGCGGCGGCTGCCGATGCCCGGGCGGCGGGTATCCCCACGCAGGGTGGCCGACTGCCCGCGGGAGCCGTTTGACGATCCGGACCGGTGGAGGCAACACGATCTGTGGCCGCACCGCCGTCATCTGGGCCCGCATCGAGTCGACGCGCTCGACCGCGCGGTACTTCGGGCGACCCCGCATCACGCCGTCGTAGAGGAATGCCGTCGCACAAGCCAGCGACTGGTAGCGACGCACCGCCTGCGCCGCACTGTCACCGGCGCCGCGTTTCGCGTACGAGCGGGCACGGGTACGTAGGCCGAGCCGGGCGAGGTAGGGGATCTCGTCGACATGCAGCCACCCGCGACGGCGCGCCATATCGGTCAGCGCGGACCAGAGCTGCCGCCCTTCGTTGCGACGCGCGACCAGTGCCCAGGTGGTCAGCCCGCCGAGCAACGCGAGCATCCCTGCGTACGCGAGAAGAAGTAGCCCGGCCTCGCCCTCCGAGGCGGCGGCGTTCCAGCTGCCGTGTGCGAGCATGCCGACGCCGAGACCCAGGAGCGGGAAGGCGATGCGACCGGCCGGGTTGCGGGTCAGCACCGCCAGCGCCAACCCGACGCCGAAGCAGGACGTGAAGATCGGGTGCATGAACGGCGTCATGAGCCCTCGCCCGAAGAACGTGCCGGTTGCGCCGAGCGTGCCCGGCATGTCGACCTCGGCGGCAGCGACGTACGCCGAGGTGTAGTAGAGGACGTTCTCGGTGAACGCGAAGCCCAGTGCCGCCATACCTGCGTACACGAACCCGTCGACCATGCTGTCGATGACTTGCCGGCGGCGCAGGAAGGTGAGGACGAGGATCACGCCCTTCGCCGGCTCCTCGAGCAGCGGCGCCAGGAACACGGCCTGCGTGTGCATCGACGGCGACCAGGCCTTCTCGATCGGGATCTGGATCAGCAGTACGAGGGTCACCGCGCCGAACGCGCCCCATACGAACCCGGAGGCGAGATAGCGCCGCGGCTCCGGTTCGTACCCGTCGAGCCACAGGTAGACCCCGATGAGCACCGGCAGGGGCAACGCGGCGTACAACAGCGCCAGCCCGAGGCTGCCGAAGTCCGCATCGGCCCGATGGGTCAGGAAGGCGATGCCACCGACGAAACCGACCGCGGCGCCGCCGTACATCAGCACGAGCAGCAGGGTGCGGCCCGACTGATGCAGCGGATCGCCGAACGCGGCGGTGCCGGGTGCGCTCAGAGCGGGAGAGGTACTCACGGGGCCGCTTCCTCGATCAGCGTCTCGATGTCATCGAGGTCGTCGACGTCGATGGTTTCGCCGTTGACCCGGACCGTCGGCGTGAACTCGACGCCGTCATCGGAGGCGTCGGACGTGACCTTCTCGACCCAGCCGTCATGCGTACCGTCGTCGTTGCAGGCGGCCACCGCCTGCCCGTCAGCGCCGGACTCGTTGGCGAGGTCGGAGAAGTCGCTGTCGGCGTACTCACCCGCGAACACTCGGTCGTGGAACTCGACGAACGCCTTCGGTCCGGCATCGTCGAGTACGCACGCCATCGCGTTGACGGGTGCGACGGAGTCGTCGCTGATCAACGCGATTGGGCGGTACTCGAGGGAGATGTCGCCGCGGTCCGCCGCCTTCTGGAGGTACGCGCCGTGGTCGGTCTCGAAGTCGCGGCAGTGCGAGCACAGGGGGTCTTCGTACACGACCACTTCGACGGCGTCAGCGGCCGCTTGGTTCGCCGCCGGATATGCGATGCCGCCCTGCGCGGTCACAGCATCCGGTGTGACGACGGGTTTGTCCTTGTTCAGCCAGCTGATCGCGAAAATGACGGCCGCGACCACGACGACGGCACCGACACCGATCGCGGCGGTACGAACCGTACGCGCGCGCTTGGCAAGGCGTTCCTGCTCGCGTCGCTCGGCTTCGGCACGTGCGAGCCGGTCACGCTTCTGCTTCTTGGTCGCCATGCCCGCCTCTCCTTGTGCCGCCGTCGCTCGCTGCCCGGTGCAGCGGATAGGCTTCGACCGCTAGCGCCCGTAGCTCAGCTGGATAGAGCAGTGGACTTCTAATCCACCGGTCGCAGGTTCGAATCCTGCCGGGCGCGCTTCTCGTTTTCCCAGGTCAGATGCGATTTCGCACCTTAGTCGACCAATCACTCACGTCCTGTCGTGGGATCATACATGGTGCGAAATGCTACGCTTCGCGCCATGGCACAGGCAGCCAGACGGCGCCGCGCGCGCGGCTCGATCGAAGAGCTGCCGTCCGGCGCTCTCCGTGTCTCGGTGTATGCGGGCATCGATCCTGTTACCAAACGTCGCCTGTACCTCAAGGAAACCGTACCGTCTGGACCGAGGGCCGCTCAGGCGGTCGAGAAGGTCCGCACTCGGCTGCAGAACCAGGTCGACGAGAGGCGCAACCCTCGCACCCTCGCCACCGTTGGTCAGCTGATCGACAAGTACATGGGCGTCGTGAACCTTGCACGATCGACCAGGCGTGGGTACGAGTCGAAGATCCGCACCCACATCAGCCCGCTGCTCGGCAGCCTGCCGCTGACGCGACTCGACGCCGAGGTGCTCGACTCGTTCTACGCCGAGCTGCGCCGCTGTCGCGACCACTGCGACGGCAAACCGTACCTGCAGCACCGCACAGCCGTTCAGCACGAATGCGATGAGCACGCCGCCGAGGTCTGCGCGCCGCCGGATCCTGCTAGCTGCCGCGCCTGTCGGCGGGCCTGCAAGCCGCACGCGTGCTCCGGCCTCGACGCGTCGTCGGTGTTGCAGATCCACTGGATCCTCAGCGGCGCGCTCAAGCGTGCACGCGCCTGGAAGTGGATCTCGGTCAACCCGGTTGAGGACGCCGACGCACCGTCACGACCCCAGCCCGATCCGCAACCGCCGTCAGCCGAAGAGGCTGCGCGGCTCGTCGAAGCAGCCTGGCGGAGCGACCCCGACTGGGGCGCCTTCGTCTGGACGAAAATGACCATCGGTGCGCGCCGCGGCGAGATGTGCGCGCTGCGTTGGAACCACGTCGATATGGACAAGTCGCTCCTGACGATCCGCCGATCCGTGTACGTCGAGCGGGGCGAGGTCCTCGAGAAGGACACCAAGACTCATCAACAGCGCCGCATCGTGCTCGACCCAGAAACTGCGCACGTCCTGAGCGACATGCGTGAGCGGGCCCGCGACCGCCTAGCAACAGTCGGCTCCACCCTCGCGAGTGATGCATATGTCTTCTCGTCCGTGCCGGACGCCACCAAGCCACTCCTCCCGGACTCCGCGTCGCAGCGGTACAAGCGCATGGCAGACCGACTCGGCATCAACACGACGCTCAAGAACCTTCGGCACTACAGCGCAACCGAACTCATCCACGCCGGAGTCGACGCACGCATCGTCGCCGGACGCCTCGGCCATGGCGGCGGAGGGGCAACAACGCTACGCGTGTACACCGCATGGTCCGCCGAAGCCGACCAACGCGCAGCCGGGTCCGTCACCGCCCGCATGCCGCCGCGCCCCGCGGAGGCCAGCGCCAGAGAGAAACCCGGAACGGCCGCACGCGCCGACGAGCTAACCGAAGAGGACGCCACATATACGCGCATCGCCGCCGACCTACACGGCGCGATCCGAACCGGGATCCTGTCTCCGGGTGACGAACTCCCTACAGCGAAGGCCCTAGCAGCGCAGTATGGCGTCGTACCCAGCACGGCGCACCGAGCAATAGCCAGCCTCGCGGACGCTGGCCTCGTGAAGACGGCCCGCGGCAAACGTGCCGTTCTAATCTAGGCGACTCCGAGCAACGTGAGGCGGGATCAAACCAGACCCTGGTCAGCGAGAATCTGGCTGAGCGAACGACGTCCGGTTCTCAGATCGAATGCGAGACGTCTCCGCTCAGGCTCAGTTGTTCCGCCCCAGATACCCCACTCGATGTCGTTCTGCAGTGCCTCCGTGAGACATTGGCTAGCCACAGGGCACGAACGACAGACGTTCGTCGCCTTTGACTGGTTAGCCCCGCTGACGAATAGATCGCCTACGTCGACATTCGCGCACTGCGCCCTGGCCACCCACTCGGTGAGGTCGTGGAGGTGGCTGGCTAGCGCTGAGTCGTGATCCCTCCGCATACGCCGAAGCCCAATGAGCAACGACAGCGCAAAACGCAACTCACGCCAGGTACGAGTGACTGGTAGTGATCGCGATCGTTCGCGCAGGTCGTCAAGGTTGCGAGACAACTCCTCGCAGGCATCAGCCTGCTCGGTCTCTGGCAGTTCTCGTACCGACCGTCTGATGAGCCGGGGAGAAATCCACCCAAGCCGGGTCCCGATCTCGGTGGCGACTCCAGTGAGCACAAGCGTGACTACAAAGGCCACGAGTAGAGCTGTCACTGCGCCCAACCGACGGAGGGATGCCGAGCGCGCTGCTGGACGACTACCGACCGCGTCCGTTCAGCGACGAGAGCGCTAGCGGCGCGAAGCCCTTCGGCCGTCAACTGGTAGCACCTCCGCCGAGGCCGGTCCCGGTCTCGCGGATCGCGCCCCTCCCACGATTGCATCAGCCAGCCGGCATCAGTTAGTTGGCGCAAAATCGAGTACGCCACGCCGCTCGATGCTCTGCTTTCGAGAATCAGGTCAAGTCCGTACCTCGGTGCAGCAGCCGAAGAAATCAGAGTACGCAAGACCCTGAGCTCCGGTCCGTCAATCTGAGGCGACGCTCCCATATAGCGATGCTATCTGCAGCCAGGCGGACATGCTGGCACTTACCGCAACCAACGCAAGGTGCCAGGATCAATCCTCAATCGGCGCACAGCACTTCGACTCGAATCGAGACTCAGGGATTATGAGAACCCCGTACACCGGGCCCTCCCCCGTCATTACAGGGCAGAAGATGCACTCGTCGGTGCTCTAGACGCCGATTCTGTCACCAGAAACCTGCAGTTCATGTCACAAGTCATGTCACGCCGGCGCCGGCAGCGACCAGCACGGCGAGCCAGTCGTGTCGCCACTCCGTCACTCTCGCTCTTGGCGTCGGTCGCCTTGATCTTAGGCGTGACGGTGGCCGTCGATCGATCGCGCGAGACCATCCTTGGCACTGCCGTCACTCGATCGATCTAACCGAACTTGCTGAAGAACACGTCATCTCGATGCCGGGCCGAATTCACCGCCCGCCAGGTAATCGATGACGCCCTTCGTGATGATGAATTGCCTGCTCTGGATCCCGTAGAGGCAAGCCCCGGTACCATCGCGCAGGCACTAGCTGTAGCCGCCGCAGGCAGGGGCTAGCGATCGGCTCGGACGATCCGCGCTATGGACTCCTCCCCTAGACCATCACGATTCCGAACGACAACTCTCTGATGATCACCATGCACTGCGCATGGTTGCCTAACTGCCCAGGGTCCCGATGCTTGCTAGGCGCAGCGACCGTCTATCGGCGTGGATCGCAACGCGGTACGCCGACGTGCGGACGTCCCGGGCCACTCAAGCCAACGACGATGTCACTTAGCCGGAACGGCACCGTGTGGCTTGAAATCCGGAGACTCACGCAAGTGTGCTTTCACCAATCGGGGTCGCTGCCCCGTGTGCTGACTCGTAGCGAGCCCTGCGCCAGCGGTCGCGGCGCCAAACTGCCGTGACCAGGCCTGTGGCCGGTCAGGAGTCTTCGCTAAGGCAAGCTCCGGCCGCCGCCAGGAGCGACACTAGGGCGCTCAGGATTCCGGCGGCGTTGAACTCAGTCAGCCAAGACGAGCCTGAGTGCGTTGGCATATGGGCGACGCCTGCAGTAACTCGCGCAGGACTGCCGACAGCGCACCGACGCTGCGCGCAGCGTCGGAAATTTCGATCGTCTCGTGTGGTGCATGTGATGTCCCGGACGGATTACGGACTAGGAGCATCGTCGAACGGACCGCCGCGGACAGGATCCCTGCGTCGTGGCCAGCCAATGACGCGACCTGGGGCGGTTCTCCGAGGATCTGATGCAGGTCGGCGTTCAAAGACTGGTCGAACACGACGGCGGGACTGAACGACTCCATTCGGAGGGCTGACTCGACGCCGTGCGATGCGGCCGCTGTCGAGACGTCATGCGCAATCCGGTCGATAACGAAGGTTAGATCTTCCTCACGTGGTGCCCGCACATCTATCCAGCAGCGCACCCTGTTAGGTATCACATTCGCGCCATTGGGTGAGATGAATGCTCGTCCTATGGTGGCCCGGGCGCCACACTGTTCGGCAACTGTGCGCGCGTGCTGGAGCGCGAACGCGAACGGCAACATGGGATCACGCCGATCCTGGAGCCTCGTGGTGCCGGCGTGATCGGCCGCGCCGTCCAAAGTGAGCAGCCAACGACCGTGCGGCCATATCCCAGACGCGATGCCGTATGGATCGTCCGGAGAAAGCTGGACACCCTGCTCGATATGCAGTTCTACGAACGTGTCGATTCGTGCTAGTCGTTCGTCATCCTGGCCCAGGCCCTCAGGGTCGTGCCCAGCTGCCGTCATGGCTGAGCGAAGAGTTACGCCATCCTTGTCTGCCAATTTCAGCACACGTTCGGGCTGGACGGCTCCGGTCGCGAGTTGGCTACCGATGCACGCGACTCCGAAACGCCCTCCTTCCTCGTCACAGAAGTTCACGATCCCCAGCGGGCGACTGCAATGAACGCCGGATGCAACCAGGTGATCGAACGCCAAGAACGCCGACATCACACCCAACGGGCCGTCGAGCTGTCCTCCGTTCGGAACCGAATCCAGGTGAGAACCAGTCACGATCGCCTCACCCGAGCGGGGGTCACCATGCCAGGCCCACTGGTTTCCATTGCGATCGACCTCGACCGTCAGCCCACGTTCTGTTGCTTCTTCGACGAACCACTGACGCATCGCCGCATCCTCCGGAGTCCACGCTAGACGCGTCCACCCGCCATCTGGCCCGCCCCCGATGTCCTGCGTTGCCGCCAGCATCACCTCGAGATTGCCAACGGTCTGCACGATGTCGGGCCCGTCGTGGCGCTCAGGCATGAGTCGACTCCAGACGCTCGTGAACTTGATTCAATCCGGCAACGATGTCCTCGAGGTCGACTGTCTGAAGACGCCCTGATTCGATGATCGTCCGCCCTCCGACTATGACGTTCTTGATTGCTGTTGGCTCCATTGAATGAACAAGGTGTTTGGGCACTCTCGAGACGGGTTGCAGCGAAGGATTCGTCAAGTCCAGTCCGACCAAGTCCGCGTGGGCGCCCACTTCAATTGCTCCAGCACGCACGTGTTGCATGCGCGCTCCGTGACTCGTGCCCAACTCCCAGGCCGCCTCTGCGGGTAGCGCTGCAGGGTTCGCCAGCAACTGCTTCTGGAGTAGCGAGGCGATACGCATCTCGGTGAAGATGGACTGGTGGTTGTTGCCACTGCCACCGTCGAATCCGAGCGCGACGAGCGCCCCACGGGTTCGAAGCTCCTCGATGGGAGCGGTCCGGTGTCCGAAGAACATGGAGGTCGAGGGGCAATGCACGACGTTGCCGTGAGCTTCGGCGATAAGCCGAATTTCGTCGTCCTCCAAGTTTAGGCAGTGCACGAGGATCGTGTCTGGTCCGAGCATGCCCTCGTCACGGAGAACTCTGATGGGGGTCTTGCCGAACTCGTTGTGAAGTCGGCTTCGCTCGGCCGGCGCATCGTGTACGTGAACGTGCATCGGCGAGCCAGCCTCACGAGCACCCGCGTACGTTGCCCGAAGTGCGTCGAGGCTCACGCCGCGCAACGAGTGGGCGGCGAGTTGGACCGAGACCGTTGGGATGTCTTCAGTCTCGACAACTAGCGATCGAAAACGCTCGATGCTGTCGCCGACTCTCTCGAAGTACCGGTCCGGAGCCCCGGGCACACGCCCCCGCTCATACACAGTGCGCGCGAAGACCAGTCGTATTCCAACGTCCTGGGCGGCCCGGATGACAGCATGGGCGTTCTCGTTTCCGTCATCGTGTAGATAGAAGAAGTCGTTTGTCGTGGTTGTGCCCGACAGCAAGGCTTCGGCGAACGCAAATCGGGCAACTGCGTAGATGTCCTCTCTACAGAGACTCTCGCTCCAGGGGTAGAGCACGGAGGTTCGCCACGTGCCACGTTGGAGGTCATCGACGATCCCCCGTAGCACCGTCTGGAAACTGTGGCCGTGAGCGTTTACCAGACCCGGAACAATTAGGGCCGCCCCCCAGTCCTGCAGCGGAACACCTGATCGCGCCGCGTGCCGTGGGACTATCTCCGTGATACGCCCACCTGACATTCCCACTGCGACGTTGGGCTCCACGTGCCCGTTCACGAACGCGTGCTCGGCCGTTACGTACGTCTCGGTCGACATCACGTTTCAGCGCACCTTCGACAGGAACGACTGGGTGCGGGCTTCCTGCGGGTTCTCAAGCACCTGCTCCGGGGAGCCCTCCTCGACGACGACGCCGTCATCCATGAACACGACCCGGTCGGCGATATCGCGTGCGAAACCGATCTCGTGAGTGACGACAATCATTGTCATTCCCTTCGCCGCAAGGTCCTTCATCACGCCGAGCACGTCGCCCACCAACTCCGGGTCCAGGGCGGACGTAGGTTCGTCGAACAGCATCACCTCAGGCTCCATAGCCAAAGCGCGCGCAATAGCGACGCGCTGCTGTTGGCCGCCCGACAGTTCGCTCGGATAGTGGCCGGCGTGACTGTTCAGGCCGACCTGGTCGAGCAGTTTGCGGGCTTGATCTTCAGCGTCCTTCTTGGGCTTCCTAAGCACTTGAACGGGGGACTCCGTGATGTTCTGAAGCGCGGTTAGATGAGCGAACAGGTTGAACCGTTGAAACACCATCCCAATGCGGGCCCGCTGGGCCGCTACCTGCTGAGTCGTCTTCTCTACGAGGTGCCCGCGACGGCGTTCATAGCCGACAAGGTCGCCGACGAGCTCGATGACGCCGAAGTCAAGCGACTCCAGGTGGTTGATACACCGAAGGAACGTGCTCTTGCCCGAGCCCGATGGTCCGATGATGCAGACAACCTCGCCGCGGCTGATCTCAAGGTTGACTCCCTTGAGTACAAGGTTTGGGCCGAATTGCTTGCCTACACCGGCAGCGCGGACGATCACATCGCCCGTGCTCACTTCGGTATGACTCATGCTCGTACACCTTCGGTATCGGCGGCGGAGATCTCCCGCCGGGTGAAGCCACGTCCAGCGATTCGTTCCAAGCGAGACTGGACGATGCTCAGGAGACTGGTGATAAGTAGGTACCAAAACGAAACGACGATGAGGAGCGGGATCTGCTGAAAGTTCGCCCCGTAGATGATCTTCGCTGACGTCAGGAGCTCCGGAAGTGCGATGGCGTAGACCAGTGACGTCGTTTTCAGCATCATGATCGTCGCGTTCCCCAGCGGTGGTACGACAATCCGCATTGCCTGGGGCAACACGATGCGTCGCAAGAGCTTCCGCTCACTCATGCCGAGCGCGCGAGCGGCCTCGAGTTGGCCCTCGTCTACGCCGAGGATGCCAGCTCGGATGATTTCGGCGGCGTACGCGCCTTCATTGAGCCCGAGTGCGAGCAGCCCGGCAACGAACAGCGGGACAACGGTGTTGTAGTCGAAGCTAAGGAGACCGGGCCCGAAGGGCACGCCGAGGGAGACTTGTGGATAGATCGCTGAGGCATACGCCCAGAACAGCATCTGCACAAGGAGCGGCGTACCACGGAAGAACCAGATGTAGCCGCGAGCTGCACCAGCGAGGATCGGGTTGTCCGACATACGCATTACTGCGAGCACAGCTCCAAGCAAGACGCCCAGAGCCATCGAGCTCACAGTCAGGATCAATGTTAGCCGGAGTCCAGACATGATCGGCTCGCTGAACAGGTACGTCCCGACAACGTTCCACGCGAGTCGCTCGTTGGTGGCGAGGCTCACGAACAGGTCGATCGCGACCAGCAGCACAACGATCGCGAACGCCCAGCGCCCGAGGCGCGCGCGTCGCTTCGTCTTGATGGGTTCACCCAGGCCTGGGTAAAGGGTCGTGGGTATTGCAGTCACCGTACTCATCCTTGATTCTCGGTTCCAATGTTGACGGTGGCTTTGTCGACGCCGTTCTCGGCCAGGTCGTACTTATCCAGGAGTTCCGCGTAAGTTCCGTCGTCGATCAGTTGCTGAAGGGCCTTCTGTATGGCTTCGACCAGATCTTGACGATCCTTCGCGATCACAAGCCCATACGGTAGGAAGCGGTATGGCTTGCCGGCGATCTGGACGCGCGGCTCCTGCTCGGCGTAGTACACGAGTCCAGGAGTGCCCCCGACGATAGCGTCGATTCTGGACGAGGTCAGGGCGAGGCGTGCGTCAGTGGACTCGGTGAATGTCTGGACGTCGATCGCGGAGTCGCCAGCCTTTACGCAACGATCGGACGCCGCCTCGAGGTCAGTCACTTGCGTCTCGCCAGCGTTGGCTCCGGCTGATAGCCCGCAGAGGTCGTCGATCGTCGAGACATCGCTCGCGGTGTCGTCGTCAGCCCGCATCAAGATCGACGAACTTGTGTTGAGGTGATCCACGAATGTTACGAGGTCTTGGCGTTCGGGCTTGTCGAGCACGCCGTAAGCCCCGATGTCGTATCTGCCGCCTTGGATGCTGGTGATGAGTGCGTCGAACGACACCTTCTCGAAGTTCATCGTGACGTCCAGTTTCTCGCCGATAAGGCGCAGCAGCTCTACGTCGAAGCCTGTGAGTTCCCCGTTCTCGTCGGTGAACTCCAGGGGTGGATACCCCGTACCGGTTGCCACCTTGAGGCTCTTCGACGACTTGACATCCGACGGGAGGAGCTTCACGAGCGCCGGATCCACCGACGTATCAGCACCGACCTGGTCAGCGGCTGGACTCGTCGGGCCGCCGCACGCGCCGAGTGTCAACCCGGCAACCAGAGCCAGCGCGAAGCCCGTGAGACCCCGCCTGTGGTCACCCCGTGAACCTATGACCTTCATGGTGATGTCCTTCGCGTAGAACGATGATGAATGACAGTATGCTGTTGCCAGCGAACGGCATACAGGTATTCTTTGTCAATGGTTCTGCGAGAATTCGCTTCCCGGCAACACAGCAAGGAGCACGCGTGACCCCCTCATGTGCCGAGCCAGCGATACCCCACGGCGATGACCCCTCACCTTCGACCACGTCCTCGCGGGAAGCCGACAGCCTCGCGGCACTGTTCGAGGGGAAGACCCTCACGCCCGCGCATCGCCGGATCGCCCACTATCTGCTCACCGAGGCGACCGACGACGTTGCGTATCAGAGCGTCACCGCGATCGCCGATCGGGTAGGTGTCAGCCAGCCATCTGTCTCGAGATTTGCCACTGCAGTCGGGTTTCCCAACTTTGCGGCCCTCCGCAAGGAGATCCGCCGGCGACTGCGCGAGGCGCCGAGTGATCTGGTCGAAGCTGACCAGGACACTGAGTACTTGGCGATTGACGGAGAGGTTGAGGCGCTGCGGCGACTGCGAGGCCAAAGCGAACTGCACGTTGAGTTGCAACGCGCCGTCGAGGCGATCACGGCCTCCCCAGTCCTACCCGTTGTAGGTCTTCGGATCTCCGCACCCTTGGCTGCGTTCTTCGCCCAGTTTGCCTTCAAGATCCTGCCCGACGTGCATCTGATCACGGGCGGCGATAGCCAGATGCTGGACGGCCTCGAAAGATCGCGCCGCCTCGGCGCTACGGCTGCCGTGGTCCTATGCGTACCGAGATACCCGACCGAAACTGCGGAAGCGATGCGGTTCGCCAACAGCATCGGACTAGAAGTGATCCTAATCAGCGACTCTCCGTTGGGGGTCCTGGCCGATCTCGCTTCAGTACGTCTCTGGGCGCCTGTCAATCATCGCTTCACATTTGACAGCCCTGCCGCGCACGTCACTCTCCTATCGCTACTGCTCGACCGCCTGGCCGAATCGGTGCCTGGAGCCAACGAACGTCTAGAAGCATTCGATCAACTGGCCCAATCAAACACGCTATTCCTGAGCTAGGGCTTGGGTCCCAGGTGTCACGCTATGGCGCTGGGACTTCGACCTCGACGGATCTCGCGGGATGAGTTCGTCGAGGTGTGGCGGGAGGCGGAGGCGCTGTGGGATGCGCAGGCGGGTGGGCCGCCGCCGATCGACTGGTACACGCTGCGGGTGGTGCGCACGTGTCGTTGGCTTGCGCGGGCGGGTTTGGAGGCGCCGGTCACGCGGAAGACGGCGTTTCCCTTGCCGGAGGAGGTCGAGGCCCAGCTACGCGAGGCGAACGTGCGGTTCGCACGCGCGAGGCGTCTCGGCGACAGCGACTATGCCGCCTGTATGGCTGGCGTCTCCGCGACGTTGGAGTGGTCGTGGCGCCGCATAGGCCCGTCGCCGCTGAGCGAGCCTCAGCGGCGACGGGCACTGGCCTCAGCGGGCTAGGCGGCGAGCGTGTCGGCGACAGTGCCGATGAGGTCGCGTGCTGCGGGTGGGGTGACAGCGTTGCCTGCGAGGCGGACGCGTTCACGCCGGTTCCCCGACCATTGGTAGTCGGGCGGGAATGCCATCCCGGCGGCGACCTCGTGGGGCTCAAGCATCCGGAACAGGCAGTCGTCGACCTGCGCGTCGGCGGCCTCGAGATCGCCGGGCGTGACGATCGACTGGTGGCCCTTGGTCGTCAACGTGCGCAGATACTCCGAGGCTGGGGTGACCATCTCGGCTCCGTCGCCCCGGCTGGAGTTGTGCCGTTGGATCAGGGCGTAGCGGTCACGGGTCGTCAACGTCCCAACCGGATCACTGATCGGCCTCGCGGACCCGCTCCCACTGGAGTAGGGCGAGAGGAGGTAGTCGTTGTTCCCTTCGGCGGTGAGCGTGCGCAGTTCGCGGTCGACGGGCCGTGCGGAGCCGTCGAGGTGAGTGGGGCTGGATCCCATCATCGACACGTGCAGCGGCGTCACCAGCCCGTAGGCCTCGCGGGTGGTGAGCGCCCGAAGCGGATGGTCGACGGTGCGTGCGTCTTCGTTCCAGGTGCCGCCGGATGGGACGACCATCGCGGTCTCGAGGCGGGTCGTCTGTGTTCGCATTGGCATCCCGAGCGGCCTTGCCTGTTTGCCGTCTCGGCCTTCGACGGGGATCGCGAGTGCCTTGGTCTCGGCGGTGTGCAGGACCCGGAGGTACTCGTTGACCGGCCATGCCCGGTAGTAGGCGTTCGGGTCGCCGTAGGAGCGGTGTTTCGGGTCGGCGGCGTCGTACTGGTTGCCGCCGGCCTCGATGTGGAACGGGCTCCAATAGCGGGCGATCCCGGCCGCGATCCGGCGGCGGGTCTTGTCGGCGAGGGGTTTGTCCCGGTCGCCGATGCGGGTGCCTTGGATGGTCCAGTCGATCGCGGCGGCGGCGGGCAGCCACCCGGGTTCGACCTGTGTGCCGCAGGCGGCGTGGACGTAGACGTAGGCCTGGCGGTAGCGGCCGACGGTGCGGCCCTTCTTCCACGCCTGCTGCGCCTCCACAACCTCGGCGCATTTCATGCACCATGCGTTCGGGCGTAGCGCCCGCTCGAGGTCGGGTGCGGTGTCACCGTTGCGCCAGCACACGATGTAGATCCGGTCCCGCGACTGCGGCGCCGGGAGTCCTCCGGCTTGGGCGTGCATGCTGTTGAGCGACACGACACGGTGGCGGTAGCCGAGCTTGGCGAGTTCGTGGCGCCACAGGTGCCAGGCTGTGCGGTACTTGGCCTGGGTGGCGATGTCGACGACGTTCTCCGCGGTCATCGCCCGATAGCGGTGGTGCTCGGCGAACCGGAGCACGTCGAACATCAGCAACCGCGACCGTAGCGACGCCTCATCCGACAGCGGGTCCTCGAACAGCCCTTCCTCGATCGCAGGCAAGGGCCTCGAGCCGTTGGCCTGGGACCACTTCGTGCACTCCGGCGACGCCCACAACAGATCGGTACGCGGGAAGTAGCGGGGGTCTTCCATGTGCAGGTCGACCGCAGCGTGGTCGGTGTCCGGATGGTTCGCGTTGTGCACCTCCACGGCCAGCTTCCAATGGTTGGCCGCCATCCGGATCTCGACGCCGGGGACCTGGATCCCACCGGTCGACGAACCCCCACCGCCACAGAACAGGTCGGTCATCGTCAACATCAGCGCACCTCTGACCCGCCTCACAACGCCCGAAACGCGGCGGAATGACGTAGTCGTGAGCCGAAGGGTTACGGGCTAGATGGAACTCGGGTCCCTGGCGGTGTGATGAGCCTCGTCGTTGGCATCGGGATTGTTGCACGACCGCGAGTTCTTGGGCCTCGCTCAGCCATTGGCATCGCTGAATGCGCGGTCTAGAAACCCCAGCGCGGCCGGCATGCCGGTCGTCCAGTACGCCCAGTTGTGCTCACCCTCTCGCGCCATGAAGCGGTGCGGAATGTCCTTCCTGGTGAGCGCGACGTGGAGATCTGCGTTGCCTTCGAAGAACGGGTCGTATGCGCCCACGTCCAGAAAGTATTCACTTGCGCTCAGTTCGCTCACTGGGGTTCGTTGGATGATGTCGCGCAGATTGTAGTAGTTGTAGGCGTCGTTGAGACGGTCGGTTCCTGCAAGGTCCTCGCCCCATGCCTTGCCGTAGCCGTGGTTGTAGAGATCCATGTCGAGGCCCGTGATCTGCTGGTCCGTCCGATGCGCGGCACTCAGCGCGAAGGCACCGAGAAACGTACCGGGATGGAGCATTGCGCATGCTAACGCTCCGTAGCCGCCCATCGAATGTCCGCCGATACCGCGGACTCCGGGTAGAACATCGTAGTGTGATTCGACGTGAGGGAGGAACTCTTCAATGAGCATGGTCTGATAGCGAAAGTTGCCGTCTAGGTCGTCCATGTAGAAGGTCAGCTGCTGCTCTTCGGACGGTATGCGAGGATCGCGGCGGGCATCGGGCATCGCGATGATCACGGGACGAACCCGCCTCCGCGCGATTGCGGCGTCGACGATGCGTTTGAGGTCACCCGTTTCCGCCCAAGAGGTGTTCGTGTTCGGACCGCCGTGCAGTAGGTAGATCAGCGGGTACCTCCGACCGTGCCTGCCGTAGCCGGGCGGTAGATACATCGTGTGAAGCACGTCGATATCTAGCATGGCGCTCTTCATCGCGATGTTCTTGATGACGCGTCCGCCCTGGCTTGCGGGCGCCGCAGCCTCAGCCGCGTGTTGACCGTGCGATACGGCGGCCGCAGCAGTCGCCATGCCGGCGGCGAGTAGTCGACGTCGGTCCATCAGGTTCTCCCTTCGCGAGCCCAGATGAGTTCGGGACGCCCACCTGTTACAGTGAGACACTGTCTCATATCACCACCTGGAGGTGCCAGTGTCTGAGCAGCGCGACTTTCGGACGTTCTTCGAGGCCGCCGTGAATGAGGTACCCGAGCGGCCGTACCTGATCTCGACGGTCGATGGCTCGGTGCGCACGTACGGTGACATCGACACCCAGATCAATCGGGCTGCGCGTGCGTGGCTACGTCTCGGCGTACGCCGCGGTGACCGTGTCTCCTTCATGCTCGATAACTCGCCCGACTTCCTCGTCGCTTGGCTCGGCCTGGCAAAGATCGGGGGCGTTCTGGTCGCTATCAACACAGGCTTCCAAGAGGAGGAGGCGAGTTATCTCGTCTCGGACAGCGAGTCAATCCTGGTCCTGTCATCGCAGGCGTACCTGCCACGAATCGCCGACACCAGTCGGTTTAGGCATGTACGTTCGATCCTGACTCTCGAGGAGAGCGAGACCTGCGACAGTTTCCTCGCCTGTTTGGAGGCAGAGTCCGGCTCGTCCATACTCGACTCCCCGTCGCCTCGGCCAGATGACCTGATCAGCTTGATCTACACATCGGGAACGACCGGGCATCCGAAGGGCGTTATGCAGACGCACGAGAACTTCGTGTTGACAGGCGAGGCGTATCCCCACTGGATGGGAATGGCACCCGGAGACCGGATTTACGCCTGTCTTCCGCTCTTCCACATCAACACACAGGCGTACTCAACGATGGGTGCAATCGGAGCGCACGGCGCCATTGTGCTTGCGCCACGATTCAGCGCCCGCGAGTTCTGGCCAGATATCCGTCGGCACAGAGTCAACGTGTTCAACTACATCGGCGCCATGGCCGCCATCTTGTCGAAGAAGGATCCTGCCGCAGACGATAGACAACACGCTGTGAAGACAGCGTATGGCGTTCCAGCCCCCGACCACGAGACACGCAAAGCACTGGAGTCGCGTTTCGGACTCACCATCATCTCCGGCTTCGGGATGAGCGAGACGACTTTCGGTCTGGCTGAGTCGCTCACCGGCGACCGGCGCCCAGGCTCGATGGGGACCCCCCGCCACCATCCGTCACTAGACGTTCCCAGAACCGAAGCGCGAATCGTCGATGGCAAAGGCGCAGACGTTCCGGATGGAACGACCGGAGAGCTGCTGCTCCGCAACGCCGCGATGATGCGTGGTTATTTCAACGACGCAGCGAGAACCGAAGAAGCGCTTGACGCGCGCGGATGGCTCCACACAGGCGACAACGCGTGGCGGGACAAGGACGGCTTCTACTACTTCGTCGATCGCAAGAAGGACATCGTTCGCCGTCGAGGAGAGAACATCTCCTCATTGGAGGTCGAACGAGTCATCGAACGACATCCCGACGTCTTGGAGGCCGCTGTCATCGGGGTACCTTCCGAACTCTCGGATGAGGAGGTGCTCGCATACGTGGTACTGCGCCCGGGCACAGCGCTCGACCCATCGGCCGTGATCGATCACTGTGCGACGCACCTTGCACGGTTCAAGATTCCCCGCTTCGTCGAGTTGACCGACACTCTGCCGAAGACTCCGACAGCGAAAGTGCAGAAGGCGCGCCTACGTATGATGAGCCCGGCCCCACATCGTTACGACCATGATGCGGCATCCCGATAGGCCCGCTATGACTTCCTGCGCCAACGAGGTACACGTAGGATGCGTTTCCTTTGCTACGGAAGGCAGATCTGATGAGTAGGACCGCCAAAGCGAGCGTCGAGGGAGCGAGTGCCAGTGCGTCGTCCTCGATCAGTCAGCGAGTCGCGGCGTTACTAGAACTCGTCGGCTACCGCGAGGGAGGCATCGGTCCTCGAGCGGCCGCACGAGAGACGGGCATCGACCGCAGCGCAGTGAGCCGAATCTTTCGTCAGCTCGAGAGCATGGGATGGGTGCAGCAGGTCGACGACAACGGGACGTACGCGGCGGGGCCGACACTGTTCGCCGTGGCGGCGGCGGTTCGACAGCGCGACTCGCTCTGGCGGGCTGCGGCGCCCTTCCTCCGTGAAATCGCAGCAGAGCACAACGAAACCACCTACCTGACCGTCCGAGACGGTGTACGAGTCGTCTTCACCGACCAGATCGAGAGCACACACCAGCTTCGCTACGTAGTGGACCTGAATAAGCCGTACCCGTTAACCACGGGCGCGGCAGGACGCGCCATTCTCGGCGCGTTGACATCCGATGCGATCGATCGAATTCTGGACGAAGGCCTGGTCGCTTACACGCCGCAGAGCATTGCGGATCCTCAGGCATATCGAGCGCAACTCGCGCAAGATCGCGAGTTGGGCTATGCGTACTCGGCGAGTGGCTGGGTGGTGCAAGGTGCCGGCGTCGCGTCCCCGTACTTCGACGCCGAAGGGGAGTGCGTGGGGGCACTGACGATCAGCGCTCCCGTCTATCGCCTGGACGCGGCCGCCGCGGAGCGGCTCGGACCGTCTGTTCGCTCGAGCGCGAACGCTCTGTCCCGGCGGCTTGGCTGGAGCGGACGCTGGGGACCGCCAGACGGGCCGTAGAAGCTACGAATCAGATGCGGTTCGCTCAGCGCCCGAGACGCACGCGCGACCCCACCGACATCTGGACGAACGCCTCCGGAATCCGCTCGGCGACGGCGCGTTGCGCCCTAAATCCGCTGCAATGCATCGGCGATACAAGCGCCGGTGACAGAGTCGCCAGCGCATCCGCCGTCTGGTCGATCTTGTTCTGTGAGATTCCGAGATGGCCAAGGTGAAAACCACCCATGACGGCATGCACACGCTCCACGCCGGTCAGTTCCTGACCGTGTCTGACAGCACTCACCACACCAGCGTGGCCGCACGGATCAAGCGCGACCAACCCGAGGTCTCGCACGTGAATTAGCAGGGTCAGATAGTCATCGATCGGATCCTCGCACAGCCTGCCGTCCTGCACACACAGACGGCCCGTTGGTACCTCATGCTCGAAGTCGACCGTTGTGGCAATCTCGCCGCTTGTCGTCACTCCTGGCGCGACAGGGAGCGCGTCGCGGACGAGAACGAGCCGACCGCCGGAAGCTTCGATAGCCGGTTGAGTCAGGTCGCGGTTGAAGTACGGCAGCACGGCGTCCGGGCGAGTGATCATCCGTGGACGGAACGCGTTCGGGTGCGCCACCACTGGCACACGTCGCCCGATGGCTTCTAGTGCTCCGTAGATTCCGCCGAAGTGGTCGGGGTGACCATGGCTGATCACGACCTGGTCGATCGTCGTCAGATCGACGTCCAGGACATCAGCGTTGTGTCGCACCGCGAGTGCGCTGATCCCGGCGTCGTAGAGGATGGTCGTTGTACGCCCGCCATGCTCGACCTCGATCACGAAGGCGATACCATTCTCCGCTAGGGGTGTTCCGCGCCGGGCCGCGAAATGCTCCGGCATGCCGACCCTCGTCAACCCAGGCCGTTCCGGCATCAGCATGTCGATGAAGTTGTCGACAAGCACCGTGATCGTGACGGCGTCGCAAGGTTCGGTACTCATCAAGCCTCCGTAGATAGAATCGTCGTTGCGTGGCCCGCGAGTGTCAGGCCCATCCCGTGAACGAGAGCGTGGGTTGCGTCCGGTACTTGACGTTCTCCTGCATGCCCACGCAGCTGCTCGATCGCGTCCAGGAGCAGGAACATTCCCAGCATCCCCGGGTGCGTGTACGACAAGCCTCCGCCGCTGGTGTTGAGTGGGATCGGCCCGCCCGGCCGAGTGTGACCCGCGGCGAAGAAGGGACCTCCCTCACCTTTCGGGCAGAACCCCAGGTCCTCCATCAAGATCAGCAAGCCGATCGTGAAAGCGTCGTAAACATGCGCGCTATCGATGTCGGCCAACTCGATGTCCGCCATCTCGAGCGCCCGCTGCGCGCTCTCGCCGGCGTTGGTGGTCGTCAGATCGGCCATGCCCAGCAAGTGGCGGTGATTGATCGCCTCGCCTGCTCCGCGTACGTAGACGGGTCGGTCCGTGAGATCGCCCGCCCGCTCCCCCGAAACGAGTACGAGCGAGCCGCCGCCGTCTGTGACCAGACAACAATCGAGCTTGTGCAGTGGGCTTGCGACCACCCGTGAGTTGAGCACGTCATCAACCGTCAGCGGCTCACGTCGGGGTGCGCGCGGATTTAGCATCGCCCATGAGCGTGCGGCGACTGCGACCTCAGCGAGCTGGTCCGATGTCGTCCCGTACTCGGCCATGTGGCGGTGAGCGATCATCCCGAACGTGCCGATCGGGTGGATCAGATCGTACGGTTCTTCGAACGCAAGCCGTTCCGACAGACTCACGAGCTTGCCGCCGTCGGTTCGCTGCGTGCTTCCGTATGTCACGAGGGCAACCTCGCAACGACCGGTGGCGATCGCCGCAGCCGCGTGGCCGAGATGCGCGATGAACGAGCAGCCGCCAAGCGCAGTGCTGTCGACGTATGAAGGGCGCAGGCCAAGGTACTCGCATAGACTCATGGCAGGGAATCCGTGGTACGACGACGTGGTGAAGACACCATCGACATCCGCCGTGGTAAGGCCAACCTGGGCGAGCGCATCAACGGCAGATCGCGACGCGAGCCCCAACGGCGAGTATCCGTGCCCTTGGTGTGCATCTGCCTCCGCCGCACCCACGATTGCGACCGCGCTGCGCAACGTCATACGGCACCTCCTGAGAGTGCCCGGAACTGAGGAAGGGTCAGGCCGTCCTCGACGCGTTGCCACGTCACCTCGACCCTGAGTCCGACCTTCGGCTCACCGCTACATCCGACGAAGTCGGCCATGGCACGAAAGCCCTCGTCGAGTTCAACTAGTACCAGCGTGCGTGCGACATCCCCATTCTCCTCGCGGCGCCGCGACGGGACCTGTGTCGTCCACGAGTGCACCGAGCCGACGCCTGCAGAGCACAGACGAGTCACATCGCATGACCCGCAGTGTGGGCACACGACGCGAACATAGTTCGCCACATGGCCGCATTGGTCGCACCGTTGGTAGAGCAGATCGTGGTCTCGGGCAGCGTCGAACCAACTCCGTTCCTCCCCGCGCGGAAAAGGACGCGGTCGCGTGCGGGCCTCTGGCGTGCTCAAAAGATCGCCAACGGCGTCAGTGGGGAGCCCACGGCTCGTGTGATGTGCAACGGCGGCCCGGAGAACATGAACTCCCAGCGCCCTTCCTGTTCGCACGCCTGCGCGACTGGCTCGAGATCGAAAATCTCCCCGACCCACAGCCCCATATGAACAATGAAGATGATGTGCAACGGCTGGTTGGTGTCGGCGGTTTCGTTGGGCCGAACCTCCATTCCCCAGGTGTCGGTTGCGACAGCCGCGACCTCACGGTCGGCAACCCAGGGCACCGAGCTCAGCCCCAACCCGGGCGCCGGTCCGCCGGCATACTCCCCCCATGTGCCCCGGTCGCGTATCTGGGCGATCTGACCGGTTCGGACGAACACGAAGTCTCCGCGCCCGACGTCGCTATGCTGACGTTCGATTGTGCGATCGAGGTCGTCCGCGGTGATCACGTATCCGGGCTCCAGCCACCGCACTCCTAGCGCTGCTGGGACATCCAGGAGGACTCCTCGACCGACCATGCGGTCGCATGCCGTTGTGATGTCGTTTACCAGCGCGCCCTTGCTGCCCACCATGGACGCTTCGCCGCCGTTGTACATCCGCCCTTCGAAGAAGATGTGGGCGAGGGCATCCCACTGAGTTCCGGACTGAAGCGGGAGAATGAGCACGTCATCCGTGCCGCGAAGGTGTTTGTCCTCCCCGCCGTAGAAGTCGCGGATCGTCGTCCCGGCCGCAACATCGGCGCCGTCGCGGATCATGAGGTGGATCGGGTTGAACCGGCCGAACCCCCCTCCGCCATCCTGCGGCCCTGACTCGTCCAGTGGCAGTCCCATCTCGACCACACGGCCGCTTCGCACGAGGCCGGCGGCAGCGACAACGTGCTCACGCGTGACATGGTTCAGCGTGCCCGCCTGATCGTCTGTTCCCCAACGCGCCCAATTCGAGTACTTCTCGCCGAGCATACGCACGGTATCGATCGTCGGCCGATCATCGGTGCTCATATAGCCTCCTTCTGAGACACTGCCTTACATGGGATTTACTCATGAAAGCCCTAGTGCCCAATTAGCCAAAAACGGTCCGGCCGTTACGGATGGTTTACCGGTTCCCCGGGTTCGACGCCTAGGTCACCACAGTAGTTTTCGCGAACACTTCGCTGCGCCGGCGAAACGCCGAGACGGGTCATACCCTGACTGCCCCCACGCCACTGCCAGTATTGCCATAGAGTGCGAGCTTGAGGGTTCCGCATCCATCCAGCTCCCGAAATCTCCTTTATCCAACTTCCATTGAATCCCGAACTTCCTCTTCGATCATTTTCCAAATTCGGTCGTACAAGGCACCGAATTCTGGGGATCGCTTTATTTCGAGGGTGCGTGGACGCTCGAACGGAACTTCGATGATCTCCTTGATGCGTCCTGGCCGAGCGGTCAGGACCACGACTCTGTTCGCCAGGAACAGCGCTTCGTCGATTTGGTGGGTGATGAACAGAACAGACCCACCGTTCGATTCATTCCAGACACGTAGGAGCTCGGTCTGCATGATTTCTCGAGTTTGCGCGTCGAGCGCGGCGAATGGCTCGTCCATCAGTAGGATCTCCGGCTCAATGCTGAACGCACGCGCCAGGTTTGCTCGTTGCTTCATGCCGCCAGAGATCTCATGCGGATAGTGTTTGCTAAAGGAGCCGAGGCCGACCAGGTCTAAATACTTCTGGGCGGTAGCTCGTCTTTCTCTTGACGGTCGACGTTGTAGTTCGAGGCCGAGGCCGACATTGTCGAGCACCGTTCGCCACGGGAGCAGGTTGTCCTTCTGGAAGACGAATCCTCGATTCTGGTCTCGGCCGGCTCCGTTGGGCGGCTCACCGTCAATCCGGATCGTCCCGCTCGTGGAGTGTTCGAGCCCATCCACGATGCGCGCGAGCGTGGTCTTGCCGCATCCTGAGGCACCGACGATCGCGACGAACTCGCCGGCGGCGACCGTGAGGTTGATTTCCTGCAGGACTTCTATCTCTTCGCCGCGGCGCTCGAAGGTCTTGTTGAGGCTGGTGATCTCTAGCCGCGGCGCCGCCGTGCCGAGCCCCGTCATCTGTTCTGGCGCCATGGAGCGACCCACCTCTCAACGGTGTACATGAACCGGATCAGAACCGTTCCGATAATTGCGAGTAGGAAGACGCCGAGCCATACGGATGCGGTGTCGAAGGTTTGCGACGAAACGAAGATGAGATTTCCGAGACCTTCCTGTGATCCGAAAAATTCCGCGACAACCACACCGATCAGAGCACGACCCACAGCCAAACGCAGACCGGTGAGAATGAACGGAACCGACCAAGGTAGCATCACTTTGCGGAAGATTTCGATGCGGCCGGCTCCGAACGACTGGGCAGTTTCGATAAGGTCCTTGTCTGTGGTCTTTATCCCGGCCGTTGTATTGATGATTACCGGGAAGATGGCGAGCGATAGCACTACGGCCACCTTTGTCGTCATGCCGAGACCGAAGATGATGATGAATACGGGCGCCAGCGCGATCAGTGGTGTCGAGTACAGCGCCGAGACCCATGGATCTAACAGGTCAAAGATGAGCTTCGATGACGCCATCAGCATGCCGACCGCGATACCGGCCACGGATGCCAACGCGAGCCCGATGGAGAATCCCTGCAGACTGGACAGGAAGTCGGTCGCTAGACGGCCATTCTCGACGTTTCGCAGGAAGGCGTCCCAGATGTCCTGCACCGGAACCATGACCAGCGAGCTAGTGTGCGCAGCGGCGTACTGCCACAAAAGCAGTCCAATGGCGAGCGACACCAGCGTGTGTATCGCGGTCGCGTATCTGCGATAGATTGAAGCCACGACCCCTCCGGTGGACTTGCTCCGACCCTCTCGTGATCTAGTAATCCGTTCAGCGATACCGCTCATTGGCCTGCACCTCCCCTTCGAATTCGTATGATCGTGAAATTGAGATGCTGCACGCTCCTACCTTCCCGTGTCGATCTCGGGGAGCAAGAGATACGGTGGTTCGTCCTCGTCGAAATGTAGGGTCGCGACTGTGTCGAACACCGAGGCTGGACGGTCGGTTTCGTCGACGTGCACGAACGGGCCGACACCGCGCATCTCGTACATTGCGTCATCAAGGCTCGATCCAGAGTTCTTGTAGTCGCACCCGCGGATGGCGAGCTCGAGCCGATAACCCGCCGGGACGACGATGCAGGTCGGCCAGATCTCGACATCGACGTCGACGGGGACACCAGGCTCGAGAGGTTGGGGGTCGGAGTGTGTGTGATAGGGCCGGTAGAAGGTACTACGTTCGGTATCAAGCGCGCGATGCGACGCCCGCAACCACCCCAGCCCGACAGGGACTTTAGGGTCATTCGAACCGATGAACGTCACCTCCTCGCCATCCGGATCAAAGAGCTGCAAGGCGACGAATATGTCCGCGTCCGAAGTCTGGGACGACACCCTCATCCGTACCGCCGAGTGGCCGGTGAACTCGCGGTCATGGTCCACGACGGGTAGCGAGAACCTCAATCCGGCGCCCATCGTCTGATACTCCAAGGGTGCGCCCGGTCTGGGCTCGCGTGCCAGGGACATCGTATGTGGGTCAAGGTAGAACCTTGTCCAGTTGGTATCCGGCAGAGGCCACGACGCTTCGAATCGCGAGACGAAGCGTTCTCCCGGATGACGTATGAGCAACTCGACCGCGGGTCGCTCACGCCAGCCGTTGTCCTCATCCTTGAGGAACGTTCCGAAGAACTGTTTCTGAAGGCTCACGCCTCTGTCCGTGTAGAACGGGCTGAAGTGTGTGTCACCGTGCATCTCGAGCCACTTCTCTTGCGAGCCAACCGCGAGGAAACCCTCGATGTTGCCACGCGTATGGAGACCCATACCACCCCAATTCCCAGCTGAGAACAACGGGACGTTGATGCGAGAGAGATCCGGGGTGCGTTCGGCGTAGTACGCACCGTCGAGTCGGCGATCCCTCGCATGCTCGCCAGGGTCGACCCGGTTCTCGCGCAGGGCACGCTCCGAGAGTTGCTCGTCGCCGGCGACGGCGTAGCCCGTGTTGGGGTCCCGGAACCCGCGATCCGCGACCCCGTGCTGGACGCGAGCCACCTGCCGGTTGAACCATCCTTCGAGGAAACCGCTGAGGATCCCACCGTGTCTCGCGGCATCGCGGTAGTAGTCGGCGAAGCCCTCCCACACGCAGATCGCCGACAAGTGCGGTGGCTGCAGCGCGGCGACATGCCACTGATTCGTCGCATAGTAGGAGATACCCAGGAGCCCGACACGTCCGTTACTCCAAGGCTGGACACCCGCCCATTCGATGCAGTCGTAGTAGTCACGTGCCTCAAGCTGGGAGAAGACATCCAGCAGACCCCGCGAGCGCCCCGCACCACGCGAGTCGACGCGCACGCACACATAACCGTCCGGGACCCACTTCTCCGGATCGACCATCTCCCAATTCTGGAACCGGTTCGAAGTGTCCTCGGCCACCTCCGGGTACGCCTCGATCATTCGTCGCCAGTTCGCGGGGAACCCTTCCTCGAAGTTCAGGCCCTTCCCATACGGTCCCATCGCGAGGATCACGGGATAGTCGCCTACCTCCCGCGGGCGAAACACATCGGCACGCAGCTCGAGGCCGTCGCGGGTAGGAACCTGCACGTCCCAATCGACGACAATCTCGTCGTGTTCGCTCGCCTGACGACCTGCATTGAGATCAACACTCACTTGTGCAGCTCCTTCGCGTTGTCGACGAGGGTGTTGTCGAAGAATCCGTCGAGGTCATCGCCGTCAACATCGCCGAGCGCATCCACTCCCGCCGCTTGTGCGTTCTCGAGCATCTTCTCCAAGGACTCAACGTTGAACGTCGATACCGGATCCTCGGCCGGTAGGTCGACCAGAAACTGCTTATACGTGCGTTCGGCCTGCTCATCGGATACATCCAAGTGCGCCGCGATACTGCGAACCACATCCTCACGATTCTCCGGGTCCTGCAACCAGCGAATTGTCTCCTGATATCCACGGACCCAGCGCTCCGCGACATCGCTGTTCTCGTCATACCAGGACTCAAGTGCCACAAACGTACTGAACTGCGCACCCTTAAGGCTCGACACCTCGGCGAGAGACATGACCGGCGCCGCCCCAACCTCCTCGGCACGGCTGACATCGGGCTCCCACGCAAGCATCGCGTCGATCTGGCCAGACTCCAACGCAGACACCCGCTGAGCCGTGTTGCCTGACTGCACAAACGTGTAGTCGTCACCCTCCTCCAAACCATGATCCTCAAGAGCGATCTTGGCGCTGAAGTAGTCGGCGCTCGCACCCAACGCGTTCACACCAATGGTCTTCCCAGATAGGTCGTCCAGATCATCAACCCCACCCTTGGCGACCACCACATATGGATTGGCAGTGAAGGACGAGACGACCATCTGAAGCGAAGGATTCTGCAGGGTTGCCGTCATCGCCTGCTCGGGTGTCGACGAGGCGAACTGGACCTCACCAGACAGCAGCGACGGAACAACCTTCGACTGCCCATCTAAAGTCACAAGATTCAGGTCGATGCCCCAAGGCTCCATCAGGTTGTGGTCCTCAGCGACCATCGCCCACATATGCAACGAGTTGACCCCGGTAACCGCGACAGAGACCTGGTCGAGGTCACCCTCGCCCGAGGACCCCTCAGAACTCGGCGAGCACCCGCTGTACGCAAGCACGGCGAGCGCCGCTAGCACCACGTAAGGAAGACGTCGGATGGAATGCATAGTGACCCGATCTCTGTGACGACGCGTGAGCGATCTTGCTGATCGACCATAAATGAGACACTGTCTCAGCGCAACCCCTCTCAACGGTCGCGACCGCTGGATCCGAGCCCGCCCGTCTCCTCTAACAACGTCCTACTCACACCCGGAGCAGCGCAGGCTGACCCATTCCCGCAATGCGTCGGCTTACCTGAGACCTGTCTCCTCGCATCGCAGGCGGCAAATCCGCAACGGCCACCGACTTCGAGTCGCCCAGACTTGAACCGTCACGGGTTTGGTTCCGGTCCTTTGCGAGAGGATCGGTGTCATGCCGAAGCAGTTTCCGAAGCAGCAGCGCGATCGTGCGGTCCGGATGGTCCAGGATCATCTGGAGGAGTACGACAGCCCGTATCTGGCGTGTAAGGCGATCGCTCCCAAGGTTGGAGTGGGGGTCGAATCGCTGCGCCGGTGGGTGAAGCAGGCCCAGGTTGATGCTGGCGTCGCGCCTGGCTCGACAAGTAGCGAGAGGGCCCGGATCAAGGAGTTGGAGCGGGAGAACCGCGAGCTGCGGGAGGCCAATGAGATCTTGAAGGCAGCGTCGGTTTTCTTCGCGGGGGAACTCGACCCCCGACGCCGATGATCGTCGAGTTCATCGATGCCCAGCGTCGATGCGGTCACCGGATCTTCCTTGTCTGCAAGGTTTTACAGCAGCTCGGCGTGGCCTTCACCGAGCGTGCCTATCGTAAGGCACGGACTCGCCCGGCAAGCGACCGAGCCGTCGAGGATGCGGTCGTCGTGGAGGCGCTACTGGCCACCCGGCGGCAGGATCCGGTGACCGGCCGGTTGCCGCGGGAGCGGTTCTACGGACGGCGCAAGATGACCCGCTGGCTGCGCCGGCAGGGCCAGCGGGTGTCGTTCTGCCAGGTCGACCGGTTGATGCGCCAGGAAGGCCTGGTCGGATTGCGTCGAGGAAAGCAGAAACGCACCACGATCCGCGACGAGGGTCGCGAACCGGCCACCGACCTGGTGCAGCGGAACTTCACCGCCGCGGTGCCCGACCAGTGCTGGATCGCCGATATGACCTACGTTTCGACCTGGTCGGGCTGGTGTTACACGGCCTTCGTCGTCGATGTGTTCTCCCAACGGATCGTCGGCTGGGCGGTCGCGGCGACGATGACCGACCGGCTGGTTCGTGACGCCCTGTCGATGGCGGTCTGGCAGCGTGACCAGGGCCATCCGATCGCCGACGGGCTGATCCATCACAACGACAAGGGCAGTCAATACACATCGGTCCGGTTCGGCGAATCCCTTGCAAACAACGGGATTCTGCCATCTACAGGCAGCGTCGGCGACAGTTACGACAATGCGCTGATGGAATCGATCAACGGCCTCTACAAGAACGAGTGCATCAAGCCCGACGGGCCGATCAAGACCCTCGCCGAGGCCGAGTACCTGACCGCCGAATGGGTCGACTGGTACAACCACGATCGTCTGCACTCCAGCCTGACCTACCTCCCGCCGATCGAGTACGAACAAGCCCACTACGATCGGCTCCTACCAGTGCTCCAACCGGAGCCAGCCCACACATAACCGACCGGTCCGAAACCCGTGACGGTTCAGCTCGCCGGTGAGCGAGACCGTGCGTCGTTCGGGTGCTCGTTCACCCACCCGCACGACCGCGGCGTCGCGGTCTAAGGGCACATGTGTTCCTGCGAGGTGGCAGCCGCTCAGGCGGGTACGAGTCTTTCCACGTCATCGAGAGCGGAGGCGTGTCGGTCGTGCTCGACTTCAAGGTCGTAGTCGAGCTGGACGTTGAGCCAGAACCGCTCCGACAGGCCGAGCGCCTTGGAGAGGCGCAGGGCAGTGTCAGGGGTGATGCGGCGCTTGCCGTGGATCACCTCCGAGATCCGGGTCTGGGTCAGGCCAGTGGCCTGCGCTAGGCGGTACGGGGTGATACCCAGCGGCTCCAGAAACTCGGTCTGGAGGATCTCGCCGGGCGTGATGGGTGCGTGTGCTGTCGTGGCCATCGCGTTATCTCCTCTCAGTGGTAGTCCGTGATCTCGACCTGATCGGGGCCGCTCTCGGTCCAGACGAAGCAGATCCGGTATTGGTCGTTGACGCGGATGGAGTGTTGCCCGTCGCGGTCGCCGGCTAGCTTCTCCAGGCGGTTGCCCGGCGGCACACGTAGGTCGTTGATCGAGCCGGCCGCGTTCAGCAGGCGCAGCTTCTTTTGCGCTGCCCGCTGCACGTCACGCCCGAGCCGGCGAACGTGTGCGCGCTCCCAGACCTTCTGAGTCTGCTTGTCCGCGAACGACCGAATCACACAAACCATACTACCGCAGGTCGATAGTATCGCACGACGGGAGCAACTGCCAGTGGTGCTTCGTGTGCGAGCGACAAGCCTGCCCTATCAACTGGGATGCACGCTGTTCCAATGAAACGTGCCTTCTGGCTCAGTGCGCAGCGGAGTATGCGTCGCGGATCTCGGCCGAGCGCGGCCGCGCTCGGAGACCGTCCAGCCGTTGGCCTCTCCTGCCCTCGGAATCTCCCGTGACGGCGTCAGGTCCGGCGTACGCGTGACCGCGCGCCGAGCGGCTGTTGAGAGCCAAGGGGTGTCTCGTTGATGTTCCGCGCGCAGTGTCCGCACCTGCGGGGAGGATTCGTGCACGGCGGAGCACGACCAACCTTGGAGGCTAGCTAATGACTCTTGACGTGACGGTTCATTGGCCGCAGGCGTGGGTGTGGTTCCCGGCCTCGTTGAACCCTCAGGTGAGAGATCCGGACGTCGACGACGGCCGTTCCCGTGGCTACCTGCACGAAGACCACCGGTGGCCACTCATCATCGCTGCTGTACGCGCTGCCGTTAGCGCTGCCGCGTACGTACCCGAGACCGCCGAGTGGCACACCTCCCGAGACGTCCGTATAGATGCCGACCTCACCGAGGCCGAAGCAGCCATCGTCCGTTCCTGGGTCCACGACATCCCGCTTAACGTTCGATTCGGCGCCCAGGTGCGGAACTACGCCACGAAGGCCCAGTCCGACGGTGGCGAACGGCCACGATCTTGGTGGCGCCGACTCATCGAACCTGGCCCGATGCCCGAGATCGATGTGACGCAACGATTGGAGATCGGCATCGCGAACGGCCGTCACCGTCTCTGGGCCGCTCGAGTAGCCGATGACGGCGGACCGGCCCCAATCGCTGATGGACGCCTCAGCACGCTGTATGCATTGGTCGAAACCGCCGACGACCAAGGCTGGACCTTCCACGATGAGAAGCGCGAGGAGTGGGCGAACTATCTTCGCGACTGGCTAGCCAAAGCACTACCAACACTTATCGACCTGAACACTGACTACATCGCCACTTTGACCGCTATCCCCAGGCTCGACGCCGCTCTCCGCTTCATCGATGCAGACTGAACATCCCGGGGAGCCACAGCGCACCGCCAAGCGCTTGAGCAACGCCATGTATGTCCAGACGCCACGACCACCACTTCAACGTCAGCGGGGCACAAGGCGTCTGCCGCCGACTGTCAATGCGCGCGACGCCACGAGGAGCACAGGCGCACTCGGCGCGTGGGATCAAACGTGGTGCGAAAATGGAGTCAACTGGTGCTCGTGGTGCGGGCTATGGCGGCGAACACGCCACTTCTGGACCTGAAATCGCGGGCATGTTGCGCGGAGTGGGGCTCTTCTAATCCACCGGTCGCAGGTTCGAGTCCTGCCGGGCGCGCCGCGCAGGTCCAGGCTATTCGCCGCGTCGGCTCAGGAGTTCGCCGCCTTCTCGACGGCGGTCTGGAACTCCTGTGCGGTCGGCAGCAGCGACTGACCGTCCTTGGTCTGGCCCTCCAGCTCCTCGCCGTTGATCAGGATCGTCGGAGTGCTGTTGTAGCCCTCCTTGGCGAACGCCCGTGTCGTGTCCTGGATGAAGTCGGCGTACGGCCGGTCCGAGATGCACGAGCTGACGCCGTCGGCACCGACGTCGCTGGCGAAGTCCTTGTACTGCTGGTCGGTGAAGCCCGGGCCGCCTTCTTCCATCTGGTTGTCGAAAAGCGGCTTGTGCAGCTCGTAGAACGCCTTCGCGCCGGCCTCCTCGTACACGCAGACGGCCGCGTTGGCGGACTTGATCGAGTACTCGGTCTGACCGCCCATGTTCTGGTCGATGAAGTCGAGCGGGCGGTACTCGACCTCGATCGTGCCGTTCTTGATGAGTTGGTCGACGACCGTGCGCGTCGATGTTTCGAAGGCACGACAGCCGGGGCACTGGAAGTCCTCGTAGATCACGACGTCGACCGGCTGCTTGTCCGACGACGACTCACCGGTCAGGGTCTTCTGGTCGACCACGAACCCGCCATCCTCGGTCGCACCGCTCGGCGTCGATCCGGCGGCGGCGTTGTCGTCGGTGGCCTGGTAGATGCCGAACCCGGCTGCGGCGATGAGTACGACGACCACCACGACGATGCCGACCGTGATGCCGTTACGGCGACGCTTGGCGGCGCGCTCACGCTCCTTACGCATCTGCTCGGCGCGGGCGCGGCGATCGGGGCGCTCGTTCTTACTGCTCAAGTTTCACTCTCTCGTCGGACGCGACCGTGTCGTCGGGCCGCGTCGAGCACTACGTACGTGCGTGGCAGGGTTCTTCCGGCCAACGCGCGGCACCGATCGTTGGTTCCATCCGGTCGAGCGCGCGCGACCGCGCCCCACGATACCGGGATCAGGTCACGCGACCACAACAGATGGGTGTGCGCCCACCCGGGCGCGGCTCTACGCGGCGTCCTCGATCGCCTCGCGGAGCGCGTCCGCACTCGGGCTCGGCAGTCGCTCGCCGTCGACGACGACGGCCGGCGTGCCGTTCTCGCCGACCTCGGACGTCGCGAAGTCGCGCGTACGCTTCTCGATCTCCTTCTGATGCGGCAACTCGACCAGGCACGAACCCAGGTCGTCGACACCGGCCTCATCGGCGTACGCCGTGAGCTCCTGATCGTTGAAGCCCGCCGTGCCCTCGGCCTTCTGGTTGTCGAACAACAGCTCCGAGAAGTCCTGGAACGCCTGGCCGCCGCCCTCGTCGTACACGCACGTTGCTGCGTTCGCGGCCCGCATCGAGTACTCCGTCGAGCCGCCCATGCCCTGGTCGATGTAGTTCAGGGGCTCGTACGCAACCCTGATCGTGCCGTCCTCGACGTAGTCGGACACCAGCTCGCGCGTCTCCATCTCGAACGCCGCACAATGCGGGCATTGGAAGTCTTCGTACACGACGACACCGACCGGACTGTCGTTCGACGACTCCCCCGTCGCCGCCTTCTGGTCGTACACGATGCCGTCGGCCGGGAATCCCTCCCATTCCGAAGGCGAGTCGTCGTCGGACGCCGAGCCGATCGCAACCGCGGCGACACCGACCAGGATGACCACGGCGGCGACGATCGCGGCCGTGATGCGATTGCGTCGGCGACGCCCGGCACGCTCGCGGTCCTTGCGCATCCGCTCGGCGCGGGCGCGCCGGTCCGGCCCTGTGCTACTCACGATCTTCGCCCTCTCCACCGCTGCTAACCACTACGCTTGGGTCCGGCCACGATAGCGGGGAGTACGGATGTCTCGGTCAGGTCGGCGACGCGCCGCTCGCCCCGTGAGCGCCCTGCGAACGTTGGTTGTGTGGAGCCTACCCGCGCTGGCACTCGCCGCCGCACTCCTGATCTATGCCGGTGCCCCGATCGTGTCGACGGTCGCGGCGTGTGCCGGACTGCTGCTGATCGTGCTGATCGTGTACGTACTCGACCGCAGCGGTCTGATGCGACCGCCGACTCCGCAACGGTCTGGTGACGATTCCGCAGATCAGCGCGACAGAGGTTAGGGTGGCTGGCCGTGAATGACAAGCTGGTGTGGATCGACTGCGAGATGACCGGGCTCGACATGGAGCACGACGCGCTGATCGAGGTCGCGGCCCTCGTGACCGACTTCGAGCTCAACGTGCTCGGTGAGGGCGTCGACGTCGTCATCAAGCCTCCCGAGGCCGCGCTCGCGCAGATGAACGACTTCGTCACGAAGATGCACACCGACTCCGGGCTGCTCGAGGAGCTCGACGGGGGCATGACCCTGGCCGAGGCCCAGAACACAGTCCTCAGTTACGTACGTGAGCACGTCCCCGAGCCGGGCAAGGCGCCGCTCGCCGGTAACTCCGTCGGCACGGACCGCGCGTTCTTGGTCCGTGACACTCCCGAGCTCGAGGCGTACCTGCACTACCGGATCGTCGACGTGTCGTCGATCAAGGAGCTGTCGCGGCGCTGGTATCCCCGCGCGTACTTCGCGGCGCCCGACAAGTCCGGCAACCACCGTGCGCTGGCCGACATCCAGGAGAGCATCGAGGAGCTGCGCTACTACCGCGCGGCGGTCTTCGTACCTCAACCCGGTCCGGACACCGAGACGGCACGCGCTCTCGCCGCCGAACACGGTGGGTCCCTGCGCGGCACACCGTCCGACTGACCGGCTACACTTTCTCAGGCCGCATGCGGTGTACGCCGTGTGCGCGTGGTGGGTGTAGCTCAGCTGGTAGAGCATCGGCTTGTGGTGCCGAGGGTCGCGGGTTCAAGCCCCGTCACTCACCCCACGAGACAGCCCCGGAGCCGCTGTGTTCCGGGGCTGTTCCCTTTCCCGGCCGTTCGGGTGCCTGATGCGTTCCGCTTGGGTCCGACACCGAGCTCAGGCGGCGACAGGCGTACGACCGAAGCGCCGCTCGGACCAGACGAGAACGGTCGCGACCGCGCTGATCACCGTACCGAGCAGGAACGTCGATCGGACGGAGGCTAGAGCGAGTACGACTCCGCCGCACGCACCGCCGGCGGCGATGCCGAGGTTGAAGGCCGCGGAGTTCGCCGCGGACGCCGTGTCCGTGCCACGCGGAGCCACGTGCATGATCCGCCCCTGCGTCGCCGCGAACACCGGCGCTGCAGTGAGCCCGAGCACGAGTACGCCCACCACCGCCGCGACGGGGCTCGCGCCGAAGGCCGTGAGCATCGCCAGGGCGACGGCCTGGCCAGTCACCGGAATCGCAACTACCAAGCGCGGATGGCGATCGGCGACCGCGCCGACCAGCAGTACGCCGGTCAGGCCGCCGATCCCGAACACGGTCAACATGGCGCTCACGCCGCCGGCGCCGAAACCCGCGACGCCGCGAAGGAACGGCGCGATATAGGTGAACGCCGCGAACGCACCGGTCGCTGCAAGCGCGGTCGTGGCGAGCACGATGACGTACGCGCGTGCGTCCGGGTTCGCGCCGACATCGGCATGCGATGAGCCAGGTCGCGTCGTCGGCAGGCACCCGGCGACCAGCACCAACGCGACCAGGCCGAGACAGGCGAGGGCGATGAACGGCGTACTCCAATCTGCCTGGTGGCCCAACCACGTGCCGGCCGGAACGCCAGCCACCGTCGCGAGCGATCAGCACGCAAACAGCACCCCGACGACGCGGCCTCGTACCTCGGGCCGAAAGATTCCGACCGCGGCCGGTGCCATGACCGCCCAGAACAACGCCTGCGCGAGCGCCGTCGCGATGCGCGCCGCAAACAGCACTCCGAAGGAGTCGGCCGTCGCGCACACGACAGTCGAGGCAACGAGGATCCCCAGGACAGCCGCCAGCACGTAGCGTCGCGGGAACGGCCGCGCGAGTCGCGCCAGCGGCACCGAGGTGACGGCGACCACGAGACCGTACACAGCCACGAGCGATCCGGCCGCCGACAGCGAGGTGTCGAGGTCGTGTGCGATCAGGCCGAGCAGCCCGACCGGGAGGTTCTCCGTGGTGTTGAACGTGAAGGCCGACAAGGCGAGTCCGGCCAGTGCGAGCGTGCCGCGTACGCCCACGTGCGGCGCGTTCGGCATCGCGATCCTCGTTCCGTTGTGAAGAGTTCGCGGACTTTTCGTTGCTACGCCGGCCCCGCAGGACCGATTAGTCCGCGAACTCTTCTCGTACGGTCAGCTGGTCGAGACGGGTACGACATCTGGAGCACCCATCCGCGCGGCGTCGGCCGTCTCGTCGTCGGGCATCTCCTGACTCTCGCGCTCGGCCTCGACCCGCTTGAGGTAGTGCTCGAGTTCACGGTCGCGTTGCGCGTCGTCCCAGCCGAGTACGCCGCCCATCAGCTTCGCGACGTCGGCGGCCGCACTCGTACCGCGGTCGAACGTCTCGATGGAGACGCGCGTACGCCTCGTGAGAACGTCGTCGAGGTGCCGCGCTCCCTCATGCGTCACCGCATAGACGACCTCTGCACGCAGATAGTCGTCGGCACCGGCGATCGGGTCACCGAGGGACGGGTCCTCGGCGACCAGCGCCAGCACCTCCTCGATCAGCGAGCCGTACCGGCCGAGCAGGTGCTCGATGCGCGCCTCGTGCAGCCCGCTGCTGCGGGAGAGCATGTGCCGCTGGTTCCACCAGGCATCGAACCCGTCGGCGCCCAGCAGCGGAACGGTGTCTGTGCACGAGTCCGGCACCCGCCGGTCGAGGACCTGCGAGAGGCCGTGCACTGCCTCGTCGACGGCGTCCTCGGCCATCACCCGGTACGTCGTGAACTTGCCGCCCGCGATGACGACCAGCCCCGGCACGCTGTGTGCGACCGCGTGCTCACGGGACAGCTTGGAGGTCGCATCCGACTCTCCTTCGAGCAATGGCCGTAGCCCCGCGTAAACGCCCTCGACATCGGCCCGAGTCAACGGCACCTCGAGCACCGTGTTGACGTGCTCCAGCAGGTAGTCGATATCGCTCTGGCTCGCGGCCGGATGGTCCTTGCTCAGGGTCCAGTCGGTGTCGGTCGTGCCGATGATCCAGTGGCGGCCCCACGGAATCACGAACAACACCGATTTCTCCGTACGCAGTATCAGCCCGGACTCGGAGCGGATCCGATCGCGTGGCACGACGAGATGGATGCCCTTGCTGGCGCGTACGTGGAACTGCCCACGCTCGTTGGCGAACGACTGCGTCTCGTCGGTCCAGACGCCGGTCGCGTTGACGACCTGGCGGGCATGCACCTCGACTTCGGCGCCGGACTCCAGGTCGAGAACTCGCGCGCCTGTCACACGCTCGCCCTCGCGCAGCAGCCCGGTGACCCTCGTACGGCTGGCGACAGAGGCACCGTAGGCGGCCGCTGTGCGTGCGACGGTCATGGTGAACCGAGCGTCGTCGACCTGGGCGTCGTAGTACTGCAAGGCGCCGATCAGTGCGTCCTTGCGTAGCGACGGCACGAGCTTGCGTGCACCTCGCCGGGTCAGATGCCGGTGGTGCGGCACCCCGCGAGATCGACCGGAGAGCAGGCCGAGCGTGTCGTACAACGCAACACCTGAACCGGCGTAGAGCCGCTCCCAGACCCGCCCCTTGAGCGGGTAGACGAACGGCACCGGCCGGATCAGATGTGGCGCGATGGTCTGAATCAGCAGACCGCGCTCTTGCAACGCCTCGGCGACCAACCGGAAATCGAGCATCTCCAGATAGCGCAATCCGCCGTGGATCAGCTTGCTGGAGCGGCTGGACGTACCGGATGCATAGTCGCGCGCCTCGACGAGGCCGACCGACAACCCGCGGGTGGCGGCGTCGAGGGCGCATCCCGCACCCACGACACCACCGCCGATCACGAGGATGTCGAGCGTTTCCTCAGACATGCGCTGCAGCGCCTGCGTACGCTGCTCCGGCGAGAGGGCGATCGGCTTCATCTGCTGCTCCTTATGCGTTGCGAGAGCTCAGTCGACGTCGACCCAGTCGAGCGTACGCTTCACCGCCTTCTTCCAGTTGGCGTAGCCCTCCTCGCGTTGCGCGTCGCTCCACTCGGGCTGCCAGCGCTTCGACTCGTTCCAGTTCTGGCGGAGCTCGTCGGTGTTCTGCCAGAACCCGACAGCGAGACCGGCCGCGTACGCAGCGCCGAGTGCGGTGGTCTCGGCGACCACCGGACGGCTGACGGGTACGCCCATGACGTCTGCCTGGATCTGCATGCACAGCTCGTTCTCGGTCACGCCGCCGTCGACCTTGAGCGTCTCCAGCTGCACGCCCGAGTCGGCCGTCATCGCGCCGGACACGTCCAGGCTCTGGTAGCAGATTGCCTCCAGCGTCGCGCGTGCCAAATGCGCGTTGGTGTTGAAGCGCGACAGGCCGACGATGGCGCCGCGTGCGTCGGAGCGCCAGTACGGCGCGAACAGTCCGGAGAACGCGGGTACGAAGTACATCCCGCCGTTGTCCTCGACCTGACGGGCCAACGCCTCCGACTGAGCAGCGCCGCTGATGATGCCGAGCTGATCGCGCAGCCACTGCACGGCCGAGCCGGTGACCGCGATCGAGCCCTCCAACGCGTACACGGCCGGCTCGTCGCCGAACTTGTACGCGGGGGTCGTGAGCAGGCCGTTCTTCGACCGCACGATCTCCGTACCGGTGTTCATCAGCATGAAGTTGCCAGTGCCGTAGGTGTTCTTGGCCTCGCCGGGGCTGAAGCACACCTGCCCGACGGTCGCGGCCTGCTGGTCGCCGAGGTCGCCCGTGATCGGCACCTCGCCCGCGACCGGACCCGTGCGCAACGTCGTGCCGTACGGGTCGGGCGACGACGACGGCTTGATCGTCGGCAGCATCTGCCGCGGAATGTCGAAGAAGCCGAGCAGCTCGTCGTCCCAGTCGAGTGTCTCGAGGTTCATCAGCATGGTGCGACTCGCGTTGGTGACGTCGGTGATGTGCACACCGCCGCTCACCCCGCCGGTCAGCTGCCACAGCACCCAGGTGTCGGTGTTGCCGAAGAGCGCATCACCGCGCTCGGCTGCCCCGCGTACGCCGTCGACGTTCTCGAAGATCCATTGGATCTTGCCGCCGGAGAAGTACGGGGCCGGCGGCAAGCCTGCCTTCTGCCGGATGACGTCACCCTTGCCTTCGCGTTCGAGGGCAGAGGCGATGCGGTCAGTACGGGTGTCTTGCCAGACGATGGCGTTGTAGTAGGGACGACCGGTGTTGCGGTCCCAGATCACCGTCGTCTCACGCTGGTTGGTGATACCGAACGCGGCGAGGTCGTTCGAAGTGAGCCCGGCCTTGCCGAGGGCGGTCTGGATGACGGCCGACGACCGCTCCCAGATCTCGACCGGGTTGTGCTCGACCCAGCCGGCCCGCGGCATGATCTGCTCGTGCTCGAGCTGATGGCGGGCGACCTCGTTGCCCCCGTGGTCGAAGATCATGAATCTGGTACTGGTGGTGCCTTGGTCGATGGCGCCGACGAAGTCAGCCATGGTGTTTCCTCCTGTGTTACGGCTGGTTGATGTGCTGGTTGCGGCGGTCGATCAGAAGGTCCCCTGTGAGAGCAGACCGGCGAGGACGCCGCCGACGATCGGGCCGGCAATCGGCACCCATGCGTACGACCAGTCGCTGCCGCCCTTGCCCTTGATCGGCAACAGGAAGTGCGCGATGCGCGGGCCGAGGTCTCGGGCCGGGTTGATCGCGTACCCGGTCGGACCACCGAGCGAGGCGCCGATGCCGACGACGAGTAGCGCGACCGCCAACGGGCCAAGACCGCTGGGCGTCTTGGCGAAACTCAAGATGATGTACACCAGTACGAAGGTCGCGATCACCTCGGTGACGAAGTTCCAGACGTAGTTGCGGATCTCCGGGCCGGTCGAGAAGGTGCCGAGCTTGGCACCCGCATCTGCCTCGGGGTCGTCGTAGTGCTGCTTGTACGCCGCCCAGGCGACCACCGCACCGAGGAATGCCCCGATCATCTCGCTGGCCAGATATACGAGTGTTGAGCCGGCGTCGACGTCGACACCGTCCGCGTACGTATCGGCGCCCGACGACAAGATCCCGAACGTCACCGCTGGGTTCAGGTGCGCGCCCGACTTGTACGCAGCGTAAACGCCCGCCATCACGGCAAAGCCCCAGCCGATGTTGATCAGCAGCCAGTCGCCGCCGACGCCCCTGCCTTTCGTCTTGCCGAGTAGCACGTTGGCCACCACGCCGACACCGAGAAGGGTCAGCATGCCCGTCCCGATCACTTCACTCACGAATACTTCGCCAAGAGACATTGGCTCCCTGCGCCTCCTCGTCACGCTGCCGATCACGGCAGTCCGGGGCCACGTCGTCAGGCGCGACGCGGTGCTGGAACGGTAGAAACTCGATGTGACCTGGGTCAACCTGTAGCGTTCGACTATGTCGAACGCGGCGGTGACAGTCTGATGCCGGGGCATGTACAGAGCGTGGAACGCGCGATGGCGGTGCTGACGGTCCTCGGACGTACGGGCCGGCCGCTCGCCTTGTACGAGATCGCCGCCATGTTGGACCTGGCGAAGCCGACCGCACACGGGATCGTGCGCACGCTGCAGGCCGGAGACTTCGTACGACAGGACCGCGATACCCGCCGCTACAGCCTCGGCAAGGCGTTCGACATGCTCGAACACGCACGGATCGATCCGCACGATCTGCGTTCGATCGCGATGGGCTGGACCGACTCCCTCGCCGCGCTCACCAGGCTGGAGACACTCATCGCCGTTCCGACCGCGACGGGTGCAGAGATCGTCCACCACGTCTTCCGCCCGGACAACACTCCCCAGGATCTCCGGATCGGCGAACTGCTCCCGCTCCACGCGACCGCTGCGGGCAAGTCGCTGCTCGCCTTCGCACCCGGGATGCCGCCGCAGGAGCAACGCACCATGGACCGGTTCACCAGGCGGACGGTCGCGACCGTTGCCGGACTCGAACGCGAGATCGCCCGCGTACGCGAGTCGGGCACGGCAACCGACCGGGGCGAGTACCGGCCGGGCATCGGGGGCATCGCCGTACCGCTGCGCGGGCCGGCCGGCCTCGGTGTCGCAGCACTCGAAGTCGTCGGCCAGGTCGACCGGCTGTTCGACTCGAGCGGCGTACCGGACGCCACGCTCACCCAGCACCTCGGTGCAATGGCCAAAACGATCACCCGAGCGATCGGACAGTCGAGATGAGTGGGTCGGTGGTCGCGGCGATCGACCAGGGCACGACGTCGACGCGCTGTCTGGTGTTCGACCACGAGGGTCGGATGCTCGCGGTGTCGCAACGTGAGCACCGGCAGGCGTACCCGCGGCCGGGTTGGGTGCAGCACGACGCCGACGAGATCTGGCGCATCGTCGAGGCGATCGTGCCCGCGGCCGTGCAGGACGCCGGCGCTGCACTCGACGACGTCGCAGCGATCGGCATCGCCAACCAACGCGAGACGACCATCGTGTGGGACCCCGACACCGGGCGGGCCCTCACGCCTGCGATCACGTGGCAGGACACTCGCACGGACGCGATCGTGGAGCAGATCGAGCGCGACGGTCACGCGGACCTGTTCCGCGACGTCGCGGGGCTCCACCCGTCGGCGTACTTCTCCGGGCCGCGGCTTCGGTGGCTGCTCGACAATGTCCCGCAGCTCGAGGCACGGGCGCGTGCGGGCCGGGCGCTGTTCGGCACCATGGAGAGCTGGCTGATCTGGAAGCTGACCGGAGGCCCGCACGGCGGCGTGCATGTCACCGACGTGACGAACGCCAGCCGCACGATGCTGATGAACCTGCGGACTCTCGAGTGGGACCAGCGACTACTCGACGTACTCGACATCCCCGAACAGCTGCTACCCGCGATCCGCCCGAACTCGCAGGTGTACGGCCGATGCGCATCGGTGCTCCCCGGTGTGCGAATCGGCGGCGCGATCGGCGACCAGCAGGCCGCGTTGTTCGGGCAGACCTGCTTCGCCGGCGGCGAGGCGAAGTGCACGTACGGCACCGGGGCGTTCCTGCTGGTCAACACCGGTGAGCGGATCATCGACCACTCTGCCGGGCTGATCCCGACGGTCGCGTACGTCGATGGCGAGGGTCAGGCGCGGTATGCGCTCGAGGGTTCGATCGCGATGACCGGCTCGCTCGTGCAATGGTTCCGTGACGCGCTCGAGATGATCCCGTCCGCGCCACAGATCGAGACGCTCGCGCGTACCGTCGACGACAACGGCGGCTGCTACATCGTGCCTGCATTCTCCGGGTTGTTCGCGCCTCGGTGGCGGCCGGACGCGCGCGGCGTGATCGTCGGTCTCACTTCGTACGTCGAACAGGGGCACATCGCGAGGGCGGTACTCGAGGCGACCGGGTGGCAGACCTGGGAGGTCGTCGAGGCGATCGAGTCCGCCGGCATCTCGTTGCGCTCGCTGCGGGTCGACGGCGGGATGACCGCGAATCATCTGCTGATGCAGTTCATCGCCGATGTGCTCGACGTACAGGTGGAGCGTCCGCTGGTGTCGGAAACCGTCTCGCTCGGCGCGGCGTACGTCGCCGGGCTCGCGGTCGACTACTGGGCCGACCTGGCCGTACTCCGCCGCAACTGGCACCGGGCGGCGAGGTGGCGGCCGGCGATGGATCCCGCCAAGCGCAGCGCGGAGGCGCACAACTGGAACGAGGCCGTGACGCGGACGCTCGGTTGGGGGTCGCAGGTGCCGCGCTGACGGCTGCGGGGTGGCCGCCCCTTTTTGCGATCGGTTACGCCCAGGTCGCTACCTGGTAGATCTGGGCGTAACCGATCGCAACCCGAAGCCATCTGGGCGCCCCTGCTCGCAACGCAATGCCATCCGGGCGTAACCGCTCGCAACGCAGCGACGGATACCCTGCCCGACATGGCATCCGACGCACCACTGCCCGCACACTGCGACGTCGCGATCGTCGGCGGTGGCCACAACGCGCTCGTCGCAGCTACGTACCTCGCTCGCGCAGGGCTCGAGGTCGTCGTGCTCGAACGGTCGGACCACGTCGGCGGCGCCGCCGTCAGTGAGCGACCGTTCCCGGGCGTCGATGCACGACTGTCGAGGTATTCGTACCTCGTGAGCGTCATGCCCGACGAACTGATCCGCGACCTCGGGCTGAGCCTCGAACTCCGGTCGCGTCCGACCGCATCGTTCACCCCGACGCTTCGCGACGGCCGGGCAGGTGGCTTGTACATCGAGCAACCCGAGGGCGCTCCGACGGCTGAATCGTTCCGCGCGATCACAGGGTCCGACCGGGCGTACGACGCGTGGCGTCAGTTCTACTCCGACGTGGCGGGGTTCGCGCGGACCGTCGCACCCACCCTGCTCGAACCGCTTCCGGCTGCCTCAGACCTGCGTACTCACGTCGATTCGGGCATCTGGGACGAGCTTGTCGAAGAACCCCTCGGCGCTGCGATCGAGGCTCGCTTCGACGACGATCTGGTACGCGGGGTCGTGGCTACGGATGCGTTGATCGGTACGTTCGCCTCGCTGCGCGACCCGTCGCTGATCCAGAACCGCTGCTTCCTGTATCACCTTGTAGGTAACGGAACCGGCGAATGGCGCGTACCCGTCGGCGGCATGGGCGCAGTGACCGCCGAGCTCGCGAGGGTGGCCCGCGAGGCGGGCGCGAAGCTGGAGACCGGCCGCATGGTGACCGGAGTCGCGCTAGGCGATTCCGGGGCTTCGGTCACGGTCGACGACCGGACCGTCGAATGCGACTGGGTACTGGGCGGCGCAGCGCCCGCCGTACTCGATCGCCTGCGCGGCCGCGCGCCGGCAACCGAGCCACGGGGAGCGCAGCTCAAAATCAACCTGCTCGTCGACCGCTTGCCGCGGCTCCGTTCGGGGATTGATCCCGCGCTCGCCTTCGCCGGCACTCTGCACGTCGGCGAGTCGTACACCGACCTGGAGCGTGCGTACGAAGAGGCGGCCGGTGGAGTCGCTCCGGCCAACCCGCCCGGTGAGCTGTACTGCCACACGCTCACCGACCCGTCGATCCTCTCCCCCGAGCTGGCCGCCTCGGGAGCTCACACCTTGACGTACTTCGGGCTGCACATGCCGCCGGACGTCTTCGAACCCGATCTCGACGCCGCCCGCCGTCAGGCCGTACACGCTGCGCTCTCGGCGCTGGACGCGCATCTGGAGGAACCGATCGAGTCCGTACTCTCCCGCGACGAGAACGGCGACCCGTGCATCGAGGCCAAGGCTCCCCAAGACGTCGAGGCCGCGGTCGCAATGCCCGGCGGCCACATCTTCCACGGCGACCTCGCCTGGCCGTGGCGCGACGACCTCTCGGACGATTCACCGGCCGCACGGTGGGGAGTGGCCACCGACCACCCCCGGCTGCTGCTCTGCGGGAGCGGCGCCGTACGCGGCGGAGCCGTCAGCGGCATCGGCGGCCACAACGCCGCGATGGCGCTGCTCGAGGCGCGGCACTGACCTCGATTTCAGCCTTGGCGACAGACGCTGATACAGTAACTCTGCTCTTGCGGCATTAGCTCAATTGGCAGAGCAACTGACTCTTAATCAGTGGGTTCGGGGTTCGAGTCCCTGATGCCGCACCAAAACGGCCCTCCAAGGCCAGTAGGCCACACATTACCCATCCTTTTGCGAGGATGGGTCGTGTTCGTCCGGCTCCCCGTCGATGAACTGCTCCAGATCCTCAGCAGCTCGCGGGTTCGCGACCTTGCGCCCGAGATACACATCCTGAGTCAGAGACGGGCGGGAGTGGCCGATCTGATCCGCGACCTGACGTCCGCTGTGTCCCGCATCGTCAAGAACGGTCGCGGCAGTCTTGCGGAAGTTGTGCGACGTCACCCACGACAACAGGTCATCGCCGCGCGCCTCACGCAACTCACGGCGTGTGTTGCTGGGATCACGATAGCCGCCAACGGTGTTCGGGAACACAGGATCGTCGAGCCGCACCCCGACCATGAACCGGCTACGCAGCATCGAGCGCAGAGATAACGGCAGTGCGAGCGTCCGCTCCCCCGCCTGGCTCTTCGTCCGCTTGCGCAGCAAACCCTGGCCCTTGACGCGCACGATCGTGTGCGTGATCGCCACCTGACCCGAGAGGTCGACCTGCGACCACTGCACCGCAAGAGCTTCCCCGATCCGTACACCCGTACCCATCATGAACAGCGACAAGTCAGGCAGGTCGCGCGCAACAGCCTTTTCGTCGGCGCGCAGACGAGCCAGCCATGCCCGCCACTCCTTGGCCGTGAGAGCCCGAGGTTGCCGCTTCGCCTTCGACTCGACGCGATCGACCTCACGGACCGGATTTGCCGCCACTGCGCCGAATCGAACCGCGACGCCCATCACGCCCGAGACAACGCTTCGACACGTCCTCGCCGTCGGCGGCCCAACATCGGCCTTGACCTGTCCAATGAACTTGTCCACCAGCGGCGTTGTAACCTCGCCCAGCCGCAACTCGCCAAGCGCCGGTAGAACGTGATTCGCTAGCTGACGCTCATACGTGTCGACAGTTCCAGGCGACCGCTTCTCATCGTCGACCATCTCGCGGAGCTTCGTCATCCAGACCTCCGACGCCGCCGAGAACCTGTGCAACTCCGTCAACTCACCACGGCGCGCAACTGCCGAACGCTCGCGCAACTTAGAACGAAGCTTGTTCTCAGCCTGCGCGGTCGTCTTAGCCTGTGCCTCGACCTGTCGCGTCACGCCGTCGAAATCCCGGTACTTCGTCATGGCGCGTGAGCGCACAGGCCGACCCTTCTCATCCTCGATGAGGACGTAGGTCCGAATCTTGCCCCAGGTCCCCAAGGGCAGAGGTTCACGCGACATCACGGCCTCCTATGCCGCCGCCTGAGCGTCGACCCAGGCATGAACGTCCTCTGCCCGGTACCGGACGTATCGTCCGACGCGGATGCCTTTCGGGCCGTAGTCCTTCGTACGCCACTCGTACAGCGTGCGCACCGGCACCCCCAAGTACTCCGCTAGATCGCCAATCGTCCACATACGAACGATCTCCGGACGACTCAGACTCGTCACATTCGACATTCTTCTGTCCCCTTTCCTGAGCTCTCTATGCCGCCGAAGCGGCATCCTGATCAGTTGCCGAACGGTTTTCGGGTGGTCGGTCGCGGGAGGCGATGACTTCGCGGGCTCGTTCGTATTGGGTGCGCCATCGGTTGCGTTCGGTGATGGCTTGGCGGACGAGTTCGCGGAAGATGGGCACGTTGTCGGCGTCGCCGTCGGCCAGGTCGAGGTTCAGCGATTCCCACCGGTAGCGGGGTTGTCCGTCGTCGTTGACCGCGTCGGCGGCGTACCGTTCGGTGTCGGGCATCTCGATCCCGGCCTCGTCGAGAACCTCACGGACGACGGCGGCACGGTCGGCCTTGTGTTCATCGAGTCGTTTACCAGACCACTGCCGCGACACGAGAACACGCCGACCACCGTGGCCGAGGTTGTCGAGCTCGTGGGCCTTCTTCCCACACTCACCGGGACGCATCCCCTCGGCGGCGTCCTTGGGCTGGACCCCGAACCGCAGCCAGTTCGCACACTTCGGGGAACACGGCAGCCACCGAACCTCACGATGCAGCCGGTCACGATGCTCACGCTGATGCTTGCTCAGGGTGTCGGGATCATAGGTTTCCGCGATCGACTTGGTGAGGTACTTCGTCAGATACCGCACCGAGTTCGCAACCTCACGCTCGTTGGTCGCGATCAGACCCTGATAGTCGAACTGCTTCCCGGCACGGATCACATACGCCGGCTTGTCGTTGTCGGGGTCGATCGCATCGAGCGCCTGATCCCAGGTCGGCAACAGGACGCGAGTGTCGGGGTCGACGTAGCCGCCCTGGTAGTCGTCCCAGGCAGGAAGCCGGCCACCGGTGTAGACCGGCTCTTTGTGTTGGGGCCACCAGACCTGGTGGTAGGTGCCGTCGACAACCTGACGGACTGTCTTGCGGGGAATCGTCCCGCGTACCGCGGCGTGTAGGTGCAGCGCGAGCCGGTGTTGGGGTTCGACGGTCGCGAAGTACTGCACCTTGTAGTCCGCTGCGCGGCGCAGGTTCTGAAACAGCCGGTCGACGAGCTTGGGGAAGTGCAACGCATCCAACGCGGCCTTGCGGTAGTCGTAGCCGTGTTTCGGATCGATCGGCGTCCCCGCAATCCCCTCACCGTCGGTGTGCCTGCCGCCGCAGCGGCACCGCACCGCACGCCCATTTCGTCGACTGGCGGTGTGGACCGGCCCATAGGACGGGAGTGTGAACGTCAGGAACATCGACGGCCTGTACGCCTTCCCGTCCGGTGAGGTGAATGTGCGCCCGAGTGTCGTGTCGGCGGTCGGAGACTTCGGCAGGTCGCCCGCATCATCGCGTCGTCTGGTCGAACGCCGACGACGAGCAGAAGACTCCTCGACCTCCTCGGGCGTATCGGCCTGGTCGCCGTCCTGCTCGGGCTCGGATTCGTCGGGGGCATCACCGAATCCGTCGGGCTCGACGTCGCGGTGCCAGCCTTCGCGGCATTGGGTGATGCGCAGCTGGCGGGCTTTCTCGGCACACGGGCCGCACACATTCGCCCGCGTCGAGCCGCACGGGATCGGGACGTAGTGTTCTTCGCCCGTGTCGAGGTCGATGCGTTTACGGATCACCGGACGCACGCAGACCCCGGCCAGTTCGGCCATCTCCAACAGCTGTGTACCGTTCATGTCAGTCATCGGCTTGTGCTCTCTTCTCGGGCTTACGCGGCTGCCACTTCGGAGCCGGTCGCTTGGCCTGGTCCGCCTCGTTCTTCTCGCGTGCACGACGCAGACGGCACTGCACGCAGTCGCACGCACTCATGCCGCCGCCCCCTCATCGCTGGCTCGTGTCCGGATGGTTTCGACGAGCACGGCATCGACGGACACCCCGCGAGTGAGTGCGGACAGCATCCGGTCACGGTCGCCTTCGGTCGTTCCGCCCCAGATGCCTTGTTCACCGTTCAGGAGGGCAGTCGCGCGGCACGAGGACCGGACGCGGCATCCGTTGCACACATCGAGCGCAGCAGCCTCCACGAGTGCACCTCGTTCGTCGGGTTCGGGGAAGAACACATCCCCGTGCACCCCGTGACACGCGGCCTGTGCCTGCCAGCCGGGAGTGACCCGACGGGCCAGTGTTGCGTCGTGCGTCGGGTCGGGAAGCGGCAACGCGAGCTGGTCGTCGAGGTTGGCGCTCATGATGCTGCCCCCTGCTCGTCGTCGGTCCCGCTCTGCTCGGTGTCCGTGTCGCTCGACGAGTTGCTGTCGCGGCGTGCGTCGAGCTCGATCACTTGCGCGTCCCGTGGTGCCGGATGCGCGGCCGCGAGCGCCCGGATCTGCTTGTCGGTCGTGTAGGGGAACCGCAGGCGTACGGGGTCGGGAACACCGTCGATCACCGCGTAACCCGTGCCGGGCAGGGACAGCGGAATCTGATCGCAGAGCGCGCCCCGCTCGCGCGCACTGTCACCAAGCACCATGTCGACCTGCTCCGACGTCCGCAGGCTCAGCGCGACACGGGACGGGAACAGGTCCCGCATGGACAGAATCTCCTTACGCGGGTCCTGGACCGCACCCACGACAGTGATTGCCTGTGAGCGGCCCTGGGTGAGCAGCGTCGACAGCGCGGCTTCGATCCGCTTCTTCGCTGCCTTGTCGGTCATGTAGGCGGTCAGTGCGGCCAGTTCATCAACGAGGACCAGGTAGAACGGCTCATCGACGGTCGGGACGTGTAGGCGAGACCTGCCGCGCATCGCCTTCTTGCGTTCGTCGTTGATGGCGACCAGGTGCTCGAGGCCGTCGGCCATCACCGCCCCGTCGCCGTCGTAGAGCTGGTGGAACAGGGGCGCGCCCATGGTGAGCTCGTTGAACTTCGGATCGAACCCGACCAACCGGACCAGCCCGGAGCTGATGCCGGGTGCGATCTGGTTGACGATCGACCACAACACGGACCCTTTGCCCGCGCCGGTCTGACCGACGATCAACAGATGCGTGCCGAGCAGGCGCAACCGATACGGTGTGCTGTCCTCCGTCAGTGCGACCGGAAGCCTGCGCAGCGCGGGCGACTCAGCGACCGGGAACGGCGCGACCGGCTCACCGAGTACGTCGTGGCGGATCAGCTCGACCCGCACCACCCGACGTTCAAACCCGCGTTTGCGGGTCCACGGCATGATCCCGGCACGTGCGCCGGGTGTGCGAATCCGACAGGACTCGGCATTCAGACCCACCGCGAGCGCGTCGGCTTTAGCCGTCCAGTCCCCGATCGTCTGACCCGCAGGAATCCGCGTGAGGAAGCGGTCCATCGACGGCGACGAGACCACCGGCCCCACCGACGGGAAGATCACCGTGCCGTCCGGGTCCTTGCCGGTCAGCCCGCAACCGGCGATCACGCCGTCCCAGCGACGCCACAGCCGGAACCGCCGCACCCGTCCGTGTAGCCGCCAGAGCACGCGTTGCCGGAATGCGTCGGGTCGACGCCACGCCCACAACCCCAGCCCTGCAAGGCCGAACAACACCAGGCCGGCGACCAGCGGGAGGCCGTAGGCCGACAGCATCCAGCCCAGGACGCCGCCCAGGGTGAGTGCAGCGAGGCGGTGGGGTCGCGACACCAGCCAGAACGCCAACCGTGCAAGGCGGACGAGTGCCCAGCCGGACGCAACCAGGAGCAGCGGGATACGGAGTTTCGCGGGCCGGACCCGCACAATCTCAGAACTCATCGGAAGTCGCCTCCACTTGTGGCGAGAGCACGTCTGGCCGGTTCAAGAGCCCAGGCCGGACGCAGGACATACGACGGGCAGACGCCGCCCGTTCGATGCGGCCCCGAGACACTGCAGAACGGACACGCGCCCACCCGTGTGTGTGAAGCCGCCTCAGCGGCCAGACAGGACCCGAACGCCGCACCCAGCCGGGGATCGTCGAACACCACCAGGGCGGGTGCCCCGCAGGTGCAGACCTCCCCGGCCAGGGCAGGCCGCCCGAGCGACCCACCCCGACCACGACGAAACAGCGAGAACATCGGAACTCACCGACCCGACTCGCAGCGAATGCACGGCCCGTACTGCTCCTGCACCCCACCGCACCGCGTACACACCACAACCGCAGTCAGCGAGCAGAACCCGCACAGATCGCCAGGAGCCTGCGCAGCCAGGTCGTTACACACCGCACACGCATACCCGACCGTGCCGTGCCCGGAGTCGCCCGCCGCGAACAGCGAAACCTCAGCCATGGCGCGCATGTCAAGCCACCGCCTCAGCCACAGCAGGGTCGTTCGGGCCATTGACGTGCGCCACCGGAATGTCGTTCTGCTCGGCATACCGACGCCCGACAGCAAACGCGTAGCGCTGCACAGCGGTCAGCAACTCCCGCGATGCTGCAACGTCCGCATCAGTCACCACGCGCACATCCGGCGGCGTCAGACTCAGCACCACCGTCGCGGTTCGTACCTCAAGAATCGGCGGCAGGTCGTCGTAGGTGTAACACCGCGAGTCCGTCGCGTCGAGGTACAGGTCGACGTTCGCCCGCCCCGACATCACGCGGCCTCTTCCTTGCCCGCACCACGGCTCGCCTTCGCCGGGGTCGACGGTGTGCCCGCGTCCGAGCCGACCGGTACGAGCTGCTCGACGGTGATCGACAGCGCCATCCGCTCGTTGCTCTCGTACGGCTGGACCCACACCTTGCCGCGTGCCTCGTAGAACGTCCCGAATTCGTAGACCGTCGCGGGTTTGAGCACATGCACACTCGCGGTCTTGTCCGGCTGCACACTGCCGTCTTTACGCTGCACCATCAGAATGCAGCCCGAGCTGTGGGTCTGCTCCCCCGTCGGAGCCGCCTTCTCACGCGGCTTCACCGGAGCACCCATCCCACCGACCACAACCACCCAGCGGTCAGCAGTGGTCTCTACCGGAAGCGAAGTACCAACATTCATCGTTCTCTCCTCGTTTAGGGCTCTAAACATCTGAGCCGTTCCGACCCCCGGAGCGTTTAGGGGGATAAACACAAGGTACGCCTTCGCGTTCAAGTCGTCAAGGGGTCTAAACTCGCGGCATGTCGCATGACGAGTTCGACCGCGTCCTCGCGGAGCCTGACCCGCTCCGCCAAGCGCGCGCTGCCACCGAGCTCATGGCGCTCTACCAGCAGCGCGGCGTCGAGCTCGCACGCCTACGCAAGGAGGCGATCACCCGCGCCGCCGACGAGAACGACATGACCCTGACCGCCGTCGCAGCCGAGCTCGGGCTCTCCAAGGGCCGCATCACGCAGATACGCCAGACCGCACCCGGCCCGGAGCGCGCAGTGTTCGGAGTCGGTCCCCTCACGCTCGGGGTGCCCCTTCGAGCGATGCCCGACCGGCCCACGGGAGTGATCGCCGCCGAGGATGGCAACGCTGCACAGCATATGACCGAGCTACTGACACGGCTGCAGTTCCAGGTTCAGCCGTTCCAGATTCCGACCACGGGTGAGTGGGAGCCGCCCAACGACGCGGTGGCGATCTGTGGCCCGAAGTCCTCGCCCGTCACGGCAGAAGCGATCGAGTCGGACCCCTACCTCTCGTTCACCGGGGATGAGTCCGGGCAGTGGGCAATCCGCGAACGAGAGACCGGGACCGTAGTCGAATCGCCAATGGACACGGGCGATTCCGATTCCGATGTAGCCTACGTCGGGCGACTGACCTACGCGGGACGTCGCGTGTTCGTGATCGCGGGCGTGCACTCACTCGGCTCACTCGGCGCAGTCGAATACCTGGCCGACAACCTACCGGCTATCTACGCCGAGGTCGGCACAGCGAACTTCTCCATGGTCGTGCGGAGTAGTTTCGACGACGGGACACCGACGCAGACCGAAGCGATATGCCCACCACGAGCGCACCCGTGAGAGTCGTCGACACTGCAACCCTCGCGGGCGACGGCGACAACAATCAGGACCGCGCGATCACGGGCGACCGCTACGCCGCTGTCCTCGACGGTGCCTCGCAGTTCCCTCCACGAGCCGACGGCCACGACGGCGGCTGGTACTCCGAACGTCTAGCACGAGCGCTGACCCATGCACTCGACGCCGACCCCGAATCGACGCCCAGCGACGCAGTAGCGCATGCGATCGGCTCCGTTGCCACCGATGAGCACCTTCAACCAGGCGACGCCCCATCGAGCACCGTCACGCTCGCCCGCTGGGACGCCGAACGGCTCCACATCTACGTACTCGGGGACAGCCCAGCGATCGTGTTCCTTACCGACGGCACCCACCAGGTCATCACCGATCGACGACTCTCCCAGATCGCCGACGACCGCCGAACCGCATACCGGGCGCGGCTCGCCGACGGGCACGGGTTCGACGCCACCCACCGCCGCCTACTCGCAGACTTACAAGCCGAGCAACAGCGACAGCGCAACAACAATGGCGGGTACTGGATCGCCGAAGCCGACCCGCAGGCCGGCCACCACGGCTACACCACGACATTCGCGCTCGACCATATCGACACAGTGCTCCTCCTCAGCGACGGAGTCTCAGCCACCGTCGACAAGTACGCATCACCACAGACCTGGCCAGAAGCCCTCACCTACATACGCGACCACGGATGCGCTGCCTTGCTCCGCGCTGCAACCGAGCTAGAAGACCAGGACCACGACGGCAGCAAATGGCCGCGCAGCAAGCGCCACGACGACAAGACCGCCGTGCTCGTCGCCGCAAAGGAGTAGAACGGGCGAGCCGCTCGGAGGTCACACGAGGACGATTCGACGGTTCTCCGGACGTGACGCCGGTCCCGATTGCACACTACGCATTATGCGAAAAGTGTTCGCTGCGATCGCCGTACTCATCCTGGTCTCGGGATTGTCGGCCTGTAGCGGCGGGGAAGACAACGAAGTCCCATCAGCCGAGGACGTCGCCTCTGCGATGACCGAGCATTTGCCGGAATGCTCCGACGTCTGGGTGGAGGGCAAGACCCTTCCGGAGGACTACGAGGGGTGCATTAACGACAAGGGCAACGTCGAGATCGCCGGACTCTACATCTGCGATGACGATAGGTCGAGATCCTGGACATCGTTCCAGGACACCTACGCTGCCATCCTTGGTGGTGACGTCAAGACGGGCAAGAACTTCTACGACGGGTGCCGCGACAGGGCCAAAGCGAGGCAGGATAGTTCGCCTTCGACGGAGACCGAGACGCCGCAGGCACAGCCAACTGAGACTGTGACGGTGACGCCGAACGAGACTGACCCTGCCGAATCTACGAGTCCGTACGACGAAAACGGGAACATCTGGCTGACTACTGACCTGGAGGGCCAGAACCTCCACGAAGTCGCAATCGTCCAGTCCCTGCTGAATCAGCAGGGCTACGACGTAGTGGTCGACGGCTCATACGGCCCGCAGACTGCTGGAGCGGTCCGTGCCTTTCAGAGCCAAGTCGGTATCACCGTAGACGGCATCGTCGGCCCGGAGACCTACGACGCACTCACGATGGCAGGATGGGACTGATGAACCCGAGGCCCGGCCGCGCCGACAAGAAGGCTCAGAGACAGGCGCACTACGCCGCACACGATGCTCAGCGTCAGGAGCAGGCATTTTGGTCGTCCGCCCAGGGACAAGCTCGGATCGCATTCCAGCGCGGGGATCACGTCTTCGAGTACTCGGCCAAGGTCGAGCGCGTTGCTGCCTTTGCGGGCGGACTGATGGGGCGTAAGAACACTTCGCCGACCGAAGTTTTGAACGCCATCAGCCGTGAGGGCTGGGAACTCGTTTCGGCCTCGATGGTGTACGAGACCGCCAACGCTGCACTCAATACTGTCAACGGAGAGACCATCGGCTACTACGTCTTCAAGAGAGCTGAGCATCTCCTTGCAGCCCAAGCAGGTGGGTCCCGATGATCCGACTTCAGTCGTTCTCTGGATCAAGACACGCGTACACACGGGCACGATCGACAGGACCTAGCCGTGTCACTTCGGCGGTCGCACCAGCAGACAGGACCGAGTGGCGCAGAGGATAGTGCCGGGATCGGGCTCGTGGAAATCTGTCGCGCACCAGCCGACATAGGACACAACTGGCCGCGAGGCATTGCCGATTCCGGCTCTCTCCTTATCAAGGCGCGCGCCGCTACGCGGCGCGCTTCGCTCCGTCGCGCCACGCGTCCGGGCATGCGGACCTTCGGCCCGTTCCGGGCCGCTCGCGCTCGGAGCTACACGCTTTCGCTACCGGCGCGCGCTCACATCGAAGGAGCCGGACGCATCAGCCGGCGGAGCGAGCTTGTCGACCTGGCCGTAGAGCCCCGTCCCCTGATCGGTCCATTCTTCGGCCTCCGCTCCACGCGTCAAGAGCGCTCCTCCGTCGCGTCACTCCGTGATCGAGCAAGCTCGACCCTTGACCCGCTCCACTCCGACCTACGACCGGCACCTATCAGGGGGACGGGACTGGTGTGGTCGAATCTTCTTGGAACCCATCCCGCCCTCGGCGACTCTTGTAGGTGCGGGTTCTGATCGAGTGAGAGGGGGCCAGTGATGGACGAGGACGAACTTCGACGCCGGCTGCAAGCACAGGAGATATGCGAGCCGGCCTTCACCGTGCGGGACTGCATCGCAAGCGGAAAGACACAGCAGCGGCGACGAGTAATACTCGCGACCCTGTGTCTCACATCGTCGCTGCTACTCGCCGCCGCCGTCAGGATGCTTCTCGGATGACGTACTTACGTGCGCGTCCGCTTCCAGCGTGAGCACGTGTACCACCGGCCGCTTTGGACTTGGCAAGCCTTTACCTTGATGACTTTGCCTTCACGGAAGCCGTAATTTCGCGTCTTGCATGTCCCCGAACCCCGGTCGTTGGCGAACCGGCCGTTCCGGCCAAGAGCGGGAACCTTCCATTTGACTCCGACAGAACGGCCGTCGGCGTCAGTGTCGCAGGCCTTGACCTTGTCGCCGCTGTCGACGTACCGTCCATAGCCCCCGCCTCCGGGAACCTTGGCCTTGACGTTGCCCGCATCAGCGGGGCCAGCGAAGGCTGTGACCGCTAGTGTAGCTACAGCGGCGGCCGCAAATAGGCGTCGCATCTGCTCCCCTTCCTCTACTTGCCGTCGGGGAGTCGCTCCCCCGTGGCGCTTACCTTGTCGGATTGATTACTCTCCGTCAAGGGTGCGGCTTCTGTCGTGCGGGTGGGACCTGCTATAGCAGCACCAGTAGCAGACCAGCCAGTACGACAACCTCGACCGTCGCCACGAGTACTCATTCGTCCCAGTTCGGCGGGGTCCATTCGCGGAGTTAGTGCCCGCCGATGCAGCGCGCGTACGTCACTGAACCTCGCCGTTCGACTGACGACAGGCTTGGAAATCGTGTTACTGACGTAGCCCGAGTCCAGTACCCGGGCCATGCTCTAGCCCATGCGATTAGTCACGAAACGACCGGAACTCGCCCGTACCACCCACAAGCGCTGCAACGACGTCTGCGCAGGTCAGAGCGTACTTTTCGACCTGAGCGCGAATCGTCAAGAGGCGCCAAACGCTAATCAGTGGGTTCGGGGTTCGAGTCCCTGATGCCGCACCACACAGGCCCTCCAAGGCCGAAGGCCATGCTTTACCCATGGTTTTCGTCCTCGGGGCTGGATTCCTCGTCACCCGGTGTCGACGCCATGAACCGCTCGACGTCCTCAGCGGCTCGCGGGTTCGCAGCCTTGCGACCGAGATAGACGTCCTGGGTCATCGACGCGGCGTGTCCGAGCTGGTCGGCCACCTGCCGCCGCCACTGTGACCGGCATCGTCGGGGCGCGCAGAACCCGCCGGCCGCGACGTACCAGCGCTCAGATGACCCGCGCCTCGCCGCGCGTTGGGCGCCCAGACGTGAACCTGGAAATCTGCAGCTCTGACGGGATTGCACTCGCGTCGTCGTTGGCAACGGCATCGGCCATCATCCGGCCGATTGCGGGAGCCATCATCATTCCGCGACCGTTCATCCCCGCGGCGAGGTACAGCCCTGTGGCGCCGGGCACGGGGCCGAGTATCGGCTGCTGGTCTGGTGTGACGTCGTACGTACCCTCAACTAGGACGGGGTACCTCACGTGCTCGAGCAACGGGACCAGACGACGTGCCGTCTGGGTGACCTCCTTGCGCCAGGCGGTTTCGTCTGGAGAGCCGTCGTGGCCGTGACTCAGGTTCGAGGCCAGTACGCTGCCGTCCGCCAGATGCTTCACGGCGAAGTGCTCATCAGCGAAGACCACGAGCGGGCGGACCAAGAACGGTCGAATCCGGTTGCTGTAGAAGAGATATCTCGGCTCGCTGTCGAGCGGGACGGGATCCGAGTGTGGCGCGACCAGGCTCGCGGACCCTGCTCCCGCGGCGACGATCACGGACGACGCAACCATGGTGTCGCCACCACGGAGTACGACGTTCCACCCGTCGGCCATTCGGTCGATGCGCTCGACGTGTTTCGCCTCGTACTGTGCACCCGCCCTGATCGCTGCCTCCGCGAAGGCGGTGGCGACGGCGCCGGGGTGGTCGAAATACCCGTCCGTGGCGTTGTACACGCCGCCGATTGTGACCGACGGGTCGATTCCGGGCACGAGCTCGGCGATTTCGTCAGCGCCCAGCATCTCGCTGCCGATTCCCTTGGCGTTTTGCAGCTCGACACCGCGTTCAAGATCGGCCAATGTCTCCGGCTTCGCCGCCGCGAAGACATAACCGCATGCATCGAACGCCGGATCCTGACCTGGCTGCAGCCGGGCGTCGATCTCCCGGTAGAAGTCGTACGATTCCAGGGCCATTTCACAGGCCAGCTCGCTGCTCCACTGCGTACGGATGCCACCAGGTTGGATCGCGGTCATGCCCGACCCGATGCCACGTCCGTCGAAGACGGTGCAGCTGTCTCCCGCCTTCGCGAGTCGCCAAGCGATCGACAGTCCGATGACGCCAGCTCCGACGACCACGAGGTCGACACGTCGTGTGCTCACCTCGATACCTCAGTGACGGCCTCGAGCTCCACCTCGACAAGTGCGCCGGGCGGGATGAGGGCAGACACGTAGACCGTTGTGTTAGCAGGGCGCGCATCGGCGAAGATCTCGTGGTGAGCGCGCACCATCTGCTGCCAGACGGCTCCCGGCGCGAGATACACCCGTGTACGTGTCACCGTCTCGACGGCGCCGCCAAGCTCGCGGACAGCCTCGAGGGAGCGGCGCAGCCCGGCGGCCGTCTGCTCGTAGGTGTCGAGGTCCGCGAGGGCTACTCCTTCGGGCGCCGACGCGATCGTACCGCTGACGCTGATGGTCGCACCGGCTTTGACGGCACGGCAGTAGCCGGCCTTCTCCTCGAAGCCGCCGCCGTCCTGGATTCGCTCAAGCATAGGGATCTCTCGTTGGGTAGAAGGGTTGGTCAGTAACGGTCGCGCCGCTCACGCAGGACCTCGCGTAGGAATCCGCCGAGGAGCATCGCGGTGACAACGAACCCCATCCCGACGACGGCAATAGTGAACCCGTCCATGACTCATGCCTCCTCTGTCGTTGCGTCACGGGGGACCGTGGTGGTCGTGTGCTTGTTCGGTATCGCGAAGGACACGAGTGCGAGGGTCACGGTGCTCGCACAGAGGTTGATCACGATCGGATGCAGATCCCACACCGTCCAGTCAGTCGCGTACAGGATCGTCGACAGCACGATCGACACAAGCATCGTCGCCAGGGCCGCCGTCGCGCTCGCCCGCGGCCAGAAGAAGACCGCAAGCACGATCGGGAATAGTGCGCCGACGTAAGGGGTCGCGACATTCTGCATAAGCTCGATGATCCCGTCTGCGCTCAGCGCGAGCACGATCGAGAGCGCGCCGACGACGATCACTCCCAGCTTCGAGGCGATCAGCAACGACCTGTCTGAGTGGGGCCTGCGGTCGATCCGCAGCACGACATCCTTGATGAGGTTCGATCCGGCCACGAGCATCACGGATGTCGCCGTGGACATGAGTACTGACAGCAGGGCGGCGAACAACACCCCCTGGACGACCGGTGGCGTGTACTCAGTGATCAACCGGGGAATAACGGTGTCGGGATTGATGCCGGGAAGGAGCACGGCCCCGCACAGGCCAATGACGAGGATCGAAACCATGTACGGGAGATAGACCGCGAACGACGCGATCAGGGTCGACCGTCGCGCGACGGACGGACTCTTGGAAGCGAGTACTCTGATCCATAACTCCTGCGACAAGAACCCCTGGGGAATGATCCATGCCAGCATGCCTATCAGGCCGGCGGCGCCCATCGCTGTGGGGTTGAAGTAGTCGCTACTGAGACCGTCGGAAAGACCGCCCGCGCCGCCGACCTCGTCCAAACCGACGTAGGGCAGGACGACCATGATTCCGATTGCGATCAGCGTCATCTGGAAGATGTCGACGAGCGAGATCGAGAGCAGCCCGCCGACGACGGTGTAGACGATCATCACTGAACCCATCGTGATGATCGACAGAGTAAGCGAGATGTCGAGAAGTGACGCAGTCATGAGGCCGAGGGCGAGCACCTGAGCTGCCGCGATGCCGAAGTATTGAACGAGGATCAGCACGCTCGCGATCGCGCGGGCGCGATCGCCGAAGCGATCACCGATGACGTCGGTCATCGTCACCGACTTCATCCGGTGCAACGGCTCTGCGATCAGCACCGCGATAAGGCCGAACCCGATCGCGAAACCGATGAGGATCCAACCCGCAGAGATGCCGTCTGCGTAGGTCATCCCTGCGACGCCGATCGTCGTGCCCGAACCGATCGCCGTCGCCGCGAGCGTATTGACGTTGTACCAAAGCGAGAACGAACGACCACCGACAAAGAAGTCGTCGAGGTTCTTCGTCCGGTTCCGCAGCCGGAGCGCCAAGCCAAGCACTCCGAGTACGTATGCGACGACGATCACTTCGACGATCGTCATGGGATTCAACTCCCTGCCAACGAACGACGGTGCCCATATTGAACACCGTTCACTATGACTGAACACTAGGCAGGAGTATTGCGCGTTGTCAACGGTCATCACCAACACGCAATATGCACGCCATGGTGACCGGCGATGTCGCTGGCAACCACGATCGGACGCCTGAGACAGGCTCTTCGGCGACCTGCCGGAAAAGCAGCACCCAACGAATCGTTGGCACTACTCCATCGCGATCAATGCGCGATGGATGGCGTCAGCCAACCGATCAGCATCATCGGCATCGAACGCCAACGGAGGCTTGATCTTCAGCACATTGTCGTCCGGGCCGTCCGTCGAGATGAGAATCCGTTCGGCGCGCAGGCGGGTGACGATATGACGCGCAACATCGCTTGCCGGTGTCCGCGTCGCTCGATCGGCCACGATCTCCACGCCGATAAACAGCCCGAGGCCACGAACGTCTCCGATCGCCTCGTGAGTCTCACCGAGTTCGCGAAGCCGAGAGAGCAGGTGATCTCCCACCTTCTCGGCATGCTCAGGGAGTTCTTCGTCGCGCAGTACGTCGAGCACCGCGAGTCCGGCCGCGCACGCGACCGGGCTGCCCCCGAAGGTGTTGAAGTACTCCATCCCGTTGTCGAACTCCGCGGCGATCTCTCGCGTTGTGATCACTGCTCCGAGCGGATAGCTGTTGCCGATCGGCTTTCCGAGCGTCAGTATGTCCGGCGTCGCACCCATGGCGCGAAACGCCCAAAACTCCTGACCTACACGGCCGAATCCGACCTGGACCTCGTCTGCAATGACAAGAGCGCCGTGATCGCGTGCTCGTGCATACGCACCGGGGAGATAGCCCTCGGGTGGATGGATCTGCCCAGCCGTTCCCATGAGGGCTTCGGAAATGAACGCTCCAGCCGCGAATCCGTCGCGCTCACCACGCCGAAGAGCGTCGTCGACCTCTTGCGTGTACGACTCGACCGCTCCCTCATCACGATGTGGCCCGCGATAGGCGTCCGGTGCAGGCGCCACCTGAACGTGGCGAGGTCGACCCTGGCCGCCTCGCCCATCGAACTTGTAGGGACTGATATCAACCAGCGAGGTCGTGTTGCCATGGTAGGCGCCGGACAACGCGACGACGCCGCGTCGCCCGGTTGCGGCACGCATGAGGCGTAGTGCGAGCTCGTTCGCCTCACTGCCGGAGTTGACGAAGTAGCAGACTTCCAGCGGATCAGGGACGAGTGCGCAGAGCCGCTCGGCGTACTCCGCAAGCTGGTCGTAGAGCAGTCGGGAGTTGGTGTTCAAGGTGGCGAACTGACGAGCAACGGCGTCTGCCACCCGCGGGTGGCAGTGGCCGACATGCGGCACGTTGTTCATGCAGTCCAGGTACGCGGCGCCCGAGTCGTCATAGAGGTATTGCCCGGCTGCACGGACGACGTGGATCGGGTCGTCGCTGTACAACACAGAAAGGCCGGGTGCGATGTGTTCGCGTCGCCGTCGCAGGATGTCGTTCACGATGTCGGCCATGGTGCCCCACCTTCCCAGCGTTCCAACAATGTCCAAGCCGCTTCCTCGGAGACCCTCAAGTAGGGATCGTCGACGTCGCGGGACTGGTAGGCCGAGATCGCAACGCTCGTCGCGAGCCGAGCGCGGATGAGGTGGGGTACGGCGGTCAGCTCGACATCGGTCGCTGCAAATTCGGCTTCGTACGCTGCGATGATGCGCTCGGCGACCGTCGTCGGGTCGTCGCGGTCGAGCATCGCATACGCGCACGCAACTGCCAGGTCGTGAATTCGAACGCTGTGCAGGGCGTCTCCAAAGTCGATGAGTCCGGTGATGTCGCCACGCTCATCGACCAGCACATTGTGGTCGTTCGCATCGTTGTGCACCACCGTGCGCGGCAGATGGTCCAGCACGGGAAGAACGCGACGCTGCAAGTGTGTGAGTTCTCGATCAAGGAGCGCACCGCGCGTGCTGTCACGCACGTACGGTCGATAGTGCGCGATGACATTGTCGGCACGCTGCACGTCCCATTGCATCGAACGACGAGCGCCCGGGTGGTCGAAGCCGTCCAGTGCCAAACTGACTCGGCCGATGAGCCGACCGAGCTGCACGAAGGTCTCGTCCGTCGGCTCCGAGTACGCCATCGGCGAGCCAGGGAGCAGCCCGATGAGCCAGACCGGGTGATCGCCGCAGCAAACCGTGCTGCTGCCGCCCGTCGGAACGACATCGGGCACGGGCAGCCCACGATCGAGCAGCCGCATCATCATTTCCTGTTGGAGGTCGACAGCCGATCGCGGATCAAGGCCATTCGCGACCTTCAGAACGTATCGGTCCACACCGCCGACCGCGACCGCGAAGTTCAGATCCCGTTCTGAGCTGAGTGGTCGAACCTGCGCCACGAGTCCCCAGTGCTCAGAGAGCAGACGCTCTGCCCGCGCGGGCGTCATGTCCGGTCGGCCCGCGAGCAGGCTGCGTGCGTTGCTCATCCGATCGCCTGCAGCCCGTATCTGCCCGCCGACGCGAGGTACCCTGCCGCGAGCGTGGTGGTGGTCAGGTCCACCACTTCCTCATCGGGCAGAAAGCCGGGGCTGTGCAGCTGGCCAGCCGCCGCGCCGACGCCGACGAACGCCATCAGCGACGGAACGTGCGCGCTGTAGAAGGCAAAGTCGTCGGCGCCGCAGGACCGGATCTCAATGCTGGTATCGATACCGCTGCGATCGAGATGCTCACGTGTACGCGCCGCCAGCTCGTGGTCGTTGACCAACACCGGTTCGCCACCGGTGATCTCCACCTGTGCTGTACATCCACCGGCTATGGCTACCGCAGCTGCGATCTCGCGGATTCGGCGCAGGACGAGTGTGCGATGGTCAGCACTCATCGCCCGGACGATGCCCGATGCGCGGGCCTCGTCCGGTCGTACATTGGCCGACGAGCCGGCGTGCACCTCGCCGACACTGACGACTGCAGGTGCCATCGGATCCGACTCACGAGAGACCACTTGCTGCACCATGGTGACGAAGTGACTGAGGGCGAGCACAGGGTCCGCGCCGAGGTGCGGATAGGCGCCATGACCGCCCTCACCGCTGATCACGACCTGAAACTCGTCCGACGACGCATTCACGGAACCCCCGCTACACGCCACCTGGCCGCGTTCGAGTAGCGGCTGCACGTGTGCACCAATCATCGTCACTACCTGTTGGCGATCGAGTTGCCCAGACTCGATGATGTCGAGGGCGCCCGAAGGCATCGTTTCCTCGCGCGGCTGCAGGGCAAGCACCAGTGGGACGGGAAGCTCGAGTGTGTGCACGGCGTGACATAGTGCGGCGGCCGCTGCCAGATGAACGTCGTGACCGCAGGCGTGCATATTCCCGGATGTCGATGCCCATGCGACGTCGGTCTGCTCCTGCACCGGCAGCGCGTCGAGCTCGGCGCGTACGCCGACCGCGGGCCCCGGTGGTCCGAAGCGCAGGATCATTCCGTGATCGGCGACCGGGACAACGGCAGTTGGTTCGGGCAGATGCGACACGACGGCGTCGCGAGTGCGAGCCTCGTGACCGGACAGGTCGGGAACGGCGTGCAGCAGCCGACGTAACGCGCGAGCCTTCGAGGCACCAGAGTCAAGGCTCGCCCAGAGATTCGCGCTCATGCGGTTTCCTCGAGGCGGTAGACCCGCTGGGCATTCTCATGGGCAATCAGCCGAACCACCCGGGCGGCGTCGGCGGCACTCCACTCTCCGGCTTCGAGGAACGATGCCAACGACGCAACCATGCCCGATCGCCACAGCGTCGCACCGAGATAGTGCAACTCGGGCATGCCCCACGCATCTGTCGAGAACAAGACCTTCGAGAAGGGCGCGAGCTCCAGCGACTCAGCAACGACGGCCCGCGACCGTGCACCGGTGTAGTTCACGCCGAGTCCGACATCCATGTAGACGTTCGGAAACATCTGTGCCAAGTAGCCGGCATTGCGGTGAAACGGATACGTGTGCAGAAGCATGATCGGGACACCGGTCGAGTCGACTCGCTTGAGGAAGCCGGTCAAGCGGAGCGGGTCGCACCGCTGCAGGTCGAGGTCCGGATCTCCGTAGCCGACGTGGAACTGCAATGGCAGCCCGCGTTCTACACCGGCCCAGATCAGCGCCCGAAGGAGCACCGGGTCGGTGACGCGCGGCTCGCCATCACCTATTTCGGCGAGCCAGCGCCCGGCTGCATCGACGATCTCGCGATGCGTCGGGGGTGCAGAGTCGAAGTCGAGTCCGTATCGGTACGCGACGATCGTCTTGAGTCCGACGGCGTCACGCGTGCGTTCGTCGAGCAGGGCGGCGAACGCTGCCGGGAACTCGGCGGCACCGACGCCCGAGGCAGCAAGCTGCTCGGCGAGGGGTTCCAGCCGCACCACCTCATCGACTCGTGCACGACTGGAGGTCGCCATGCCGTGGACACCATGGATCTGGTCGCCGCGGAACCCGGTCTCCAGCAGGTAATGGGCTATTCCGCTCTGCTGCAGAAATCGGCCGTTGACCTCATCGTTGCCCAACTCGTCACGTCGGGCGAGGTATGCCTCGGCGCTGGCGTGCGGTTCGAGGTCGAGTACGGGCGCGCACCAGCGGCGGACGGCAAAGCCGACTTGTGAGTCGAACGTAGTGGTTGCGGGTGGCCCGGCCTGGTCGGACTCGGTGAGCATGAGCTCGAAATCGGCACGACGCGGCGCGGCTGCCCACGCACCGTGAACGTGGTGATCAACCAGCGGCGCCGCCGCGACGTCGGCTCGAATTCGGTCAATAGACACGCGTTCCCCATTCGCACAGATCCGGAACCTCGAGCTTCGCCACCTCGTCCAGGTCGGCACGCTTGACGGCTTCGTACGTCGACAACAGCAGGGGGTCGAACCAGCCACGGGCGACGTCATCGGCTCTCAACTCGTCTAGGGCCTCGCCGAGGCTCGACGGGAGGCCTCCCGCCCGCGCTCGGACGCCGTCGCCTTCTTCGAGGGCGACCTCGGCGGGGTCGTACCCGGCGCGTACACCGTGGAGTCCTGCACGCAGGATCGCGCCGAGCGCGAACCACGGGTTCGCAGTGGCGTCGGCGGCTCGGAACTCGAGGTTGTACTGCCGTGCCACCTCTTCCTCGGTGCCAGAGGTGGGACAGATACGCAGCATTGCCTCGCGGTCACGGTCGGCAATAAACGGTGCCGAAGCGCTCCAATTGCCAGGTGCGAGGCGAAGGTACGAAACGGGACTCGCTGCGGTGAGCGCGCAAAGCGCCCGCGCATGGCGGATGACACCAGCCGCGAACGAGCCGCCGACCCGGGAGAGTCCACCCGGGCGCGCCGGGTCGTACAGCAATGGGGTGCCGTCGGTGTCGTAGACGGACAGGTGCACGTGAACGCCGTTGCCGATGCCATCAGCGCTGACGACCGGCGTGAAGGTGGCGGGATGCCCGACTTCATTCGCAAGGTCGCGGACGAGTTCACGCAGCAGAATCGCCCGATCGGCAGCGGCCAGCGCGTGCGCCGGGCGCAAGGTCAGCTCGAATTGACCAGGCCCGTACTCGGGCAGCCAGGTCTCCGGTTCGAGCCCAGCCCGCTCGACCAGTGCGACGAGCTCGCTGCCGAAGGGTTCGACCCGTCGGAAGCGATCGAGCGAGAACGGCTGTGAGTCCGGCTGCCCGGAGAGGGTGAACTCGTGCTCAAACGACGCCCGAATAGTGAGTCCCTCGGCCGCGAGGTCGTCAACGACTTCACTGAGGAAGCCTCGCGGACAACACGTCCACGGTGATCCGTCGAGCTCGGTCTGGTTGGCTAGGACGATATCGACGCCAGGCTTGTCTCGCCGCGCCTCGATCGTGCATCGCGTGGTCGGGTCGGGTAGCAGGCGGAGGTCCCCGGTCGAACCGAACTCGTTATCGGTGAGGTGGCCCGACGCGGAGATCGCGAGGTTGGCGGGTACCCAGCCGGTGCCGGTACGAAGGGTCTCCTCTGCCCTGGTCGCGGGCACTGATCTGCCACGCACGTGCGCCGAGAGGTCGCAGGTTGCGACGAACAGGTTGTGACTCACCGCGTTTCCTCCTTCTCCTGCGTCGCGGTGGCAGGAGCTGATGCCGACACGGCGCTCAGGTCGCTACCAGTGTGGGTTAGCTCCTTCGACAAGCGTGCACCGATGCGTTGGGCAAGGCCAGGAGCTAGCCATGCGATCGCCAGCCCGAGCAGGCACCATCCGGCGGCGACGTACGGGAAGATGTTGTACGGGGCGGGCTGGCCGACCGACTGCTTGTAGATGACGAAGCCGAGATAGCAGATGGCCATCGCGGGGATGACGATCTCCCACTTCGGGATGCTCGCACGTCCGCGCAGTGTGAACACGATGACCCCGGCTGCCGCAACGACGTAAACGATGAGCAGACAGAGTACGCCGAGCGTTGCAGTCCAGAAGTAGACGTCGCTTGCGGATTCGTCTCGTACGAAGAGCACCACGCAGATCGTGAACGTCACGACCACGATGAAGGAAACAGCAGGCGTCGGCGCTCCCGTGCTCGGGCTCGTCTTCGCGAGGGCCTTCGGGCCGAACCCGTCGCGCGCCAGAGCGAAGATCAGCCGACTACCAGCAGTTGTTGAGCCCAGCGCCGAGGCGATGGACGAAACCAAGGCGGTGAAGGCGATGATGAGTCCAAAGCCGACCCCGAGGTATTGCTTGCCGAGGGCAACGAGAGAGGAATCCGTCTCGGAGAACGCGCGGATGCCGGCCGGGTCGGTTCCGAACCCGATGGTCTGCGCGAACATGACGAACACGTACAAGACACCGGTGATGACCAGCGCTCCCACGAGGGCACTCGGGATGTTTCGCCGCGGGTTGTCTGTCTCCTCACCGAGTGACGCGCACGCCTCGAAGCCCGCCCAGGACAGGAAGGCGAACACGGTGGCGGCCATGACCGTGGTCATGGAGTTCTCGCCGAGGGTGAAGGTCGACAGGTCGAACTCTTGGGTACCGGGAGCATTGCCCGAGCCGACTCGCGCCACGATCACGAAAGCGAGTACGAGCATCGCGGCGATGCCTACGACCTCGATGACGAAGAGCGTGCGCGCGGTGACGCGAGAGTCTCGCGTACATAGGACGGCGACGATCACGGCCGTCATGGCCGCGACGATGAGCCACGAGACGGTGGTGTCCACGTTGAGCTGGCTCAGGAATGCATCGACGAACACCCCCGTCGCAGCAAGCGTGCTGGCAGCGAACATGGTGTACGTCGCGACCAGCGCGAACCCGCCGAAGAAGCCCGCACGGGGGCCGATTGTCGCTCCTGCGAGGGCGTACACAGAGCCTGCGTGGTTGAAGTAGCGGGTGAGCCTTACGAATCCGTACGCAACGAGCGCGACGCCCAAGAACCCGAGCGCGAACACGAGCGGCACCGACGGTCCGGCAAGCCCGGCCACTCCGACGCCGTTCAGCGCCATGGCGATCGTCGGCCCCATCAGGGCGACAGACAGCGCCAGGGCCTCCCACAACTTGAGCTTGTGCTTGGTGGCGAGTTGGGACATGGCGTACTCCTGGCGGCATCGTACGGACGTAGCGCCAATGAAAGCCAAGTTTCATATCATTCGTCAAGAGGCAATCTGAAGAAAACTTTTCAGATTGCCATCATCGCCGCGGACTCCTGGTCGATCGAACGCATCCGCTCGTACGCTTCTTCGCCGCCCTTAGCGAGAACGCCCGACGCGATCGTCTCGATCAATGCGGCGACCGGCACCAGGCTGTCGAACGGAGTCTGGTTATCGGTATCGAGCGGAAGGATCACATCGGCGAACTCCGAGATCGGCGACAGCCACTGGTCGGTCATGAGTACGACGGTGGCGTGATGCTCGTGTGCCTTGCGGCAGAAGTCGACGACACTGCGCTGATAACGTCGGAGGTCCAATGCGACGACAACATCTCGTCGCCCGATGTCGGCGAGCGCGACGGCAGCGCTGCGGGTCGCGATGTCCAGAACATCGGTGTTGGGTCGAAGTAGTTGAAGGTGTTGGTCGAGCAACGTTGCGAGCACTCCGGAGAACCGCCCACCGACAGCGTGAACACGTCGCCTTCTGTCGGTGAGAAGTTCGACTGCGGCATCGAACTCGCTCGGCCCGATCCCGTTGAACGCCCGCGCCAGGAGCGCCGATCCCGAGGTCGCTGAATCGAGCAGCATCTTTCCTGCGGGAGTCTCAGCCGTGAACTGCGGCGGAGCCATCATCGGCCCGGCACGGCGTGCATCCATCTCCTCACGCAGCGCCTGCTGGAAGTCGCGATAGCTCGCAAAGCCGAGGCGCGCGATGTAGCGAGTCACCGTAGGACCACTCGCTCCGGCACGAGATGCGAGCTGGACAGCAGGCTCGAGGCCGGCGGCGGGATAGTGACTGAGGATCGCGCGCGCCACTTTGCGCTCCGCGGCAGACAGGTCTCCCATCGTCCTGCGGATGTCCTCGGCAATGTACTGGCTGCGCGAGCCATCTCCATCGCCGGAATCGGTACCCAAAGCGATCTCCCGTCGTCGCGCGGCACTGGCCGACCACCTGCGATCATGGCATACACGGCGCTCGTCCCCGTTAGCTTGGATCGCGGACCGTCAGAACCCGGCGCTGATCACATGGGCAACCGTGCCGGTCCAGCGGCGACCGGCTACTGCCGGCGCGCCTGTTCCAATGCCCGGATGAGCGTACGAGCGTCGTGTGGGCCTCGGTGCCGGTGGTCTGCGACGAAGAAGGTGGGAGTTCCGCGTGCTCCGCTGGCGCCGGCGCTGTCGATGGAGCGTTGTACCTGGGCCACGACGTCTTCGTCGTCGAGGTCGATGACGAACTGCTCGATATCGAGTCCCAGCTCGTCGGCGTAGGCGATCAGGGCGGGCGTTTCGAGCGCGTCCTGATGGGCGAACAGGAGGTCGTGCATCTCCCAGAACCTGCCTTGCCGCCCGGCGGCCTCCGCGGCGATCGCGGCGTTCCAGGCGTGTGGATGTACGTCCTCCATGGGCAGATGGCGTACGACGTACCTGAGCTCGGGACCGAAATGAGCGTGCAGGTCTCGCCACATGCCCGTGGCCCGAGCGCAGAACGGGCATTCGAAGTCCAGGTACTCCACGAGCGTCAACGGGGCTCCGGGCTCGCCGCGGATGTGGTCCTCGAGATCGACGGGTGGGTCGAGCACGGTCGGCAGGTCGGCGGTCGTCTCGCCCCATCTCTGTGCCGCGATCCGGAAGATCAGCCAACCGAGCGCGGTCGCTGCCACCATCGCCAGTAGCACCCCGACGGTGGCCTCCCGTCCGAGAGCCGAGGTGCTGTCGAACGCCAACCCCACAATGAGCAGCGACACCGTGAAGCCGATCCCCGACAGCGCCGCGCCGCCCAGCACACTCCCCCGGCCGACACCCTCGGGCAGTTGTCCCATGCTCAGCCGCACGGCGGCGAACGTCGCGACGGAGATGCCGAGAAGCTTGCCGATGACGAGTCCGAGTACGACGCCCCAGGTGATCTGCGAGCCGAGGGCATCGCCGAGCAGTCCACCGCGCAGATCGACACCGGCGTTGGCGAGCGCGAAGACCGGGATGATCACCAACGCGGATGCCCCGCGCAGCGACTCCTGCAGCCGCTCATTGACCGAGATGGAGCGCGCCAACCCACGACGTACCGACCGCTCCGCACCTGCCTGGGGCGACTGCCAGTAGTCGCGGAACAAGCTCTTTGCCGCCTCTACCTTGTGCCGCTGAGTGGCATACGCCGGCACGAGCAGGCCGGCCGCCATACCCGCCAGCGAAGGGTGTACCCCCGCCTCGACCGTTGCGTACCAGAGGACGATCACCACCAGGACGTACGGCGCGCTGCGCCACTGTCGAGTACGCGCCAACAGCGCGAGTAGCCCGATGCAACCGAGCGCAACCAAGAGCGGCGCAACCTGCAGATCCTCGCTGTAGACCACACCGATGATGGAGACTGCGAGGAAGTCGTCGACGACGGTCATGGTCAATAGGAAGACCCGGAGCTGACTCGACATCGCCGGGCCCACGATCGCCAGCGCCCCGAGCAGGAAGGCAGTATCCGTGCCCACGACAACACCCCAACCGCGCGCCGCCTCGCCCCCGCCGACCACAGCGAGGTAGATCAGCGCGGGCACGACCACTCCGGCCGCACCGGCGACAAGAGGGACTCGCGCGCGGCTTCGATCGCGCAGCGAGCCCACCGCCAGCTCCTGACGCACCTCCAAGCCGATCAGGAAGAAGAAGACCACCATCAGCCCGTCGTTGACCCAGTGGTGCAGGTCCATATCGAGACCGAGGCTGGCGACCTGGAAACTCGCCGAGGTGTGCCACAGGTCGGTGTACGCGTCCGACCACGGGGAGTTCGCCCACAGCAGCGCGAAGACCGCGACGATCACGAGCAGCAGCGCGCTGCCGGACTCGGTACGCAGCCGGTCGAGCAGACCGTTCAGGGAGGCGAGCTTGGCCTCGACATGCGGCCGCGACTGCGATGCGCGGGTCATGGACGCAACTTACCGTCGCAGCGCAGCCGCCGCGCGGTTGTCTGAAGCGTGGACGGCACGGCGTTCCGTCGCAGACACGGCCTGCGCTCCGCGCTGATAATGTCCCGCACACAACAGAAGGGGCCGCAATGCTCAGAGGTGTCACAGTCGCCCTGGTGGCGGCATCAGCGTTCTCACTCACGGCTACGTCGGCGCATGCGGTCGACTCGATCCCGCGTGCCGACGACCTGGCCTCGGCGAGCACGCTGCGAGCTTGGCACGTCACCGGTCATTGGAAGGGCATCCGTGACAACACGCTGGGGTTTCAGATGCGTGCACACCTGCGGATCACCCGCACTGCGGCAGGCAAACTGCGCGGCACCGGTGTATACCGCTCAAAGTCCGACGGCTCGGTGCTCTGCCGTACGAAACTGCACTTCATCAAGCGTACGAAGGCCGACTGGCGGGTCTTCCGCGAGCGCGCCTGGATCGACAGCGGCAACTGCGGTAACGGACGCACTCGCATCCACAAGTGGCCGAAGAACCGGTTGAAGGCGTACTGGTTCGACGGCAGCGGCATCCGCGAAGAGGGCACGCTGCACCGGCCGTGACCCCGTGCGCCGCCTACGCCTGGCGCTACGAGCAAATCAACGTTCGTCCCCGTTACCGTGAATCACAGCCCGTTGGTGCCGGTCGGCGAGTTTTGCAATGTTGAGCTCGGCGACGTCGGCGAGCGCGATACCGAAATGGTCAGCGATCACGGCGACGTACCACAGCACGTCGCCGAGTTCCTTCGAGAGATCGTCCGGGTCCCACTCTGCAAAGTCGCTGCCCTTGTCGCGCACGATCTTCTTGGCCTTCTCGGCGATCTCGCCCGTTTCCCCCACCAGGCCGAGCAGCAGGTGGAAGAGCTCGTTCTGCTTGTCGGCCGGCGCGGCCGTACGGAGGGCGGCCAGCTGGTAGCCGTTCATGTCCATGAGCGGACTATAGACAGCCGCGGTCGAGCAATCGGGCGATCCAGTCGTCAAGCCGGGTGCGCAGCACCTCTGCAGTGATCTCCGGCCTGCCGATCCCCCTGTAGTTGGGCGCCCACGTCTCTACGACGGCTTCGGCCTGCGCGCCTGCTTGGATGTCCCACTCCAGTACATCGTGGATCCGCACGCCGGCAGCCCGCTCGTACGTACTCAGGAAGACGTCGGCCGCAGCCGGCGAGCCGAGCAGTACGAGGTCCTGCCGACACCAGGCAACGTCGATTCCGCGCGCCCCGTGACGTGCACCCGACCAGTCGACGACGCCGGTCAGAGCAGCACCGTCCCAGAGCGCGTTGCCGCACCAGAAGTCGAAGTGAGTCAACACCAGGTCGTCGCGCGCGAGCCGCTCCCATTGCGCTCGAGCCGCCTGCGCGGCCGGCCCGGCGCCGCGAGGCGGCTCGGTCGGCGCGAAGCGCAGTCCGCTGCCGTCGAGTCGATGGATTCGGGCGAGCGCGGCTGCCATCTCCTGTGCCATGCCCGTCGTAGAGAGTGCCGACGGCGGGTGTCCTCCGTCGACTTTGCTGGTGACGATGATCGGTCCGATCTGCGAGTGCTCGTCGTACGCGACGAGGCGTGGCGCGAGATCTCCGAGCGGGCGAAGCCGGGCGAGAACGCGAACCTCCTCGGCAACCGCGCCGTCGCCCTCGGGGAACAGGCGCACCACGTACTCGGTGCCTTCGTCACACCGCGCGAGAAGAGTCAGCGCGTGCTCGCCACCACCGAGCCGCCCGATGAGCCCCAGGCGTCGGCCCGCCACACCGCTCGCGGCCGCCACCAGCCGGTCGCGGCGATCTACCTCCATTGGGCGAGCCTCGCATATCTGCCCAATAACCTGACTGCACAGCAAGCAAAAAGGTGCCGACGACCACATCTCACCACGCCTGGGCGCAAGGCCAAGTCGACTGCCTAGCGACGTACGGCGTCGGTGCTCGCGTCGGCCCGGATTACGACCTCGGCTGCCTTGGCTTGGATCAGATGGCGCACGATGAGCGCGGAACGAGACGGCTGCGCGTCCTTGCGTTGGACCAGGCACAGCTCGACCGGACGGGCGTCCACCAACGGGATCCACGCGAGGTCTTCGATATCGACGGAGGTCTCGATCTGAGCAAGCACGCCCAGCCCAGCGCCGCGCGCGACCATCACCTTGACCGTGCGCGCCGACATGGCCTGCACGACGACATCGGGGTCGACGACGTTGCCGTGCAACATCTCCCACAGAACCGTTCCCGACCGCATGGTGACGACCGGCCAGGCTGCGAGGTCGGCCCACCGCAGGTGGTCGCGTTTTGCGAGCGGATGGTCGAGCCGTACGTGCACTCCGACACCGGCCGAGAGGATCGGCATGCGCAGCAGCCCAGCCGCAGCCGGCGTCAGCGGCATCGTGATCACGCCGAAGTCCAGGTCGCCGGCGAGGACGGCGGACTCGATGTCGACCGACGCACCTTCCCGGACGGTGAACCGCAGGCCGGGGTGGTGTTCGAGCAGATCGCCGACGACCGGCGCGACGATGGTCTCAGCCGTTACTGACACGGCGCCGATCTGCACCTGCCCGTGGTACGCGCCGGCCGACTCCATCGCCGTACCCCGAACCGAGTCTTCCGCGGCCACCAACCTGGCGAAGGGTTCCAGCAATGCCTGGCCGGCCGGAGTCGGCCGTACGCCGCGGCGGCTGCGGGTGAGCAGGACGACGTCCAACTCCTCTTCGAGCAAGGAGATCTGCTGGCCGATCGTCGGCTGGCTGACCCCGCACTGGGCGGCTGCTGCCCGCAATGAGCCGACCTCGACGGCGGCCAGGAAGTACCGCGCTCGCTCGACTCGCATCGGCTCACCATAAAGCAAAAGGCTTTCACCCTTGAGACCGAAACCGGTCTTCCCGAGGGCGCGATGCACCGGCATCGTAACGACGACGCCCCAGCGAGCCACCGGCTCGACCGTTACGTGAAAGGAAGCTGCGTGTCCCCTGGCCCCTTGAACGGTGTGCGAGTCCTGGACGTATCGACGATCCTGGCCGGTCCCCTCGCTTCGTCGCTGCTTGCCGAGTTCGGCGCCGAGGTGATCAAGGTCGAGCACCCGCGCGACGGTGATCCGGCGCGGCGATACCCACCGCTCCACGACGGCGAGTCCGCCAGTTGGTCGATGTTGGGCCGTAGCAAGCAGAGCGTCACGATCGACCTGCACCATCCCGAAGCTGCCGACCTCCTCGGCCGCCTCGCCGCCGCCGTCGACATCGTCGTCACGAACTTCCGCCCAGGCACGCTGCGGAGGTTCCGGATCGACTTCGACGATCTCCGGGCGTACCGCTCGGATCTGGTCATGGTGCACGTGAGCGCATTCGGCCGCACCGGGCCGTATGCCGACCGGCCGGGGTTCGCGCGCGTAGCCGAGGCGTACGCCGGGCTGACGCATCGGACCGGAGATCCGGACCGTGCCCCGACATTCGCCGGTTACCCGGTCGCCGACGGCGTCACGGGGATCTACGCCGCCTTCGCAGCGATGCTCGCGCTGCGACAGCGCGACCTCACCGGCGAACCCCAGCTGGCCGACATCCCGCTGTACGAACCGCTGCTTCGGATGATGGAGGACTTCATCGTCGACTTCAGCGTGACAGGCGAGAACGCGACCCGGCAGGGAAACCAGAATCCGCACATCAGCCCGAACAACCTCTACCTGACGCGCGACCAACGTTGGCTGGCCATGCCGTCATCGACCGACCAGATGTGGCGACGACTGGTCGAGGTCATGGATGCTGCGGACCTCGCGGTGTACGACACGATGACCGCGCGGCTGGAGCATCGCGACGAGATCGAGAAGCGCGTGGCTGACTTCGTCGGCTCGCACGACCTCGATCCGTTGATGGAGCGGCTACTCGAGGCCGGTGTCGCCGCCGGCCCGGTGAACTCAGCCGCCGACATCTGCGACGACCCGCACATCCGCGCTCGCGGGTCGGTCGTGGAGACGCCCCACGACGGCTCCGGCAACCGCCGTCTCGTACAGGCCCCGGCCGGACGGTTCTCGGGCTTCGAGCCGACGATCGGCACGCACGCCCCAGCGCTCGGCGAGAACACCGACCAGGTACTGCGCGAGCTGATCGATCTCGACGACTCGGAGATCGACGAACTGCGCCACCGTGGCGTGCTCTGAGTGGAAGGAACGCACTTGTGACCCTTGCAGACGCATCCATCATCGTTCTGGTCGCGCTGTTCGTGGCGACCTTGCTACCGGCGTTCGATCTCGGACTCGCTGCCTTGGCCGCGGCCTTTCTGGTCGGCGCGTGGGCCGGCGTTTCGGCCGACGAGGTCACGGCATTCTTCCCGGCCGACTTCTTCGTGCTCATCGTCGGTGTCACGGCGATGTTCGGTGCCGCCCAGCTCAACGGCACCCTCGACTGGATCCTGGACCTGCTCCTACGACTCGTCCGCGGGCGACTCGTTCTTGTCGTCCTGGTTCCGTTCGTCATCGGCGCCGTGCTGACGGCTGTCGGTACGCTGCCCGCAGCCGCGACCGCGATCGTCTCCCCCATCGCGCTTGGCCTCGCTGCGCGTTATCGGATCTCGCCGTTCGTCGCGGCTGTGCTCGGAATCTCCGGCATCATCGGCGGCCTGCTCTCGCCACTGGCCGTCTACGGCATCAGTGCCCGTGAGATGAGCGAGAACCAGGGAATCGCGCTGCCGGGATCGGCCCCGATCAGCTTCCTGGCCGGAGGACTGATCGCCGGGCTGGCCGTCTGCGCCGGAGTCCTGCTGATCGCGACTCGCAATGGAGCCGTGCCGAAGGGCCGGGTCGACGTGTCGGCGCAGCAGAGCCGTCCGGGCGGTTCGACCGGGTCGGCGGAGACGCTCTCACCGTCGGACGCAGGCACCGGTGGTCAGACGAGCTTGCTGGTCGAAACCGCCCCGACGACCGGCGGCGCAGGTGCTCGGGTCCTCACCGGGGGATGCCTCGCGGCAGTCGTCATCCTCTCCGTCGGGTTCGACCTGAACGTCGGCTACCTCGGTGTGACCTCCGCGGTGATCCAGCAACTCGTGCTCCGGCTGGAGTCCGGCGCCATTGTCGCCAAGATCCCGTGGAACGTGGTCCTGCTCATCGGCGGTCTCCTCACGTACGTGGGGTTGATGGAGGAGATCGGAGCGTTCGAACGGATCAGCGACCTGCTCTACGTCGAGGGCTCGCCCGTGCTGAGCCTGCTGCTGTTGTGCTACGTGGCCGGCGTGACGTCGTTCGCCGCCAGCTCCATCGCGGTCTTCGTCACCGTGTTGCCGCTCCTGCCACCGCTCGTTGCGGAGGGTGTTTCGCCGGTCGGTGGCGTACTCGCACTCGCCCTCTCCTCCGTACTCGTCGACCTGAACCCGCTCGGCATCACCGGCGGGCTCATCCTCGGCGCGGCGGAGCCGTCGGCTCGGCAGCGGCTCTTCCGTCAACTGCTGACGTACGGGCTCGTATCGATCGTGGTCGCACCGTTCGTTGCCTGGGCGGCCTTCGGCTGGTGGTGACGCGTTCTAGTACGCACGACCGGCAACCGCCAGATCAGCGGATGCCGAAGCCAGCACGGCCAGCGGGCGCGATTTCCTCGACGTCAACGTGCTCGACGACGGCGTGCTTTGGCCCGTGTCTCGACCAGGCGACCATTGCGTCGACGGCGCCGCGCGTACCTTCGAACTCAGCCGTCACGGTCCCATCCGGCTCGTTTCGTACGTAGCCCGTCACGCCGCGGCGCACCGCCTCTCGACGGCAGGTGTCGCGGAGGAACACGCCCTGTACGCGGCCGTGCACGACGACCCGCCGGGCGATAGTCGACTCGTCGCCGATGAGCTACGCCTCCTGCGCGCTGGCGATGTTCACCAACCAGCTGACGCCGAACCGGTCGGTGCACACACCGAACGAGTCGCCCCACGGTGCGGTCTCGAGCGGCATCGTGACGGTGCCGCCGTCGACCAGCTTGTCCCAGTAGCCGCGCAGCTCTGCCGCGTCGGCATAGTCGCCGCTCAGCGAGATCGAGTAGTTGTTGCCCGCCTCGTACGGCATCTCCGCAGGCAAGTCGGACGCCATCAGCGTGAAGCCGCTCGGAGTCGTCAGCTGAGAGTGCATGACGTGGTCCTGCTCGGCGGGATCATTGCTGGCCTGGAACTCGCCGTACGTACTGCGGTTGAGGTCTCCTCCGAACACCGACTGGTAGAAGTCCATCGCGGCCCGAGCCTCGGTGCGGAAGTTGAGATAGGGATTGAGTAGTGCGGTCATCGGATCTCCTTCATCCAATGCCATCGTCGCACCAACTCCACCCCCGCGGGCAGCATCGCACCGCCTGGTCATGCGGAACCACGGTCAGGTCAGCGGACGGCGCCATCGAAGCGCGCGAACTCGCTCGGAGCTGATCAGCACCTGAGTCGGGACGGCGATCGGCTCGTCGGCCACGAGCGCCTCCGAAGCCACTCGCGATAGTCGACGTGGTCGGGTGCATCCTCACGATGTGTACGGACCAAGAGATTGACGTCAAGAAGCCTCATCGACGTCCATCAAGTCATAGAGCCCGGCGGTGTCAGCGAGGTCGACTCCGCGACGAACGCCATTGCCTCGAAACGTCGGCAACTCAACTGGCACGTGTGCGGGCGTTTCATGATGGGCGAGCATCTCACGGAGAGCATCCTCGACGACGGCGCTCAGACTGCGTCGTGAATGTGCGGCCAAAGCCTTCGCCTGGGTCAGCAGCTCGTCGTCGACTCTGATCGTGGTTCGCATACATTTTGACGCTACTCCTGTGACCTCAGAATGTCATGGCCCGGAGTTGCCGACTCCGCTGGGCAGCCGCGGCGGTGACCAGCCGTTACAGCCACCCGCGTCGCCGGAACGCCGCGAACAACCCGCCACAGGTCAGCGCCATCAAGACGATTGCCATCGGATAGCCGAACCGCCAATGCGTCTCGGGCATGACGTCGAAGTTCATGCCGTACACCGTGCCGATCAGGGTCGGTGCGAACAGAATGGCCGCCCACGCAGAGATCCGCTTGACCTCCTCGTTCTGCTCCTGGCCGGCCTCGGTCAGGGCCTTCATCTCTTCGTTCTGCTGCTGGGCGACCAGGGTTGCGTTGACCGTGAGAATGTCGCGTAGCAGCTGGCGGAACTCGTCGACCCGCTCGATCACGACCTCGACGTGGTCTCGTACGTCGCGCAGGTACCGCTGCAGCTCGTCGTCGACCTGGTAGCGGGTGAACCCGGCGTTCAGCCGGCCGAGGATGTCGCGCAATGGATGGGTCGCCCGCTGGAACTCGATCACCTCGCGCGAGAGCTCATAGATGCGCCGCGACACCTTCGGGTCTCCGCCGAAGACCTCGGTCTCGATCTCGTCGATGTCGTTCTCCAGCCCGGAGACGACGGGCGAGTATCCGTCGACCACCTTGTCGACGATGGCGTACAGAACGGCCTCCGGGCCGCGTACGAGCAGATCCGGGTTGCTCTCCATCCGCCGCCGCACCGCTCCCAGATCGGGCGCCTCACTGTGCCGGACGGTCACCACGAAGTTCGGGCCGATGAAGCAGTGCAGCTCACCGAACTCGACCTCCTCGGTCGCGTCGACGTACCGCGCCGCCCGAAGTACGACGAACAACGTCTTGTCGTAACGCTCCAGCTTCGGCCGCTGATGCGCGACGATCGCATCCTCACGCGCCAGGTCGTGCAGGTCGAACTGGTCGGCAACGGCCGCGAGCTGTCGCTCGTCCGGCCGGTAGAGGCCGATCCAGGCGAAGGTGCTCGGGTCGTCGTCAGTGAGCTCCGCGAACGTCTCGGCAAGCGTCGACGGCGACGCGACCCGGTCGCCGTCGCGGTAGAGGGCGGCGTCGATGACGCTCTCCTCCACCGAGCTCGGCTGGGATTGCTCTGGTCGGGCGGCTTCTCGGTCGAGCACGGACGTGCTGGTGCTCGACGAGCGGCGCGGGAACGGAAACAGGCTCGCGAAACGGCGGTCGGACATGGCTGACTCCTCGCAGGTACGGCAAGGCTGCCGCGGAGTCAGTACGAAAGTCAGGACTCGACGCGGCTCGGGCGATGGGAGCTGAGTCTTCGACTAGGGGGCTCGCTGCGCATGAGCGATCACCTCCTGAATCCGGGCACACGATCTGTGCCGTCGCCATCATATCCGAGGCGCCATACGGCGTCGGTGAGACATACGCGAGACGGACGCACATGCGCGCGAGCCGCTCGGCGATGGCACAGATTTCCCGCTCGCTGTCGAATGGATCCAGTGGCCGAACCCACCAAGGAGAACCATGGACGCCATTCGTACCGCCGCATTGATCCTCGCCACCTTGTCGACCGGGCTGACCGCGGGCGTGTTCGGGCTGTACGCCCATACCGTCATGCCGGGGCTCGCATCGACCGACGACCGTACCTTCGTCGGAGCCTTCCAGGCGATGGACCGCGCGATCCTGAACCCGATGTTCCTGGGCTTCGGCTTCATGGGCTCGCTGATCTTCTCCGGTGCAGCCGCGGGTACGCAGATCGGGCAAGACGCTCTGCCGTGGACGGTCGGAGCACTCGCGCTCTACCTCGTTGCCTTCGTCGTCACCTTCGTGGTGAACCTGCCTCTGAACGACGCACTCAAGGCCGCCGGAGACCCCGACCAGATCACGAGTCTCGCTTCGGTGCGCCGCGACTTCGACGAGGCGCGCTGGCGCAGGTGGAACAATGTTCGCGCCTGGACCTCCACGCTGGCATTCGCCCTACTGTGCTGGGCCCTGGTCGTACACGGTCAGAGCATTTGAGCTCAGTCGTCGAGCTGCAGCCACTTGTCGACGTCGGCGGCGGACCAGCCTGATGCGAACAAGAGGTCGGCCGCAAGCGAACGGATCTGGGCAACGACGGCGGATGCGTTGAGCGTGCCCGATCCGGACAGAGCCTCCGTCGCCGCCAGCGCGGCCGCAACGAGCTCGTCCTTCGCCTCGTCGAAGCGCTCGTAGTCCTGCAGATCGCCGCCGAAGATGCGCACAGCCGACGCCAGCGAGTTGACCGCTTCGTCCATGCCCTCGGGTGCGTCCTCGCCGTGGCGCAGCATCGACGTCACCCGCCGCGCGAGTACGCGCGCATCTCGTACGGCGTTGTCGATGTCGTGCACGGTGCTGGTGTACAGACGTACGTGCTCTCGTTGGCTCCAACGCAGCGGAGCGATGCGCGCAACCTCCAATGCCGAGGAGCTCGTACTGCCGAGGCCCTCGACCGTCGGCTGCAGTGCGCGCGTCTCCTGCAGCGCCGTCCACGCGACGCCGGCATCACCCAATCGCATCGCCTCGGCGACCTGATCGAGGATCGACGCCAGTCCGCGGAGAATCGACTGGATCTCGCGGTCGAGGTCGCGCAGCGGGTTCGTGGGTACGATCGCGGTCATCACGAGGCCGACCGCGCCGCCGACCAGGGCATCGAGGAACCGCGCCACCGCGGGATCACCCGTGCCTGAGACGGGCAGGACCGCGGCGATCAGAATCGCCGACGTGGCCGACTGCATCAAAGCCATGCCCTTCAGCCCGAGCAGTGACGCCGCGGCGACGGCGAGCGCCACAACGACGGCGATCTGCCACGAACCGCGGCCGATCATCGTGATCAGGACCTCGCCCGCGAGGATGCCGACCGACACCCCGAGGACCAGCTCGACGACGACGCTGCGACGCTGACCGATGCCCGCCGCAATCGTCAATGCGGCGGCCACCGGTGCGAAGAACGGTTGTACGTGCCCGACGACCTCCGTAGCGATGAGCCAGGCAAGAGAAGTACCCAGCGCGAGCCGCACGATCATCGGCACCCGACGGCGCAGGAGGTCCCACCGCTCGCCCATCGCAAGGGGGCGTACGAGCTGACGGTCGTCGGCCCGGTCGGTCAGCCTCGCCATCCAGGCGGACAACGGACCGTCACGTTGCGGCATCGTCGGCGCTACTCGCTAGAGATAGAGGCCGGTCTGGCCGTCCTCGATACGTTCGGCCGCAACCGCATGCAGGTCGCGTTCGCGAAGCAGGATGTAGTCGTCGCCGCGTACCTCCACCTCGGCGCGATCCTCCGGGTCGAACAGGACGCGGTCGCCGGGCTGGACGGAGCGTACGTTCGGGCCGGTCGCCTCGACTCGTGCCCACGACAGCCTCCGGCCCATCGAAGCGGTTGCGGGGATCACGATGCCGGCTGACGACCGTCTCTCGCCGGAGTCGCCGTCGACCGACACCAGGAGTCGGTCGTGGAGCATCCTGATCGGAAGCTTGTCACTCATGGTGTCGCCTGTGGTAGTCAGCCGACTGCCTTGCGGATCACGATGATGAGCCCTGCGAACCCGACGATGCCGCCGACTACGGGGAGAATCGTGTCGAACCGCGGCGAACCGCTCTCGTCGATGAACTGAGACTTGATGCTCTCGAGATTGCGGCGCGCGATGTTCTTCGGGCTCGTCCGGTCGATCAGCGCGTCGACGGTGTGCGCGAGTCGCTCGCGGGTCTCCTCGATATCGGCGACGAGCTGGTCGGGGGACGCCGCGTCCGCCTTGCTTGCCACGATGGGTCTCCTCGGTCGATCGGGCATCATATGCGTACGTACTGCCCGCCACACGTTACCCGTACGCGAGGATGGGCGTCGTCTCACCCGTACGTCCCGAGGGGAAATGTCATGCCGGACTCACCGAACCGACGTCTCGCACCTGGCGACCAGGCGCCCGACTTCACCCTGCCCGACGACACCGGCGAGCAGGTTTCGCTGGCGTCGCTGCGCGGCGGCAAGGTGATCGTGTACTTCTACCCGGCAGCCATGACCCCGGGGTGCACGAAGCAGGCATGCGACTTCACCGACTCGCTTGACTCGCTGCAGGCACATGGCTACACGGTGCTCGGCATCTCCCCCGACGCACCGGACAAGCTGGCGAAGTTCCGCGAGCGCGACGGGCTGACGATCAGGCTGCTGTCCGACCCGGACAAGACGGTGCTCACGGCGTACGGCGCCTTCGGTGAGAAGAAGCTGTACGGCAAGGTCGTCGAAGGGGTCATCCGCTCGACGTTCGTCGTCGGCGAGGCCGGCGAGATCGAGCTCGCGCAGTACAACGTACGCGCAACCGGCCACGTCGCGAAGCTGAAGCGAGACCTGGGGCTGGCGTAGCGCAGAGTTCGGACGCTTTCGTACGACGCGAACGCCGGCCGGTGGTACGAAGGCGTACGAACTCGCTCATCTAGACTGCAGAATGCGCCGAAGTGGTGGAATTGGCAGACACGCAGGATTTAGGTTCCTGTGCCTTCGGGTGTGAGGGTTCGAGTCCCTCCTTCGGCACCTACAGACGAGTGGGTCCTGCGCGCAGACCTCGGCAGCAGCCAGCAGACCGCCGCGATCGCCCACAACCCCAGTGCCACGATCAGGCTCCAGGCGGAATCGGGCGCCCAGATCCGTAGGGCGCGAAGGTCGTAGCCGATGAGTCCCGGTAGCAGCCACAGCACCGCGACGAAGACCAGCGCCAGCACTGCCGCGATGACCCGTCGACGACGTCGCACGGGTCGCCAGAAGGAGACCACTGCGAGCCCGAGCCCGCACAGTGCGATACCGCTCAGCAGCCACGGCATCGCGCTGAGCATCGGATCGCCACCGGACGGCGTTCTGCTCTCGCCGTTGACGATCCGCCAGACATCCTCGGCGCCGGAGGCGAGCGACGGTGCCGCCGCCTCGCTGTAGACGTTCGTCAGGATCACGACGGCCGACTGCCGCCCGGGCACCAGCAGCACGTGCACGAAGAACCCCGGCGTCGCACCGGTGTGATGCACGATCCGCTCGCCATCCTCCTCCGTCACGGACCAGCCGAGCCCGTAATGGTCGTTGCTCGACTCGACCCGCGGCCGCTGTATCTCAGCACGAATTCCAGATGGGATTCCGTCACCGCGAAGCTGCGCGGTCGCGTACGTCTCGAAGTCGGTAAGCGTAGTGACGACGCTTGCGTACGGGGTGCCGGACTCGTCGAACGGCGGGTCGTAGCCGACTGCTTGTCCCCACCAGAGCCGGTGGCCGGGAGGAAGCTCGGTCGAGGCTTCGGCGATTGCCGAGGACGCGTTCATCCCCAGCGGTTCCAGCAGTTCCGACTCGAGCACCTGCGCGTACGGGTGGCCGGTGACGGACTCGACGATGGCGCCGAGCACCAGGAAGTCGGCAGAGGTGTACGCGTACTCGCCGACCGTGCCCGAGTGCTCGAGCGATTCAACGGCACGCCGGATCGCCCCGGGCTCGTTGTCGTACCGGTCAGCGGCCGCGATGCCGTCGGCTCCGGTGAACCCGGCCGTGTGCGTCAGCAGCTGCTCGATCGTCGGATCGCCTTCCGAAAGGAAGTCGATGTGATCGCTCACGTGGTCGCTCAGGGCGAGCTTTCCCTTGCGTTCCAGCTGCATCACGATCGTTGCGGTCATCGTCTTCGCGACCGAGCCGATCAGGAACGGCGTGTCCTCATCGACCTCGTCGCCGTCTCCGTCGACGCCACGCGCGTACTCGTGCTCGATTCCCTTGGGACCGATGACCGCCGCCGCGACACCCGGGATGTCGTTCTGGTCGGCGTATGCGTCCAGATAGTCGTCGACGTCGTCGAATCTCCCCTCCTCGGCTGCTTGTGCAGGCATCACCGACAGAGCAACGAGCGCGGCGACCAGTATCGCCAGCACGGGTACCTGCCTCATTCCAAACCCCCCAAAACCGTACGGCCATATCGTTTTCGATGAACAGTATGGTCATATGGTTATGAATCGGACAACCCGGTAGGCTCACGACATGGTGAGAACCGCCGATCACGCAGCGCGCCGTACGCAGATCGTCAGCGCGGTGAAGCAGCTGACGCTCGAGGTCGGCCTGAGCCACGTCACCATCGCCGGCGTCGCGCAGACGGCCGACATCTCGGTCGGCCTCGTGCAGCACTACTACTCGTCGAAGGAGGAGCTACTGCTCGATACGTACCGCACGGTCAACGACGACGTGCTGGCTCGGGTGGATGGGGCGGTCGTACGTGCCGAGCGCCGACACGAGCGGATCGAGCAGATGCTTCTCGCCGCCCTCGAGCAGTTCCTGCCCATCACCAAGAAGCGCCGGAACGAGGTGCGGCTCGTCCGCGCTTTCGCCGGAGCAGCGCTGGAGAACTCCGCGTTGCAGCCGGGATACCGCGCGGCACTCGCCGAACATCAGACCCGTACCGAACAGGCACTCGAGAACGGCAAGCTGTGCGGCGAGGTCGACCCGTCGACCGAGTCCGCGGCCGAGGCGTACGCGCTGCTCGCCCTGGCCGACGGGCTCGCCGGCAGTCTGCTGGTCCGGCAGAGCCGCACACAGCAGTCCTGGGCTCGTGCCGCCCTCGCCCGGGAGGCGGCCCGACTGTTTCCGGGCGAGTGCCGCCGGCACGCCGCCTGACGGTCACGTGAGGAGGTCGCGTCGGCGGATGAGGTACGCGCGCTCGGACGCGTTGTCGGTGCGTTCGACCGCTGCGTCGTATGCGAGACGTGCATCATCGCTGCGTCCCAGCCGCCCCAGCAGATCCGCCCGAACAGCATGGAAGACGTGGTAGCCGCCGAGGTCGAGTTCATCGACCAGCTCGAGTGCCGGCTGCGGTCCCGACTCCTCGGCGACCGCTACCGCCCGATTGAGCGCAACGACGGGGCTCGGGTCGAACACCGCGAGCTGGTCGTACAGCTGTCGGATCTGCCACCAGTCGGTGTCGGCGACCGACGCAGCGTCCGCGTGCACCGCATTGATCGCCGCCTGGATCTGGTACGGGCCCGGGCGGTTCGCCCGGATGCAGTCGCGTACGAGTGCCTGCCCCTCGGCGATCTGGGCATCGACCCAGCGAGACCTGTCCTGGTCGGCCAGCGCGACGAACGACCCGTCGGCGCTCGTACGCGCGTCTCGCCGGGAGTCGAGCAGCAACATCAGGGCGAGCAGGCCGACTGCCTCCGGCTCATCAGGCATCAGCTCGACCAGCTGGCGCCCGAGACGAATCCCCTCCGCACACAGCTCGGTACGAATCAGCTCCTCGCCGCTGCTCGCGGTGTGCCCTTCGTTGAAGACGAGGTACACGACCGCGAGCACGGCGCGCAGACGATCCGGCAGATCTGCGTCGCGCGGGACCCGGTACGGGATGCCCGCAGCCCGGATCTTCCGCTTCGCACGTACGATCCGCTGCGCGATGGTCGCCTCGGGCACCAGAAACGCACGCGCGATCTCGGGTGTCGCGAGCCCGCCGAGCAGCCGCAGCGTCAGCGCAACGCGCGCCTCCAGGCGCAGCGCCGGATGACAGCAGGTGAAGATCAGCCGCAAGCGCTCGTCATGCACGGCGCCCTCCTCCGGCGGCTCCTCCGGCTCGGCATGCAGCAGCGCGACCTGCGCGTACTTCTCGTCGCGGGCGGCCTCGCGACGCAGCCGGTCGATCCCGCGATTGCGCGCCGTCGTGATGATCCAGCCCGCAGGGCTCGGCGGAACCCCCGCCTCGGGCCACTTCCGTGCCGCGATGGCGAACGCATCCTGCACTGCCTCCTCGGCGATGTCGAGATCGCCGAAGTAGCCCGTCAGGACGGAGACGGCGCGTCCGTACTCCTCGCGGAAGATCCGGTCGATGCCATCGACAGACAACCGGTCAGCCGCCCGCTATCGGACGTACCTCGATCGGCAGGGTCGTCGCCGCCGACATGCGGCGAGCACACTCCATCGCGGCATCCAGATCGGCGGCGCGTACGACGGTGAACCCGCCCACGTGCTCCTTGCCCTCGACGTACGGCCCGTCGGTGACGAGCGCATCGCCCTCGCGGTCGCGGACGACTGTCGCGGTGTCTGGTGGGTGCAGTCCGAGGTCGAAGACCCAAGTGCCGTCGGCCTCGAGCTCCTCCTTCAGCGCGGTCAGCTCGGCCATCATCGGCTCCAGCGTCTCCGGCGGCGGAGGCGGGCCGTCGGGCTGGTAGATGCTGAGCAGGTACTGCTTCATTTCGGGCTCCATCGTCGAGTCCGCTCGATCGTACGGCGCTGTCATCACGTCGGATTCGTCGACGTTCAGGTTGGTCATCAGAGTGCCTCTCGTGTGATGGGCTCGGCCGTGTTGCCGACTCCTCACCACCTACACGAACGACATCGACCCAAATCGACAACCCGTTGCGAAGAATTTTCCCGTCCGGGAACACCGCCCAGATCTGATCGTCACCCTTGGCGGGGCTCACCGCGGTAGGGACCGAACGACCAGAGGTTGCCCTCGGGGTCGGCGATCGAGAACTCCCGGTTGCCGTAGTCCTGATCGGCGATCTCGCGGGTGATGCGAGCTCCGGCGCTCTTGACCTTCTCGTACAGCTCATCGACGCGGTCGGTCACGACGTACGCGCCGAACGTGCCCGGCTCGCGCGACCACTCGCCCTCGGGCTTGTACGAGCCCATCATGATGCCGCCGCCCTCGGGCCAGTCGAGCTGTGCGTGCGCGACCGTGTCGCCGTCCTCGTACACGGCGGTCTTCTCGAAGCCGACCACCTCGACGAGGAAGTCGATCAGCGCATGCGCATCTCGCGCCTGTAGGGCGGGCCAAACCGTTGCTGCTGGTGTCTGATCACTCATGATCGCAATTCTGCCGCCTGATGATGCCCGCCGGCTTGGACGTTTTCGAACTCTTCGGCCAACCAGTCGCTCGGGCTGCAGCCCATGAACGACCGGAACTCACGGGTCAGATGTGCGTGGTCGTAGTAGCCCGTACGGTGAGCGACGTCGGCCAGCTGCACTCTGCCCGCCGCTGCACTTTCCTGGATCGCGTAGCGGGCGAAATGAAAGCGAATGAGCCGGTTGGCGGCTTTCGGGGTCATTCCGAGCTCGGCGTGAAACAGCTTTGTGAGCTGACGTCCACTGAGATATACGTACTGCGACAGGTCGTCCATCCGCCCGCGACCGCAGTGCTCGATCATCCACCGCCATGCGGCCAAAACCTCCGTACGCGGCGCGGCGAAGGACGGAGCCGCGCTCACCCGGTCGACGAGGTACGCGCTGAGCGCATCGAACCGAGCCGACCAGTCGGGCTCGTTGCCGATGCGTTCACGCAATTGCAGCAACCCATCGCCGACCACCGACGCAGCGTCGTTTGCGATATCGCTCAGCTCGGCGGCCGGTACGCCGAGGATCGCACGTGCGCGCATCGGGTTGATCGCGAGCTGGACACCGGCCTGGCGGTCAGGCTGGAAGAGGTACGCCGCATGCAGATGCAGACCCCCGAGAATGTTGTCGTACGCCTGCGCGGTGCCGTCTCGATCAGCGCCTGCGTGAGTGCCTGCGACGATCGGGGTGTCGAGGTTGACGATGAAGGTCAACGACGGCGATGGAACCCCACGATGCAGCGAAGGCGTCTGGGCGGTCGCGCGGTAGCCCACCATCGAGTCGGCGATGCCGGTCATCGGGCCGGTCACCGGCGCGTCGACGAACTCGAGCACGGGTTCCATGCCTGCGAGTATGCGTCAACGCGCCGACACAGGCCATCGACTAGCGTTATCCGCCATGTTCCGCATCCTGTTCTACGAGCCGCGCATCCCGGGCAACACCGGTAACGCGATCCGACTCGCGGCGGGCACCGGATGCGAGCTGCACCTGGTCGAGCCGCTCGGCTTCGACCTGTCGGAGCCCAAGCTACGACGAGCGGGGCTCGACTACCACGACCTCGCCGTAGTCACCGTGCACGCCGACCTCGCTTCGGCGTTCGAGAACCTGGCACCACCGCACGTGTACGCGTTCACCACCGGTGCCACCCGTTCGTACGCGGACGTAGCGTACGAGCGCGGCGACGTGCTGATGTTCGGGCCCGAGCCGACGGGGCTTCCCGACGAGGTCATGTCCGACGCACAGGTGACGGATCGCGTACGTATCCCGATGCTCGAGGGACGCCGGTCGATGAACATCACTAACGCCGCGTCGGTCGCGGTGTACGAGGCGTGGCGCCAGCACGGCTTCGAGTAGAGCGTGTCTCGCTAGAGATGCTCTGCGACGAGCGGGGCGATCGCGCGCAAAGCCTTGCCTCGATGGCTGATGGCGTCCTTGTCGGCCGCTGACAGTTCGGCGGTCGACACGTCGTACCCGTCGGCCGCGAACAGCGGATCATAACCGAACCCGCCGCTCCCCTGCTCGCCGCGAAGAACGCGTCCGGGCATCACACCCTCCTGAACGAACTCACGGCCGTCGGGAAGGCAAAACGCAACGACACAACGGAACTGAGCACCGCGCCGCTCGTCGGACACCTCATCGAGCTGGGCGAGCAGCAAGGCGTTGTTTGCCGCGGAGTCCTTCGCCGGCCCGGACCAGCGCGCCGAGAGTACGCCCGGCATGCCGTTGAGCGCATCCACACAGATGCCGGAGTCGTCGGCCAGCGCGGGAAGTCGCGTCGCGTCGCGTGCGGCGCGGGCCTTGATCAGAGCGTTGCCCTCGAAGGTGGGTTCGGTCTCTGCCGGCTCGTCACTGACGCCGACATCGTCGAGTCCAAGCACCTCGACATCGGGTACGTGCGGCTCGAGGATGCGGCGAAGCTCGACCAGCTTGCCGGGGTTGTGGCTCGCCAGCAGAACCTTGCGGCTCACGCGAGCGCATCCCGCTGGATCGCCGTCAGATCTGCACAACCCTTCTCCGCAAGAGAAAGCAGCGCATCGAGCTCGGCGCGGTCGAACGGAGCCTCCTCGGCAGTGCCCTGGACCTCGACGAACGCACCGTCGCCGGTCATCACGACATTCATATCGGTATCGGCGCGTACGTCCTCCTCGTACGGGAGGTCGAGGCAGGGTTGGCCGTCGACGATGCCGACCGACACCGCGGCGACCGAGCGCGGCAAGGGTTCACCGGACAGCACGCCCTTCTCGCGCAGATGCGTCACGGCATCTGCCAGCGCGACGTACGCGCCGGTGATCGCAGCAGTACGCGTACCTCCGTCGGCCTGCAGCACGTCGCAGTCGAGCACGATCGTGTTCTCGCCGAGTGCCTTGTAGTCGATGGCTGCCCGCAGGGAGCGCCCGATCAGCCGGGAGATCTCGTGCGTACGCCCGCCTATGCGGCCCTTGACCGACTCCCGGTCGGAGCGCGTATGCGTCGAGCTCGGCAGCATCGCATACTCCGCAGTGACCCAGCCGAGGCCGCTGTCACGCCGCCAGCGAGGTACGCCGACCGAGGCGCTCGCGGCGCAGAGCACGCGCGTACGCCCGAACTCCACGAGCACCGACCCGGCAGCGTGGTCGAGCCAGTTGCGGGTGATGGTGACAGGTCGGAGTTGGTCGGATGCACGTCCGTCTGGTCGACTCATACGGGCGACCATATCGGCCGTGCGCCGCGTCGGTCAGAGGGTGTAGCGGTCTCCGGCCCGGACGAGGTCGATCGGACCTTCGTACGCGGCCTTCGCCTCGGCGGCGACGGTGTCGCGGTCGGTCCACGCGGGGATGTGTGTGACGAGCAGCCGCCGGACCCCGGCGCGGGCGGCGTGCTCTCCCGCCTCCTTGCCGGTGAGGTGGATGTCCGGCGGGTTGTCGCGCGACTCGACGAACGATGCCTCGCACAGCAGCGCGTCGGCATGATGCGCAATGTCGACCAACACGTCGTTGGGTCCGGTGTCTCCCGAGTAGACCAGCACCCGTCCACCCGCCTCGACCCGCAGCGCGTACGCCTCGACGGGATGGGGCATGCGGCTCGGCGTGATCCGAAACGGCCCGAGCTCGACGGTGGCGCCCTGCTGCCACGCGGAGAATACGAACTGTTCGCTCATACCCACCGGCATCGGCAGGTCGTACGCGCGGGCCAGATGGTTCGGCGCGTCTGCCGGCGCGTACACCGGGATGCGAGGCTGTGCGCCGTCCGGATGATACTTGCGCATCACGTAGTACCCGCACATGTCGAGACAGTGGTCGGCGTGCAGATGCGAGATCACGACTCCGTCGACGTCGAGCGGGTCGACGTAGCGCTGCAACGCTCCGATCGCGCCGTTGCCGAGGTCCATCAGCAGCGAGTACGTACGCCCTTCGTACGGCGCTTGCAGCAGATAGCAGCTCGCCGGAGAGTCGGCACTCGGGAACGACCCCGCGCAGCCGACGACCGTCATCGTCATCGTCATCGGTGCACCGCCCACGCGAACTGGTCGACAGAGTCGAGCTCCGGGCCGAGGAAGCGCCGCCCGACGTCACGGAACTCCGCCGGCTCGCCGGTGGTCAGGAAGTGGTGACGAGGCGGAGGCAGAGCCGGATCGCGTTCTAGTCCACGGCTCGCAAGCAGGGCGTACACGTCCTTCGCCGTCTCCTCAGCGCTCGACACGAGTGTGACTCCGTCACCGAGAACGTACGACAGGACACCGGTCAGAAGCGGGTAATGCGTGCATCCGAGCACGAGCGTGTCGATTCCGGCGTCGACCAGCGGGTCGAGGTAGGTGTGTGCGACAGCGGTGAGCTCCGGGCCCGTCGTCACGCCCTGTTCGACGAGAGGTACGAACTCCGGACACGCCTGGGTGCGCAGCGCCACCTGCGGCGCCGCAGCGAACGCGTCCTCGTACGCCATCGACGACTTCGTCGCCTCGGTGCAGATGACGCCGATGTGGCCGTTGCGGGTAGCCGCGACCGCGCGGCGGGTGGCGGGGAAGATCACCTCGACGACGGGTACCGGATAGCGCTCGCGCGCGTCGCGCAGCATCGCCGCACTCGCGGAGTTGCACGCGATGACCAACGCCTTGACGCCCTGCTCGACGAGATGGTCGAGGCACTCCAGCGCGTACGAACGGACCTCGCCGATGCGCTTCGTGCCGTACGGCTGGCGCGCAGTGTCGCCGAGATAGAGAACGGGCTCGTGCGGAAGCTGATCGAGCACGGCCCGGGCGACGGTGAGTCCGCCGAATCCGGAGTCGAAGATGCCGATGGGTGCGTCAGCCACCGTACGAGAGTAGGGATCGCGAGGTGCATTGGGAAACCAAAAGCGGCTCACGACACACGTGAGTCTGCTCTCGGAACGCATTTGGCGCCATTAGTAAACAGTGATTTACTAATGGAATGGCCAGGCCGACCGAGTACGACGACGAGCATCTGCTCGCCGCCGCGGACAAGATCCTGTTGACCGAGGGGCCGAGCGCGTTCACCCTCGCGAAGGCCGCAACGGAAGCGGGCGTGTCCGCAGCCACGTACGTCAAGAGGTTCGGGTCAAGGGATGCGCTGTTCCTACGGCTGTCGCAGCGCTGGGTGACAACGATCGACGAACACCTGACCCAGGCGGCGGCCGCGCACGACACGCCGCTCGCCCGATTTCGCGCGGTTGCACTGCACAGCTACCACGACCTCGACAACGCAGACACCGCCTCCAAGCAGCTCGCGACGCTTGCGATCGACCTCCAGCGCGACGATATGCGCCCGTTGCTCGACGTCGGCTGGGGGCACGTACGCCGGCACCTGGCCGCACACGCGGCCGACGCCGTCGCGGCCGGCGAGCTGACCGGCGCGCCCGAGCCGGCACAGCTCGCGCGGATCGTCATGGGCGCCATGGAGGGCGGCTGTCTGGCGTGGTCGGTGCATCCGCAGGGCTCACTCGTCATGCGCCTGGCCGACGACCTCGACGCCCTCCTGAACGCCTGGACCCCCGACACCACCGAAGACGCACAGAAGAAGGAGCGAACATGAGTGATGAACGACCGCTGTCCGGCAAGGTCGCGCTGGTCGCCGGCGCGACGCGCGGCGCCGGGCGCGCGATCGCGGTCGAGCTCGCCCGCGCGGGCGCGTACGTCTATGCGACGGGGCGCAGTAGCCGCGTCGACGGACCCTCCGAGATCGACCGCCCGGAGACGATCGAGGAGACCGGTGAGCGCATCGCTGCCGCCGGTTCCGGGATCGCGTTGCGCGTCGACCATCTCGAGCCCGGTGAGGTCGAAGAGCTGGTCTCGCGCATCCGTACCGAGCACGGGCGACTGGACATCCTCGTCAACGACATCTTCGGCGGCGACCGGTACGCGCAGTTCGGCAAGAAGATCTGGGAGCACGATCTGCCCGGCGGCCTGCGAATGCTCCGGATGGGCATCGACACGCATGCGATCACCAGCCACTACGCGCTCTCGCTGCTGATCGAGCGTCCGGGCGGGCTCGTGATCGAGATGACTGACGGCACGTTCGAGTACAACACCCGTTATCGAGGCATTGCCGGGGATTTCGGCGTCGGCATGTACTACGACCTGGTCAAGGCGGCCGTGCAGCGGTTGACCCTCGCGCAGAGCGAGGAGCTGAAGGAGCACGACGGCGTCGCCGTCGCCGTCACCCCCGGCTGGCTTCGCTCGGAGATGATGCTGCAGGTCTACGGCGTCACCGAAGACACCTGGCAGGACGCGATCGAGAACGAGCCACATTTCGCGATCTCGGAGTCGCCGGCGTACGTGGCCCGCGGAATTGCGGCGCTCGCAGCCGATCCCGGCCGAGCGCGCTACAACGGTCGCAGCCTTTCGAGCGGTGAGCTCGGGCGTACGTACGACGTGACCGACGTCGACGGCTCGCGCCCGGACTGCTGGGCGTACGTCCAAGAGGTGCAGGACCCCGGTCTCCCCGCGAACGTCGCCGGTTACCGCTAGCCGTGACTGGGGCCGCGGCCCCGCCGTATTCGCCGCCCGATTCGCCGCCGTCCCGATTTTGTATCTATCGCTCAGAGGTCCAATAGGTTTGAAGCTATGCGTGATAGATACAAAAAGACGGCCACCACCGCATCACGTATCCCGGCCGTCACGCGGAGCGAAGACCGCTAGCGCGTCGGCATCGCTGTTAACGCTGCGGATGTACTCGTCGACCCAGGCCTGTACGCCCGGATAGGTCGACTCAGCCGCGATCCGTTCGCAGACGGCGTCGACGTCGATCGACGTGCGCCCCAACGTGACCGAGCCATCGTCGAGCAGCGCCCAGTGACCGCCGACGCTGCCGTACGGCATGCCGACGCTGCCGGGGTTGATGACGAGTCTGCGGTCGACGAGGCGTACGAACGGCATATGAGTGTGGCCGCACACGACGGTGCGTACGTCATCGCAGAGGTCGGCGAATGCCTCGGCCCAACGTTCCATCCGGGTGTCGACGAGCACGACCTCTTCGTCGTCGCGGGGTGTTCCATGGCAGAAGGCGACGTCGCCGAAGCCGGCGACCGGCAGCGTGACCGGATGCGGCAGCGAGTCGAGCAGCGCGACATGACGTTGCTCGAGCTGTCCGGCCGCCCACGGCGCGATCGGGTCGGGGATCTCGGTCGTGGCGCCACCGGCGAGTGCGACCAGCTCACGGTCGGCGTTGCCGCGTACGAGGGTGACGCGGTCGCCCAGCGAAGTAAGGCGGTCGAGCACCTCGACGGGTTGCGGTCCGGCGGCGTGGTCCCCTGTCACGACGAGCCGCCCTGCAGAGGCGACGGCCGGCTCCGCGAGCACCGCGTCGAGAACGGGCAGTACGCCGTGGATGTCGGAGAGTACGGCGACGGTGTCGTTCATGTCGCCATCGTCGCGACACGGCGGGTCGTACGACAAGAGCTTCCGCTCCCGGCAGAACCGGCCCGCTGAGCCGCACGTTTCAGCCCCGATTTTTGCTATTTCGGGGCCGAAACGTGCGGCTCAGCGGGGCCGGGCGGGTCGATGCCAGAACGCGGGGGCGAGGGCGAGCGGCTCGTCGCCCCAACGCCGGCGAAGCTCCTGCTCGAGTACGTACGCGAGCTTGATCAAGGGGCCGGGGCCGCCGAGGCGCGTCGACATCGACAGGCGATGCAGGATCATCGCCCGCCTGCTCGGCGCCGGATGTACCGACAGCTGGGTGCCGCCCTTGAGCGCCCGCGGCAGGAACCACGGCGTCGTCGCGATCGTCCAGCCGAGCACGGCCAGCCGTACGTCGTGCATGAACTCGTCGGTGGCGACGTACGGAAGCGTGTGCGCCACGTGCCTGCGATACCGCTCGAACGCGGTCGTGGCCACGCGGTCCGGCAGTCGCCATGAGCTCCAGCACGACGGCCACGGCACCAGCAGATAGGCGACGTCCCACGCGATGTGGCGGTACTCCGCGGCCTCGAAGTCGATCAGTGCCAAACCCTGCCGACGGCGCACATTGTTGTCGGGGCAGGCATCGGCCGGGCTCAGTGCGGCCCGCCGATCGGTCCCGAGCGTCTCCCCCAACCCGCGGAGCAAGTCCAGCGAGCCTGACGGCGCCGTGAGCCCGAGCGCACCGAGCTGGCCCTCGAGCGTGGTCGCGGCGGTGTCGAGCATCGCGGGTACGGCGTGCGCCGGGGCGTCCGGTGCGCGGCTGGCGAGACGTTCGGCGAACTCCGCGCCACGGTCGCGCGTACGCACGTGCAGCCGTGCCATCGTGTCGGTCCACGCGTACACGGCGCGCGCGGCGTTGCTGGGACTGCGACCGGCTAACGCGTCGGCGACGTTGGAGGCGTTGCCGAGATCCTCGAGTACGACGAGTCGCGGGTTGGGCAGCGCACCGTGTATCCGCGGCGCGATCGCCGGATCGTCGGCCGCCTCCAGACCGCTGACCTCACGGGCCCAAGGCGCCGGGTTGTCGCCGTTGTAGCGCTTGACGACGAGCGTACGCGGGGCGTTGGGCGGCGGATGGTGGGCGCGTACCCGAACCCGCCATACATCCGAGCGGTTGCTGCCACCGAGCTCCGCGATCGGCAACAGACGCACTGGTCCCCAGGTATCGGCCAGGGCGGCGACCGCCGCCGCCATCAGGTCAGCGGTCACCGAACGGAAGCTTGGGTTGTGGCGGGGCGTGCGTGGGATCGACGCCGTCGAACAAGCTGCTCACCGACTCACCCGCGTGGATCCGCGCGATCGCCTCGGCAAACAAGGGCGCAACCGAGCGTACGGAGAGCTCGGGCCAGTCGACCGGCGGCGGGGGCACGGTGTCAGTCGTGACGATCTCGTGGATCGCCGGATGACCTCGGAGACGTTCGACCGCCGGCCCGGTGAACAGCCCATGCGTGGTCGCGACCGCAGCGCGAGTACATCCCTGCTGGGCAAGGCTTTCCAGCAGCTGCACGATCGATCCGCCGGTCGCGATCTCGTCATCGAGAATGATCGCTTGTTTACCGCTCACCTCGCCGACGATCGAGTCGACGACCACACGGTCGTCGGCCAGGCGGCGCTTGTTGCCGGCCGCGACGTCGAGGCCGAGGAGCCGGGCGAACTGGGTCGCGGTCTTCGCGTTGCCGAAGTCCGGCGACACCACGACCGTGTTGCTCAGTTCGTGTGCGCGGAAGTGATCGGCCAGCGCGCCGATGGCGGTCAGATGGTCGACCGGAACGGAGAAGAACCCGTGCACCTGCGGGGCGTGCAGTGTCATCGTCAGCACGCGGTCCGCCCCGGCAGCGACCAGCAGATCGGCCACGAGCCGGCCTCCGATCGAGATACGCGATGCGTCCTTCTTATCCGACCTCGCGTACGCGAAGTGCGGGATCACCGCAGTGACCTGCGCCGCGGACGCGCCCCGAGCAGCATCGAGCATCAGCAGTAGCTCCATCAGGTGCTCCTGCGTCGGGGGTACGAGCGGCTGCACTACGTAGACGTCGCGCTGCCGGCAGTTCGCTTGCAGCTGCACCTGCAGGCAGTCGTTGCTGAACCTGGTCACGGGCGCCGGCGACAGCTCGACTCCCAACTGCGCGCAGATCCGCAACGCGAGCGCCTCATGCGCACTCCCCGAAAACACGACTACCGGGTCGACTCCGGAGACCCGCATCAGCATTGCCCTCGCACGGTTCGAAGATTATCCCGCGGTCGATAGGCTGGCTAGGTGGTGGACACAGACGTGATGGCAACGCCCCGAATCGGCGGGCCGCGACTCGGCGAGTACGCCCGCTCGCGCCCCTTCGCGATCGTCTCACCCGGCTTCGAGCAGCGCGTCGATCGAGGCGGCAGCCTCGACCACCTGCACCGTTGCCGAACGAGCCCGCCGGCGCCGTACGCCGCGATCGAGCTAGGGGTCGAGGCGGCCGACGCGCCCGTCTCGCTCGGGCTCACCGCACCCGACGGCGACGGCGTCCTGGTCGAGTACGACCCCCGGCGTCGACGGGCGCGGATCGTCGTCATCGTCGACGGCGTACGTCACCGGCTGAGGTCGCGGCGCATCGGAGGCGCGACCCTGCACAGGCTTGCGTTCGTCGTCTGCGAGAACCAGGTCACCGCCGTCGTAGACTCCGGACGCGGGTGGCGGCCGATTGCCACATCCCGCGTCGAGGTGTCGCGGCTGGTCGACCTTCGCGACCCCGAGGTGCTCGGCAGGCTCAACTACACCTGGGGCACGTCCGGGCCCGGCTCGGTCACCGTGCGCGACGTACGCGCCGGCCCGTTCGGCATGACCGGAGTCCGCGACCCGCACCTCGTGCAGTACGCCGACGGCGCTCCGTACGTACGCGACGGCCGCACGTACGTCACGATGACCTGCGCCGGCATGGGCTTCTTCCAACAAGCACACTGGGGAGTCTTCGCACTCGACCTCGACGCACCGGACGAGCTCACCCAGGTCGCGCACCTCTACACCCGCCGCGACGGGTTACTGCTCGGCGACCACGCGGGCCAGATCGTCATCGACGGCGACCGCTGCATCGTCGTGGCGAGCAGCTGGGGCGACTTCACTCCGCAGCGCGGAGTCCACGTACGCCACGCGGTCACCGGTCTCGACATCCTGAGCGGTGTCCATGTGCTCGAAACCGACCGGCTCGCGCTGCCGACCGAGCAGAGCGCCTGGGACCCTGCGCTGACCCGCATCGCAGATCGCTGGCACATCGCGTACGTCGAGAGCCCGTCCCAGGAGCCGTTCCGCTTCCACCCCGCGCTCGCCGCCTCGTCCGCCGGCGGAGCGTACGACGACCTGACCGCGATCGGCGCCGACACGGACCACGAGCAGTGCGAGGGTCCGGTCATCGCACAGCTCGACGGTGAATGGCGGGTGCTCGCGAGCGACGGACATGCCCGCGACTACCCCGTCTACGACCTCGACCTGAAGCGGATCGGTTCGCTCGACGCAACGTACGGCACGAACATCCCGCATCCGCAGCTGATCCCGGCCGACGAGGAAGGCACAGAGCGGATGCTGACCTTCGACGGCACACCGTGGGGCAACCGCATACTCGGCTACGGCACCCACGGTGACCTCGTGCTGATGCGACGCTTAGGACGTCGAGCTCAGCCGAGAAACCCCAGCAGCTTCTCGTTGAACAACTCCGGCTCCTCGCTGAACGGCGCATGACCGCTCTGCTCGAACGACACGACCTGTGCGTCGGGCAACCGCTCCGCAATCCAGGCGTCCAGATCACCGGGGAAGATCTTGCTCCGGGCGCCGTACGCCAGCAGCGTCGGTACGTCGACTGCTGGGAGCACCGCACGGTAGTCGGCGTACGCCATATCGAACCAGACAGCCACAGCGGCGCCGGTGCTCATCTTGGTCGTCTCGGCGTACACCGCGTCTACGACCTCGTCGGGCGGCGTGTCGGCGAAGCAGTCGGCGATGAACGGCTTCGCGACGAGCGGTCGGGCGTGGTGCATCCCTTGAACCAGCTCCGTGATGTCGGCCGGTGTGTACGAGCCGAACAGCGAGAAATCCCAGTCGGGAGCGCTGAGGAACCGCGGCGACTGGTCGACGAGAGCGGTCGAACGCACCATGCTCGTACCGAACTGCTCCACGAACGACAAGATCACGGCCGTGCCCATCGACCAGCCGACCAGGCTGACCTTGCCGAGGTCCAAGGCGCGGATCAGGTAGTGCACATCGGCCGCGTACTGCGCGATCGTGTGCCCGGCGTCCGTCTTGCCTGATTGGCCGTGGCCGCGCAGGTCGACGTTGATCACCCGGTGCGCAGCCGACAGAGCCGGTACGTTCCCGGCGAAGAAGGTGCCGTTCATGGTCCAGCCATGGATGAGCACGACGGCGGGTCCCTGCCCGTCGTCCTCGTAGTACAGGGGCAGGCCATCGGGAAGGGTCAGGTACGCCATCGTGAATCCCATCGTGTGTTGTTCGTCCGACGACGGTGAACGTATCCTCGGCGCATTGCGCACCGCAGCCGTCGCGGAAGGGCTGCAGGATGCTGCAAATGCGGTCTGACCGAGGAGGACGCATGATCCCCACCGAGGTGCGCGGTTCGTGGCGACGGGCATTGCGCGCGGGTGTCGATCCCGACAACCCGCGTTGGCCGGCCAATGTCGACGGCGGCGCCCTACGCGCGACTCGGGCGAGAAGCGGGCTTCAGGGCGCATGGCCGATGATGCTCGGTGAGCTCGCAGCAGTCACTCGGATGGACGGGCACCTCGTATTCCTCAGCGACAACACCGGACGCCTGTTGTGGAACGCCGGCCGCGGAACGGCGCGCGCCGCAGCCGAGCGGGCGAACCTTGTCCCAGGAGCGTGTTGGCACGAGGACACCGTCGGTACGAACGGTGTCGGTACGGTGCTCACGCTCGGCCGCCCATATCAGGTTCGGGGGCGCGAGCACTTCCTGCGCGCAGTAGGCGACTTCACCTGCTCCGCCGCCCCGATCCGTGACCACGTCAACGGGCGAGTGCTCGGAGTCCTCGACGTCACTGCGCCCGCTGGATCGGCGAACGCACTCACGCTGACGGTCGTCACGCAAGCCGCACGTCTCGCGGAGGCGCAGCTGCAACGCATGCAGCTGGACCGCGATCTACAGATGCTCGACCGCTTCTCCGATCGCATCGCTTGGCATGCCGGGCGGCGGGTCGCACTCGTCGGTGCCGACGGCCGCGTCCTCCGCGCTGCGCCGGCCGGCTGGCTCGGCTCGCTCGGCATACCCGTCGTATCCGGCGAGCAGTACGCCCCGGACGGTCAACTGGTCGAGGTCGAGCCGCTCGGCCCCGAAGGGCCTTACGTCGTTGTCGGTCTCCCGTCGCAGCAGCCCGCCCTGAGTGTGCGCATCCGCGACCGCGAGCGAGCCACCGTCGCGATCGGCGACAGGCAGCACACCTTGAGTGTTCGGCACACGGCGTACGTACGCGCCCTGCTCGCACACCCGGTCGGACTGTCGGCCGCAGACCTCGCCGAGTACGTCTACGGCGACCCGGCGAAGGTGTCGACAGTTCGCGGGGAGATCACCCGGCTGCGTCGAATCCTCGGAAACCGACTACAGGCCGCGCCGTACCGCATCGCCGGCAGGATCGACACGACCTGAGAGGTTTCTGCATACATCGCTGACCTCTACCGGTCGCGTCTCGATCCACTTCGGCATTCTGCTGCGCCCGCCCCGCGTCGGCGGGTACGTTGACGGAACCGGATCTCCGGGGCGGCTCGACGCGACGAATCCGTGATCGCACCGTCCGCCGAAGGATCGATGGTGTCACATGATCCGTCCACTGCTCGCCGTCGCGATGACGGCAACACTCACAGTCGTCGGGCCCGGCGTGTACGCGGGGCCGCCGCACGACGCGCCGTCGACCGCGACCCGGGAACTCCGTGCGGCCATGGCCGCCCTGGTCGACCAACCGAACGGTCCGCCTGGCGTGATCGTCGTTGTGCAGAAGGGCCATCAGCGACGCACGTACTCCACCGGAGTCGCCGACCTGGAGTCATCGGCACCCATGCGGCCGAACCTGCACATGCGCGTCGCGAGCACCGCCAAGGCATACAGCGGCGCCGTCGTGCTGTCACTCGCCGAGCGCGGCCGAGTGCGGCTGAACGACACGGTCGGTGATCGCCTCCCGTGGACCCCGCGGTCGTGGCATCGCATCACCCTGGGTCAACTGCTCCACCACACCAGCGGGCTCCCGGACTACAGCGGCGATGAGGGATTCCGCACGTACCTGTCGAACCATCTGCGGCGAGCGCCGAGCCCGCGCCGGCTGCTTCGCTTCGTCGCCGATGAGCGCCCCGAATTCCGGCCAGGCACGCGGTACCAGTACTCCAACAGCGACAACATCGCGGCCGCGCTGATGGTTGAGGACGCGACCGGGCGCTCGTACGAACGGATGCTAGCCCGTCAGGTGCTACGACCGCTCGGGCTTCGCGGCACGAGCCTGCCACGGGGCGTACGTATGCCGTCGCCATCGATCCGCGGCTACCAGCGGGCCGACGACGGCACGCCGGAGGACGTGACGAACGCGTTCGCCGCCGGGTACGCCTGGGCCTCGGGCGGCATCGTGTCGACACCGGCCGACCAGAACCGCTTCATCCGTGCGTACGTGGGCCGCAAGCTGTTCGGGAGGGCGATGCAGCACCGTCAGTTCGCCTTTCGTACCGGCGGCTCCGAACCGCCCGGCCCCGGCCGCAACTCTGCCGGACTAGCGGTGTTCCGCTACCGCACCCGCTGCGGCACGGTGTACGGGCACACGGGCAACACGGCGGGTTACACGCAGTTCATGGCCGCCACGAAGGACGGGCGTCGTTCGGTCGTCGTATCGACCAATCAGCAGGTGGCGCCGAGGGTCGTGCCGCCAAAGCAGTTCGCGCGCCTGCGGACGGTGTTCGAGGCGGCAGTCTGCACGGCGTTGAAGAGGACGCACGGCAGCCAATGAGACAGGCACTGGCCGACCGAGGATGCGGCGTCGGCGCACCGTGGATCTTCAGCAGCCGGTCCGAGTATCAGGATCGAGAGAACAGACCCCGAATGCGCCGCCTGACCGCGGCGAAGAACTCGCGGTCACGCTGACGCTTCGCTTGGTAGCGGTCGCGTACCAGATTCCGTTCGGCCATGACTGCCTTGGCACCCTCTTTGGTGCGAGTCGGATCCGCTCGTCCGCCTCCGCCGACGCCCATACTCATCGCGCATCACCACCTGAGCCCAGGTTAGCAGCGATCGACGACCTGATCGGTCGTCTCACGCCCAGAGCTGGCCCTCGAGCCGCTCCTCGGCCTCGTCGATGGTGCCTTCGTACGCGCCGGTCGACAGGTACTTCCAGCCGCCGTCGGCGACGACGAACGCAATATCTGCACGCTCACCCGCTTTGAGCGATTTGGCAGCTTGAGCGAGGGCGGCGTGCAGGATCGCTCCGGTCGAGATGCCGGCGAAGATGCCCTCCGCGTCGAGCAGTTCGCGCACCCGGCGTACGGCATCTCGCGGGCCGACCGAGAAACGAGCATCGATCAACGTTGCGTCGTACAACTCGGGTACGAACCCCTCGTCGAGGTTGCGCAGCCCGTACACCAGCTCGCCGTAGCGCGGCTCGGCCGCCACGATGCGTACGTCGGGCTTGTGCTCGCGGAAGAAGCGACCGGCGCCCATCAGGGTGCCCGTCGTGCCGAGCCCGGCGACGAAATGCGTCACGTCCGGAAGGTCGGCAAGCACCTCCGGCGCGGTGCCCTCGTAATGGGCATCGGCGTTGGCGGGGTTGCCGTACTGGTAGAGCATCACCCAGTCGGGATGCTCCGCGGCGACCTGTTTGGCCACGCGTACTGCCTCGTTGGATCCGCCCGCCGCGGGCGAGGAGATGATCTCCGCACCCCACATGCGCAGCAGCTGGCGGCGTTCGGCCGAGGTGTTCTCCGGCATCACACAGACCATGCGGTAGCCGCGCAGCTTGGCCGCCATGGCCAAGGAGATGCCGGTGTTGCCCGACGTCGGCTCCAGGATCGTGCAGCCGGGACGGAGCAGACCGTCCTTCTCCGCGCGTACCAGCATCGACAGCGCCGCGCGGTCCTTGGTGGAGCCGGTCGGGTTGCGGTCCTCCAACTTCGCCCAGAGGCGCACATCGGGCGACGGCGACAGCTGCGGCAACCCGACGAGCGGGGTGTTGCCGACCGAGTCGAGTAGGGAGTCGAACCGCATCGTGAGTACCGGATTCCTGTGGGTCAGCCTCCGGCGACGGCGGGCAGGATCACCACGACATCGCCGTCGGAGAGCTCGCTGTCGAGGCCGCCGCTGAAACGTACGTCTTCGTCGTTGACGTAGACATTGACGAACCGGCGCAGCTTCTCGCCCTCGATGAGGCGCTCCTTGATGCCGCTGTGGTTGCTCTCGACGTCATCGATGAGCTCGGTCAGGGTCGAACCGTTGCCGGACACGACCTTCTGCCCGTCGGTGTAGGTGCGCAGAATCGTCGGTACGCGGACCTCGATGGCCATGGGATCTCCTCGCTGTTTGCAGTCGTCAGGTTCAACGGCTCGAGTCGGGTGCTGATTCCTCGACCGCCTCGTCGTACGCGGAGACGACGGTCACGTCCTCTTCGGTGACCTCACCGTCGACGATGCGGTACGAACGGAACGGCGCCGGCCCCTCGTCGTTGCCGCACTCGGCGGTCGAAACCAGCACGTAATGCGCCCCGGGCTCCTGCGCGAGGTCGATGTCGGTGCGCGACGGGTACGCCTCGGTTGCGGTGTGCGAGTGGTAGATGACGACGGGCTCCTCGTCGCGATCGTCCATCTCAAGGTAGAGCTTGAGCAGATCGGTCGAGTCGAACTCGTAGAACGTCGGCGACATCGCGGCGTTCAGCATCGGCACGTGGCGGGTCGGCAGATCGGAACCGGCCGCTCCGGCGACGACTCCACAGGCCTCGTCGGGGTGGTCGCGGCGGGCGTGCGCGACGATCGCGTCGTACGTCGCCTGGTCGATGGTGAGCACGGTACGAGCGTAGGCAGAGCTGATTGAGCGAGACGATCGGGTCCGCATCCTGAGACAGCCAGCCGTACGCCCCACCCCGCCCGCTGAGCCGCACGTTTCGGCCCGATTTCTTGCGGATTCGGGGCTGAAACGTGCGGCCCAGCGGGGTTGGGGCCCGGGAGCGCGCGCGTTACTTGCGGTTCTCGCGGAGGACCGCGAGACGGTCGCGGTACTCCTGCTCACCGATGTCGCCGGCCGCGTACCGCTCGGCCAGCATCGACTCCCCCGTGTACGTGCCGCCCGCCCGACGACCGCGGCCGTACCTCGTGATCGCGAAGACGATGCCGGCGATGACGAGCAGCCAGAGGATCGGAAAGATCGGCCACCACGGCCCTGGGCCGTCCCAGTGGTCGTCGTCGGCCAGAACGGTGGTTCCGGTTGCGATGAGGTCGTTCATGGTCGCTCCCTGTGCAGAGTGGATCTGATGTACTCGATCCTCTGCGTTTCCCGGCGCTCAAACATCGCCTCGAGGGCGGGACCCGTACTGCGCCGACAGGCGCACGGCCGCCCCACTCGCGTACGACGCGCGGCGTACGCGTCCCCTAGGTGAGAGTCAGGTACGTACGGCGCGGATGACGTAGCGTTCGTCGTCGATCTCTTCGCCCCACAGGGCAGGATCGTCGAGGCGTTCGGTGACGATGTCGCCGGCGTACGGCGCCAAGAGGTCTGCCACGGCATCTGATTCGAGACCGGCTCCGCTCGACCATGCGCCTTCGACGAGCACGAACCGGCCGCCCGGGCGAAGCGCTTCGTGCCACCGCGCCACAGCCGCCGCAGGATCCGGCAGCGCCCACAGCACATGGCGCACGAGCACCACATCGACCGTGCCGGGAAGCAGCGGCGGGGTCGCCGCATCGCCGACGACGAACCGCACCTTCACTCCGGCGTCGTACGCCTTCTCCTGCGCACGCTCGATCATCGCGTCGGCGAAGTCGACCCCGGTGACCCGGTGACCGAGCTCGGCGGCCAACACCGACAGCGAGCCGGTGCCGCAACCGAGGTCGGCGACATCACTGCGCGTACCCGGCAGCCAGCGCGCCATATGCGAATGCCACGCCGCTCGTACGTCTGCCGGTCGAAGACCGTGATCGGCCTCCTCGTCGTACGTACCGGCGAGCCGGCTCCAGTACGAAGGGGCTGCCCTGCCGGCCATCAGCCGAGCGCCTGCACGAGCGACTCCTGGACGAACCCGAGCCATTCGTAGATGTCGGCCATCAGCGCCACACCTTCGTCCGAGCGGTCCAGCGCTTCTGTTCCGTCGTCGTCGAGCCCGAGGCGCACCGCGACCGAGAGCCTGATGTCGGTCAGCGATCGCAACCATGCTTGGACGGCATCGTCGTCGAGCTCTACCTCGACCTCTTTGACGCTCTGCTCGGAGCCGTCGAGGAGCAGCCCTCCCGCAGACAGGGTCTGTAAGACCGCCGTCGCGTTGTCGATCTTGTTGGAGGCAAGGTCTCGTTCGGTGAACCGGCGGAACTCGGCAGCGCTCTCTTCGTCGTCGCCATACGCATCGGGGAACAGCCGGGCGAGCACGGGATCCTCGGGCGCCGTACGCGGGCCGTCGACATCGAGCTGCGCGAACAACGGATCGGGGGACGCCTCGCTGGGGCCGCTGCGATCACTGACGAGCTCGATCAACTGTGCCTCGAGGTTCGCGAGCATCTCGGCCTCGTGCACGTCGAACACCGCGTAGACGCCGCCGCGCCTACGCCGCCGGAACGGCTTCACTTCTGATCCTTCTGCAACGTTGCCCAGAGTCCGTAGTCGTGCATCGCACGGACATGACGCTCCATCTCCTCGCGTGAACCGGACGACACGACGGCCTTACCGTTGTTGTGTACTTGGAGCATCAGGGTGTTCGCCTTGTCCTGGCTGTAGCCGAAGTACGTGCGGAACACGAACGCGACGTACGACATCAAGTTGACCGGGTCGTTCCAGACGATCGTCATCCACGGCGGGTCGAGCTCGGTGAGCTCATCGCTCTCCGGCTGCTCGACCTCAACGGGGGCTGGACTACTGGTCACGTCTCCATTGTGTATCAGCCGGGTCCGGGCGTACGCACTCCCCCGGTTCGGGCCGACCGGCCTCGGCGTACTCGGCGGGAAGTCGCTACACCAAGTCGACGGTGACACCGGCGGCTCGGACCGCCGCGACCGTCGCGGCGTCGGCGGCGTCGTCGGTGATGAGCCGGTCGATCTCACCGATCGGGCAGATCTCGGCCAGCGCGGTACGCGTGAGCTTCTCGTGCGTCGCGACCACGACGACCTCACCGGCGCGCGACACCATCTCGGCGCTGATACCGGCCTCTCCGAGGTGTCGGCATTGTGCACCGCCGTCGACGGTGAGCGCGTCGACGCCGAGCAGCAAGAGATCCAACCGCAGCTTGTCGAGTACGCGAGAGGCGTACGGCCCGTACAGCTCGTACGACTCGGCACGTGCCATCCCGCCGATGCAGATCGTACGAAGGTGCGGCCGCAACACCAGCTCGGTGGCGATGTTCAGCGCGTTCGTGACGAGCGTGACCTGGTCGTCCTCGCTCTGGGTCACCAGCGACTCGCGAATCGACAGTGCCCGGGCCGCCGCAGTGGTGGTCGTGCCGCCGTTGATGCCTACCACGCTGCCGATCGAGACGAGCTCCGCCGCGGCATCGGCAACGCGCTGCTTGTGCGCAGGAGTCGACGTCGCGCGGTACCGCGCCGGCAGTTCGTACGCAACCGACGTCGCGACGATGCCGCCGTGCGTACGGGTGGCGAGCTGCTGATCGGCGAGCGCTGCGAAGTCACGTCGGATCGTGGCCGCCGAGACACCCAGCTCGCGCGCGGCTTCGTCGACGCCGAGCCGGGTGCGTTCGGCGACGAGGTCGAGCAGCCGACGCCAGCGCTCTGCCCGCCCACCGCCTTCGGCCTCGGTCATATCGTCATCGCCCGCTCATTTCACGCTGCCGGCGGTGAGCCCCGCGATCAGTCGGCGCTCGATCAGGGCAAACAGGATCACCACCGGAACGATGCTCACGATCGAGATGCCGAACACGTACTGCCATGCGGTCTCGTACTGCCCGACGAACTTCGTCAGCGCGACCGACAGCGGTTGGTTCTCGTCGGTCGTCAGGATCACCAGGCTCGCGGCGAACTCGTTCCAGCACGCGACGACCGTGAAGATGGTCGCGGTGACGATGCCCGGCCAGACCAACGGCAGGGTGATCCGGCGCAGGATCTGCAGCCGGTTCAGTCCGTCCAGCGCCGCGGCCTCCTCGATCTCCTCTGGCACCGAGGAGAAGAAGCTGTGCAGGATCCACACGGCGAACGACAGGTTGAACGCGCCGTTCACGAGGATCATCGCCAGCCAGGTGTCCTGGATGCCGAACTCGAGGAACTCCCGCAGCAGCCCTGCTGCCAGCACCGTCGGCTGCAGCATCTGGGTGGCGAGTACGAGTAGCAGGAACGCCATCCGACCGGGGAAGCGCCTTCGCGCCGTGTGGTACGCGGCGGGGACGGCGACCGCCAGCACGAGCAGCGTCGCGCACAGTGTGATGACGATCGTGCTGACCAGGTTGAACGGCAGCGGCGTCTCCGGCGTCGACCACATGTCGACGTAGTTCTCCGGATGCCACTCCTCTGGCAGGTACGTCGCTGGTACGCGCAGCACCTCGGGCCGGCTCTTGAACGAGCCGACGACCATCACGATGTAGGGCACCAGGAAGACGACCGCGAGCACAACACCGATCGCGGTGAGACCCCAGCGCCTACGCTTACCGCGCGTCGGGGTCTCGGCCGTGGTGTTGGACGTACGCGCGTCGGACTCAGGCGCCGCGGTCGTTGCCGCCGTGGACATCAGTCCTCCCTCATCGGCCGGGCGACCTTGAGATACACGGCGATGATCACGATGATCAGCGCGAAGTTGAACACGCTCATCGCGGCCGCGGTGTCGACCTGCTGGCTGGTGCGGATCAGCTTGAACGTCAGCGTGGTCGTCGTATCGGCCTTGTTGCCCGCAATGCTGCCGGTCAGTACCCACAGGATCGGCAGCGAGTTGAACACGTTGATGATGTTGATGATCACGGCGACCGCGAGCGCCGGTCGCAGCTGCGGCAGAATCACATCACGGTAGCGCTGCCACGAGTTCGCGCCGTCGACGTCTGCGGCATCGAGCACTTCGTCCGGGATGCCCTGGAGCCCCGCGAGCAAGGTGTACGTCGTGAACGGAATCGACACGAACACCGCCACGATGATCGACACGATGAATGCCGGCATCGGGTTCTTGGTGAACCCGTAACCATCATCGAGAAGTCCGATGTCGGTGAAGAAGCGATTCGCTATGCCCACATTGGGATCGAGCATGTAGTACACGACGGTCGACGTCATGACGACCGACGCCGCCCACGGCACGAGCACCGCGAGCCGGATGGCGCGGCGGCCCGGGAAGTCCTTGTTCAGGAACTGCGCCAGTGCCATCGACAGCAGGACGGTGATCGCGACGACCGCGACCACCCAGACGCCGGTGTTGACGAGGATTCGTACGAGGCCGTCGATCGCGAACAGGTTCGAGTAGTTCTCGAGGCCTGCGGACCCGCGGTCGATCCCGTACGGAGACAGGTCGCGGGTCGAGGTCCAGATCATGAACCCCGCGGGGAACAGGACGATCGCGGCGATCAGGACTATCGCCGGGCCGATCCACGGCAGTGCCGAGACACTGCCGCGGATGCCGCCGGTTTGGCGAGCCATCGCCGCCTACCTCCTAGCGAGCAGGTGCGTCGGGCGGTCGGTCACGAACCGCTCTCGGCAGCCTCGGCGATCTTGCCGAGTACGTCGGCCGGGTCAGCACCTTGGCCGATCGTGCCGATCTGCTGCTGCATCGCGCCCTGCGCGGCGGGCCACGCGGGGTTGTTGCTCGGGTAGAACTTCGCATCCGACAGCGTCGCGAGGAACGGCTTGATCGCCGGGTCGTCGGACAGCTCCTTGCCGGCCGACTTCGTGATCGGGATGAAGCCCTCGGTCTTCACGAAGTTCGCATAGACCTTTGCCGAGTAGAAGTAGTCGAGGAACGAGCGAATTGCGTCCTGCTTGGCGCTGTCGCCCTTGTCGAACGCCATCAGGTGATCGGCGACGCCGAGCGTGACCGAATCGCCGCTCTCGGTGGGGATCGGGGCGATGCCGTAGTTCAGGTCGGGGTAGTCGGCCTCGATCTGACCGACGATCGGCGGAAGCCCCTCGGCCATGGCGATCTTGCCCTGCATGAAGACGTTGAGCATCGGCGTACGGTCGGTTGCGCCCGGGTCGTCCTGGGTCGCACCCGCATCGATCATCTTCTGCATCTGCTCGACGCCGGCGAGGTTCTCATCGGTGTCGATGGTCAACTCGTCGGTGTCGCCCCAGGATCCGCCGGCGCCGAAGGTCCAGATCGACGTCTCCGCCTGGGCCTCCTCATTGCCGAGCGGCATGCCGTAGCCACCGACAACACCGTCCAGCTTGGACAGCTTCTCCGCATCGGTCAGCAGCTCGTCCCAGGTCTTCGGCGGCGTCTTGATGCCCGCCTGCTTGAAGAGATCCTTGTTGTAGAAGAGCGCGCGAGTCGATGCGAACAACGGCATCCCGTACATCGTGCCGTCGAGCGAGGCGTTCTCGGCGAACGCCGGCTCGATGTCGTCTACGGTTTCCGACGACAGGACGTCCTCGGCCTTGTAGAGCAGGTCGTCGTTGGCAAAGCTCGCGTACGCGTCGATGTTCAGGATGTCGGGGGTCGTATCGGGCGACTGCAGCTTCGTACGCACCACATCGTTGATGTTGTCCCACGACTGCATCTCGAGGTCGACGCTGATGTCGGGGTTGTCGGCCTCGAAGCCCTTGATGATCTCTTCCCACAACGGCTTCGTGTTGTCGCTGTACTGCGGTACCAAGAACGAGATGGTGGTGCCGTCGCCCGAGTCTCCGCCGCCGCCCTCGTCGTCACCGCCGAATCCACAGCCGGCCGCCACCAGCGCGAGCGCCAGCCCGCCTGCGAGCAACCGACCGGAACGCTTGAGTCCTCGGGTCACGTGCCTGTCCTTCCGCCACCCGCGCACATCTGCGCGAGTCCGATTGAATCCATGGGCATACGAGCACAATCTCGCAGGCTGGGGAGGATTCTGCTCGCGTCATTCGGACCCGTCAAGAGGCCGTTACGCAATCGTCGCCGGCCGCTGCGTAGACCAATTCCGCAACCGCGTACCGCTCGCCGGCGTGTACCGCCCAAAACCTACCGCGCCCAGTTTGTATCTATCGCGCACCGGCACGAACCTATGGGAGCTATGTGCGATAGATGCAAAACGACGTGGACCACCAGTGCGCAAGTATGCGCGATATCCGACCTGTATTGACAGACTCAATCAGAGTGACTCACAGTTGGGCCGTGCCTGAGACCTTCCTCGAAGCCGAGATCTCCACCCAGCCCGACGACTGGCGCCGCGCCGCCGAGGTCGCGCGTACGTACGCCGATCTGCTCCCGAAGCCCGGTGAACGCGTCGCCGTGATCGGCTGCGGTACGTCGCTGTACATGGCGCGCGCGTTCGCCGCCCTGCGCGAGTCCGCGGGACAGGGGTTGACCGACGCTTGGCCCGCGAGTGAGGCGCGGCTCGGCCGCGAGTACGACCGGATCATCGCCATCACCCGCTCGGGTACGACGACCGAGGTGCTCGATGCGCTGCGCGGATACGACGGCGCCGCCCGCACGACCGTCTTCTGCTCCAGTCCCGGTACGCCCGTGCTCGAGCTTGCCGACCCGATCCTGATCAACGACGTCGACGAGCAGTCCGTCGTACAGACCAGGTTCGCGACCACGACGCTCGCGATCCTGCGATGGCACCTCGGCGAGGACCTCGCCCCGGTCATCGCGCAGGCGGAGCAGGCGCTCGCGGCCGACCCCGCGCCGAGCGCCCTTCGTACTGCCGAGCAGTTCACCTTCGTCGGTATGGGCCTCGGTGCGGCACTCGCCGAAGAGTGTGCGCTGAAGCTCCGCGAGTCCTGCCAGGGCTGGACGGAGGCGTACCACGCGACCGAGTACCGGCACGGCCCGATCAGCATCAGTGCGCCCGGCCGAGTCGTCTGGGCACTCGGTCCGCTCGTCGCCAACTTCGCGCGCGACGTCGCTGCGACCGGAGCCCACCTCGAGCACGGCGACCTCGACCCGATGGTCGAGCTCGTACGCCTGCAGCGACTCTGTGTCGTACGCGCGGCCGATGCCGGCCTCGACCCGGACAACCCACGCAACCTGAGTCGCTCTATCATCCTCGAACCGTGACCTCCGACAGCTCTGAGCGCGCACTCGTGCTCGCCGTCGACGTCGGCGGTACGACGATCAAGTCCGAGGTCGTCGACGCTGCCGGCTCCGTCGTGGCGTCCTCCCGCGTGCCGACTCCACACGGCGTCGCGGCCCTCGATGCGATCACCGATGCCGGAGCGGGCCTGATCGCCTCACTGCCCGCAGCTGACCGCGATCGCGTCGACCGCGCCGCGGTCGGACTACCGGGGATCGTCGACCGTACGAACGGGGTCGGCGTGTTGTCGGGCAACGTCGGTTGGCGCGACCTTCAGATCGCCGAACCCCTTCGTACGCGATGGAAGCTGCCGGTCGTGATCGACCACGACGTCACGCTTGCGGGCTGGGCCGAGTGGCTTCGTGGCGCCGGGCGAGGAGTCGACGACATCTGCTTCGTCTCGATCGGCACCGGCATCGCCGCGACCTCGGTTGTCGGCGGCCGGCTCGTACGCGGAGGTCTGAGCCAAGGCGGCGAGCTCGGACACACGCCGAGTCGCAGCGGTAGCCGCCCGTGTGGCTGCGGCGCCCGCGGCTGCCTGGAGACCATCGCATCGGCGTCGGCGATCGAGCAGGCATACGCAGAGCGCACCGGCTCCGCACGAGTTCCTGCCGAGGACGTGATCGCCCGCCGCACCGCAGACCCGATCGCCGATGACGTGTGGACCGAGGCGATCGACGCACTCGCCGACGGTCTCGTCCACCTCACGCATGCGATCAGCCCGAGTCGGATCGTGCTCGGCGGCGGGCTCTCCGGCGCTGGAGAAGTGCTCACCTCCGCAGTCCACGAAGCACTCGCGAAGTGCACCCGCGTCGTCGGCGTACCCGAGGTCGTGACGGGCCAGTTCGGCGCACGTGCGGGGATCGTCGGGGTTGCCCTCCTGGCCAGAGCCGGCTCGACAGACAATGAAGTATGACGACTGCATGCGACCCGAACCACGTCGAGACCACCCGATGAACGCGGAGCCGATCCGATGACCATGCCGTTACGGGGTCGCGTCGTCACGCCGGAGTCCGTCATCGACGACGGTGTCGTCGAGGTCGACGGTGATCGGATCGTCGCGGTGTTGCCCGCCTCGGCATGGAACGACGAACACCCGGGCACCACACTGCCCGACCCGATGGGCACGCTGCTCCCCGGCCTCGTCGACATGCACTGCCACGGTGGCGGCGGCGCGCGCTTCACGACCACTGACCCGACCGAGGCGACTGCGGCGGCCGAGCACCATCACCGCCACGGTACGACGAGTGTCGTGGCGAGTCTGGTCACCGCTTCGGCCGACGATCTCGTCGCACAGGTGGCGGCGTTGGCGCCCCTCGTACGCGCGGGCGTGGTGGCGGGCGTACACCTCGAAGGTCCGTTCCTGTCCGAGGTTCGTTGTGGAGCTCAGGATCCGGCCCAGATCATCGACCCCGACCCCGCGGTTGCGAGCCGAATCCTCGATGCCGCCGACGGCACCGTTTCGATGATGACGATCGCTCCGGAGCGGCCCGGCTACGAACGTACGGCGAAGGTGCTGCACGACCGCGACGTCACCGTGGCTCTCGGGCACAGCGATGCCGACTACGACTCATTCGCCGCGGCCATCGACGCCCTCGAAGGAGACGCCGTCGTCACCCATCTCGCGAACGGGATGCCGCCGTTCCACCATCGCGCCACCGGTCCGGTCGGAGCGTCGCTGGTCGCCGCGTCGACCGGCAATGCAGTGATCGAGCTGATCGCCGACGGACAACACCTCGATGCCGGCTTCGTCCGGCTCGCGTTCTCGATCGCCCGAGGTCAGATCGCGCTGGTGACCGATGCGATGGCCGCCGCGGGCATGGCCGACGGCGAGTACGAGCTCGGCGGTCAGCGGGTCGGCGTACGCGACGGTCTCGCCCGGCTCGTTGACGACGACGGCGAGTTCGGCTCGATCGCGGGAGGTACGAGCCGGCTGATCGAGAACGTCGCTCGCTGCGTCAACGAGATCGGCGTCCCACTGATCGACGCCGTGCGCGCCGCGAGTCATACCCCGGCCCGCGCGATCGGCGTCGACGACAGCCACGGCGCGCTGCTCCCCGGCCGCGTCGCGGATGTGCTCGTCACCGACCACCGGCTCACCGTCCAGCGCGTGATGCGACAGGGCCAGTGGCTCACTTCCTGACGGTCACTCCGAACCCCGCGTACGACGTGACGTACGTCGTGCCGGGAGTCGAGCTCGGTAAGGTGCATCGGGTCGCCGAGGTACAAGAGCGCGCCGGCGGCAAAGGCATCAACGTTGCCCGGGTGCTCGGCCAGTTCGGCGAAGACGTGCATGCGTTGGGCTTTGGCGATGCCGGCTTCGCCGCGGCGCTCGACGCCGACGGCATCTCCAACGAGCTGATCGACGCACTCCCCCGCGTACGCCGGACCCTCGTCGTGCACGGAGCCGAGACCACTGCCTTCTGGGAGCGCGGGCACGAGCTCGAGCCAGGTGCCGATGACGCGCTGGCCGAGCAGGTCGAGGCGGCGCTCGTCGATGCGCGTGGACTCGTCGTATCCGGCAGCCTGCCCGGTGGAGCGGATCCTGGCCTGCCGGCACGGCTCGCGAGACTCGCAGTCGCGGCGGGCGTACCCGTCGTGGTCGACGCCGACGGCGAGGCGCTGAGGCTGGCAGCTCGCGTACCCGGCGTAGTGCTGATGCCCAACGCCGACGAGGTACGAGCCCTGGCACCCGATACGGACGACTGGCTCGACGCCTGCAGATCGGTCGTGGACGCCGGCGTACGCGCCGTGATCGCGACTCGCGGTGCCGAGGGGATGACCGCCGTCACCGCGGATGAGGTACGGCATGCAACACCGGCTCGACGCGTCGACGGCAACCCGACCGGCGCGGGAGACGCCGCCGCGGCAGCAGTCATCTCCCAGCTCGCGCGCGACTCTGACGACTGGCATACGCTGCTCGTCGACGCGGTGGCGACCTCGGGAGCAGCCGTCGTCGCACCTGTGGCCGGCCAGATCGACGCTGCGGTGCGCGCGAGTCTCCGCACCGGTATCACCACGCAACGTGACGAGGAGAGAACCTGATGCCCCTCACTCCGTTGGCCGATCTCATCGGCAAGTCCGCGCCTGGAGCTCTCGGCGCATTCAACGTCATCCAGCTCGAACACGCCGAAGCGATCGTCGCGGGCGCCGAGGCGGCCGGACGCCCCGTGGTGCTTCAGGTTTCGGAGAACACCGCGCGATACCACCGCGGACTCGAGCCGATTCTGCGGGCCTGTCTTGCCGTCGCCGAGTCGAGCAGCGCCGCGGTCACCGTGCATCTTGATCACGCAACGTCGACGGCTCTCGTTGAGGAAGCGGTACGGATCGGCGTGCCCTCGGTGATGTTCGACGCGTCTGCGCTGTCGCACGACGCGAACGTCGCCGCGACCCGCGACGTCGTCGGCTACTGCCATGCCCGGGACGTGTCGGTCGAGGCCGAGCTCGGTGAGGTCGGCGGCAAGGACGGCGTCCATGCCCCGGGCGTACGCACCGATCCGCAGGATGCGGCAGCGTACGTCGCGGCGACGGATGTCGATGCACTTGCGGTCGCGGTCGGTTCGTCGCATGCGATGCTCACTCGCGATGCAGTACTGGACGATGATCTGATCGCACGGCTCGCGACGACCGTCGATGTGCCGCTGGTGTTGCACGGATCGTCCGGCGTACCCGACGACGGACTCGTGTCGGCCGTACGTCACGGCATGCGCAAGATCAACATCGCGACCCAGCTGAACAAGCGGTTCACCGCCGCCGTACGCGAGGCACTTACCGACGACGATCTGGTCGACCCCCGCAAGTATCTCGGCCCGGGGCGCGAAGCAGTCGCCGCCGAGGTCGAGCGGCTTCTCCGGCTATTGGCGTAACTCTCCGGCGTCAATCCCGCTACGCTGCGGCGATGGCAAACCTCTTTCTACGTGGCGCGTACGTATGGGGTCACGGCGCGATCGGCAACGTTCTCATCCGCGACGGAGTGATCGATGCCGTCGGCCGGGTGGAACCCCCTACCGACGCCGAAACCCTCGACGTGACCGGGCAGGTGCTGCTGCCGACCTTCGTCGAGGCTCACTGCCATCTCGACAAGACTCTCTACGGCGGACCTTGGGTGCCGCACTCGGCGGGCGACGCGCTCGCCGAGCGCATCTCCAACGACCGCGACCGGCGCGGCGAGCTCGCCATCCCGTCGGTCGAGCGGATCGTCGCGCTGCTGGAGACGATGGCGTCGTACGGCACGACGCACGCGCGTACGCACACCGACGTCGACCCCGACGTGGGTCTGCGCGGTATCGAGGCCGTGCGCGAAGGCGTCGATCGGGTCGGCACTGTCGAGGTACAGCAGGTCGCGTTCCCGCAACACGGGATACTCGCGACACCGGGGACCGAAGCCCTGTTGGCCGCGGCTGCCGACGCCGGTGTCGAGGCGATCGGCGGCATCGACCCTGCGGGCATGGATCGCGACCCAGTACGCCACCTCGACATCGTGTTCGGTATCGCCGAGCGACACGATCTCGCTGTCGACATCCACCTTCACGACGGCGGCACGCTCGGCGCGTGGGAGCTCGAGCTCATCGCCGAACGGACGAAGGCCCTGTCGCTGGGCGGGCGGGTCGCAGTCAGCCATGCGTACGCCTTCGGCGATCTCGACGATCGTCAGCAGAACTCGATCGCCGACGTGCTCGCCGAGGCCGGGGTGGCGATCGTGACCGGAGCCGTCTACAGCTTCCCCGTACCACCGGTGAAGACGCTCCGCAGTACGGGCGTCACGGTCGCGTGCGGGCACGACGGCATCCGCGACCTCTGGGGCCCGTACGGCAGCGGCGACATGCTCGAACGCGCCATGCACCTCGCGTACCGGAGCACGTTCCGGCGCGACCCCGACATCGAGCTTGCCTTGGAGGCGGCGACTCTCGGCGGCCGGCGGCTGCTCGGTATTGACGACCGCGGCATCGCTACGGGGGCGCCCGCGGATCTGGTCGCGGTGCCGGTCACCACACCGGCCGAGGCCGTGGTGACGCATCCGGCCGAGCGGACCGTGATCCGCGCGGGGCGAGTCGCGTAGCCGTCATCGCTACGCGATCCTGCGGATCGCCCTTGTTGGTACGACGCAACCTACTGGCGCACGTTCTTGTACTGGGCTGCCTGCTTGGCGAGGTAAGTACGCAGCGCCGGGCCGGAGATGGCCTTCGCGGTGTACGCGTTCTTGGTGAGGAACTGCTGGTACTCACCGGATGATGCGGCCTCCTTGAACGCATCGCGCAGCGTACGGACGCCCTCTTCGCTCGTGCCCTTCGGTGCGACGACGACATTGTCGACACCGAAGGCGATGTCGTATCCGCTGCTGCGCATCGTCGGCGCATCGGGGAAGGCATCGATCGGCTTGGGCGTGAAGACTCCCAGAACCCGGATGTCACCGGACTGCTCGGGCCCGATCGCCGCGGCCGCAGTCGTGACCGTGACATCTGCCTTACCGCGGACCAGCGCTTGTACGGACTCCTTGTCGTCGGCGAACCGTTTCTGCACGATGTCGGCGCCCGACTTCTTCGCGAACATCGCCGCGTCGACGCCCTGCGGGGTCTGTCGCCCGGTGCTCGCCACCTTGGTGGTCAGCTCCTTGGAGATGGCGACGAGGTCGCGCAGCTTGTCGTACGAAGCATCCTGCTCGACGGCGAGTACGACCGGCTGCGACGACGTCAGCAACACCGGCTCGAAATCATCGAGGCCGTAGCCGACCTCGGACACCTGCGGTTGGAGCGTCAATGCGGAGCTCGGAGCCACGCCGACCGTCAGTCCGTCGGCCTCGGCCTCGGCGACCGCCGCCAGCGGGGCCGCGGCGTCACCGTTGCTGAGGCTGGACTCCCCGCCGAGAGCGGGCCCGGTCTGGTCGACGAGCGCCTTGGCGCCGGCGGCGCCGGGCGAACCGGGCGCGTACGCGTTGACGACTTCGACGGTCGTGTCACCGTCGGATGCGCGCGGATCGTCCTCATCGGACGCGCATGCCGTCATCACCAGGGCCACCGCCGCGATCGCAGCGACCTGCCTCGGTCGGATCATCGGGTCCTCCCACCTCGTCGTCGTACCCACCTATCAGCCTAATGGCACCGCTCAGTATCGGTTCGAATGCGCCGAACTCTGCCCGGACGGGCACCGGCATATCGTCGGACCATGTCGTCATCGACGCAGTTCACGTTGACCCAGCTGCGCTACTTCGCCGCGGTTGCCGACGCAGAAAGTATGACCGCCGCCGCACGCGAGCTGCTGATCACGCAGTCTGCGCTTTCGACGGCGATGTCTCAACTCGAGCGGGCGCTCGGCGTACAGCTGTTCATGCGACAGAGCACCCGCGCGCTCCGGCTGACCGCCGCCGGCGCCCAGTTCGCACGCGACCTCGCCGTCTTCCTCGAGCACGCCGACTCGCTGTACGAAGCCGCACAAGGGCTCGCGAAGTCACCCGTCGGCGTGCTTTCGGTCGGAGTGTTCGGTCCGCTCGCATCCGTACGCCTGCCGCTGATCCTCGATGAGCTGGAGCGACGCTATCCGGAACTCGAGGTGACTATCCACGAATCCGACCTAGCCGATCAGCAGGAGGCGCTTCGCTCCGGCCGTTGCGAGATCGCGCTGACGTACGGTCTCGGTCTGGCTCGCGGCTTCAGCGCCGAGGTGCTGCAGCGCATACCCCCACATGTGATCGTCTCGCGTGAGCACCCGCTCGCGAAGCACCCCGAGACTCCCGTCGCGCTTCGCGAACTCGAGGACGATCCACTCATCTTGCTCGACCTACCGCACAGCCGCGAGTACTACGAGAGCCTGTTCCGGCTCGTCGGAGTGACGCCGAACGTGCGACATCGCCTCGTCGGCTACGAGACGGTGCGCTCGTTCGTCGCCCGCGGGCACGGATACGCGCTACTCAACCAACGCCTCCAGCACGATCTCACCTACACCGGCGACAGCGTGGTGCCGATCCGCCTCGCCGACGAGCTGCCGCCGATCGAGCTGATGCTCGTCCGACCGAGCGACGTACGCCCGACCCGGCGCGCCCTCGCCTTCGAGCAGGTGTGCCGCAGCCTCTACGGCGAGGACTGACCGCTCATCGCGCCGCGACGTACTCATCGACCTTCTCGCGTTCGTGCGCCGGCGTGGCGTACGAGACAGCGACCATCACGACGACGTTCGCGATGAGCCCGATGATGCCGGGATGGATGTCGTACGGGGTGGTGTCCGGGCCATACTGGAAGAAGTAGTTCAGCGCCGCACCGACGAGCAGACCCGCGGTCACTCCGGCCGCGGTCGCCCGTCGCCAGTACAGCGCACAGTAGACACCCGGGGCGAACTGAACGATCGAACCGTATGCGCCGAGCAGCAGGTCGATGAGCCCCTGCCCGCCGTAGATCGCGATCAGGTACGCCGCCGCGCCGATGATCACGACCGCGGAGCGCATGATCAGCAGGGTAGTGCGTTCGGAGATGTCCTCTTTCACCTTGCGGATCAGGCCATCCGTCACCTCGAGCGCTGCGCTGTGCGTGATCGCATCTGCCGAGGACATCGCGGCCGCAAGGGCGCCGGCTCCGACCAGCCCGTACAGCCAGCCCGGCATGTCGAGCACGGTCGTGATCAGGTACGGCAGGATCTCATCGGGCAGTACCGTATCTGGCTCGACGATGCCGACCGCCGCGAAGCCGGCCAACAACAGCGGCACCAGAAACAACGCGAAGATCGGGTAGACGATCACGGTCTGCTTGATGGTACGCGGCCTTGACGAGTACGACTTGGAGAACAGATGCGGCCACATCAGCAGACCGATCAAGGACACCAGGATCGTCGTCGTGTAACCGGTAGGCGACATCGTCGATCCCGCGTGACCGATCTCGAGGAATCCCGGGTTGTCGGCGGCGATCGCATCGAACATCGACGTACTGCTGTCGTGCAGCTCGCGCACGACAGCGATGCCCACGACCCAAGCCACGATGACCATCAGGGCACCCTGGAACACGTCTGACCAGGCGGCGGCGCGCAGTCCGCCCGTCGCCACGTAGATGACCACGATCCCGTACGCGATCAGCGCGCCGAGCTTGAACGGCACAGTGTCGTCGGTCATGACGTTGAAGACGTACGCCATGCCCTTCATCTGGGTGGCGAGGTACTGGATGAACCCGAGCAGCGCGATGACTGCAACGAGTACCGGTACGGTCTTGTTGGGATACCGAGCGTAGAAGAAGCCTGACATCGTGTACAGGTTGAGCTTCTTGCCGATTCGGCCGATCTTCGGGCCGATGATGTACCACGGCAGGATGCCGAATGCCGTGTACACGATGATGTAGTACGCCGGAGCGCCCTGCGCGTACGCCCAGCCGGGGGCGCCCAGGAACGAGAAAGCGCTGAAGACCGCGCCACCCATCAGGAACGCCGTCACGACGAAGCCGAGCGATCGATCGGCGACGACGAACTCCGAGAGCGAGCCGCCGCGACCCTTGCCCGCCAGGACACCGATCACGAGAGCGATCGCGAGGTAGGCGATCATGATCGCCATTGCGAACTGCCAGTCAGCCATGATGATTGTCCTCCTCACCCTGGTTGTCCGGGTCGATGCGGTACAGGAACGCCACGCAGACCGCGACGATCAGGACCCACAGCACGACCCAGAAGAAGCCGAACGGAAGTCCGGCGACAATGGGTGTCGCGCTGTTCGCTAGCTCGAACACCGGAAACATCACCGGCACGAAGGTGATCACACAGATCACCACGAACAACGTTCGAAACGATCGCTGACTCATCGACTCACCTCATGGTTTCGATGGCTGGATGGCGGTTCCCCCACGGTCGTTGCAGCTCGACGGCGGCGCCCACCCGAAACACCGTCTCGTCGTCGTACGGATGGCCGACGATCTGTACGCCGGTCGGTATGCCCGTCGATGCGATGCCGCTCGGAACCGCGAGGACCGGGCAACGGTTGGCGATGTTGAACGGGGAGGTCAGATGCGACTCCCAGTAGTGCTCGAGATGCACACCGTCGACGTCGATCCCGTCGAGATAGTCGCCTTCGGCGCTGAGCGCGGGCGTACAGGAGGTCGGGCAGATGAGCGCATCGAACCCCGCCATCGCCGAGGCGAGTTCGGACTGCATCCGGGTCTCGACGCGAAGGGCGTCGATGTACCTGTGTCGTCCGGCGGTCTCGCGCGCATCGGCGATGAATCTTCGCGTGTACGCGGCGAGCTCATCCTCATGGCCGGCAACATCGTCTTCCATCGCGGGAGCGAGGAGGTGACCGAAGTGCGTGAACGCCGTTTCGGCGATCTCGCGAGTGCTCCACGGCAGCTCGACCTCCTCGACGGTCGCCCCGCAATCGGAGAGTGCCCGGGCAATCGCGTACGTGTTCTGCTCCACCTCGGCGGTTACCGGGTAGTCGCCGAGTCGAATGCACAGCGCAATGCGCATGCCTGCGACGTCGTCATGTACGCGGATCCTCGCATCGGGCCACAGCGACGTGTGGTCGTCAGGATCACGCCCGAGCATGACGTTCGCGAGCAGCGCAGTGTCGGCAACGGTGCGCGCCATCGGGCCGTCGCCACGGTACGGATCGGCCGACATCGGGGGCACTCCCGGAATGCGACCGTATGGGGCCTTGTAACCGACCGTGCCGGTGAACGACGCCGGGATGCGTGTCGAGCCGGCGATATCCGACGCAGTCGCGAGCGGCGTGAGTCCGGCGGCGAGCGCGGCACCGGAGCCACCCGATGAACCACCCGGCGAGTAGTCGAGGTTCCAGGGGTTTCGGGTGACTCCCCACAACGGGCTGTGCGTGACGGTCGCGCAGCTGTACTCCGGTGAGGTCGTACGCGCGTGCACGATGCCTCCGACGCGTACGATCCGCGCGACGACGGGGTGAGTGAGCTCGCTGATCTCGTCGCGGCGGAACGTCAACCCTTGCGAGAGACGCCGCCCAGCGAGCATGTGCTTCTCCTTGGTCGCCACGGGAAGACCGAGCAGACCCGGCCGCTCCACGCCTTGCTGGTAACGCGCCTCGGCGTCCCGCGCAGCGTCGAGCGCCTCGTCGAAGAAGGTCTCGGTGAATGCATTGACCGACTCGCCCACTCCGACGTGTCGGTCGATCACCGCCTGCATCAGTTCCACGGGCGACAGCTCCTTGGCCTGGAACAGCCGAAGCGCAGTCGTCGCGTCGAGAAGGTGCAGATCGTTCATTGCTCAGCACCGTCGGCGAGCGCACCTTGGACAAGCGCGTACGTGAGCTCTGTCAGGACCTCGACTCCCTTGACCATCGCTTCGTCGGTCGAGAACTCGCGCTCACAATGCGACACACCGTCGACGCTCGGGATGAACAGCATCACCGCGGGCACGATTGTGTTCATGGCGACCGAGTCGTGACCGGCCATCGTCGGCAGCCGGCATGAGGAGTAGCCGAGCTCGTGGGTCACTCGGCGGGCGAGCTCGATCCCGTCCTCACGGAAGTACCGGATCGGGCGGATGTCGAAGTCGCCGACGTTGATCGTGAGGCCGGAGTCATCGGCGAGCGACTCGAGTTGACGTACGACCTTGTCTCTGGCTGCCTTGACGATCTCCGGCTCACCGGATCGGAGGTCGGCGATCAGGTGCACCCTGCGGGCAACCACGATCGGGGAGTTCGGCTCCACGAACAACTGCCCGACCGACGAAACGATCGACTCGGGCTCGAAGTCGTCGACCACCTCGTGCACCAGTAGCACCGCCTTGGACGCGCCGACGAGAGCGTCGTGCCGATCGGCCATCGCCGTCGCACCCGTATGCGACTGCTCGCCGAGAATCTCGATGTCGAGCTTCTGGGTGTACCAGCTGCTCTGGACCAGCCCGATGTCGAGACCCTCGCGTTCGAGCCTGCGGCCCTGCTCGATGTGGATCTCCGCGTAGCTCGCGGCCACCGGCGGAGTGTCCGTCCCGAGAAAACCGATGTCTGCCAGCGCCTTGCGTACCGTGACGCCGTCAGGATCGGTCACCTCGAGCATCTCGTCACGTTCGAAGAGCCCCGTGTAGACCGAGCTGCCCATGATGCTCGGCTGGAACCTACTCCCCTCCTCGTTGAACCAGTTCACGACGGCGAGGTTGAAACGCGGCGTTGTCTCGCCGATACGTTCGTCGACCCGCTCGGCGGCATGCATCGCGGCAAGCACCCCGTACGCCCCATCGAAGCGGCCCGCAAGAGGCTGACTGTCGAGATGCGAACCGACCACGACGTATGGCGCACCGGGGTTCCACTCATACAAACCGAACATGTTGCCGATGCCGTCAACCGCGATCGAACGGCCGGCATCGCGCATCCATCCGGCGAACCAGGAGCGCGTACGCCCATCCTCGGCCGACGCAGCCTGGCGCTCGACACCGTTGCGCTCCGTCGCTCCGATAGTGGCGACGTAGTGGAAGTCCCGCAGGAATGCATCGGCGCTCATGTGCACCTCCGTTGACGCAACATCTTGGCGAGGTAGGTCACATCGGTCCAATTGAATCTTTTGAAGGTGTTGATTGAACGGATCGATTAGTTGGGTCGCCTGACCCGCCGCTTCGGTTGGCTCCTTCTCCGTTTTCCCGCCGCTTCGGTTCCGTCCTTCATCGTTCTCCGTTCGCTGCGGTTCTCTTCTTTGGCGGCGACGACGCCGGGTACGCGCCGGTGGCCGCCTCCCCGCGACCATCCTCGCCACTTCAGTTGCCACCTTCACCGCTTCCCGATTCGCCGATTTCCCTTTAAAACAAGGTGATTCGGTGCTCCCTTTCTCTTGTTCATCGAACCTTTGTGCGATACAATAGGTTCCATGTTCGAGCCGCAGACCTACACCCGCCTCCGCGACGTCGCGGGTCAGGCTGCCGGCGTCTCTGACCAGATCGGCTTGGCCACCGATGAACAGCTGTGCCAGTCGTTGCGCGACCTGCAAGCCGCGCTCGATCTGCTCGACGGGGTACGCGCCTCCCTGTTCGCCCAACTCAAAGAGACCGAAGCCCACAAGTCCGACGGTGCGTCCACGGTTGCTGGGTGGGCTCGCCAGGAGTTGCGGATGGGACTCGGTGAATCACGGCGTCACACCAAAGCCGGCCAAACGCTGAAGACGTTGCCGAAAGTCGCCGACGCGCTACGGGCCGGGACGATCCGGGCGGCGCATGTCGACGAGTTCACCGTCGGTGTCACCAAGGTCGGCGCCGACATCATGACCGACCTCCAAGACGTCCTCGTCCCACTCGCCCGCAAGTGTGAGCCCCGTGATCTGCGGGTCGCGATCAACGAACTCAACGACATCGTGAACTGTGAAGAACGCGATAAGGCATACCAGCGGGGCATGAACAAACGCGACATCACCGCCACCAAATGCGGCGATGGGTACTACGTCTCCGGAATGCTCGACCCCGTCACCGGAGCAAAATTCGCCCAATGGGCCAAAACCATGTCAATGCCTGAATACGACGGCGACGACCGCGCACCGTCGGACCGACGCGTCGACGGACTCGGACGAATGCTCGACGACCAAAACACCCCACCCCCGGCCGACCAGCAGCCGTCAGAACAGACTGCCGACACAGAGCAGTCCGACAGTGCAGGTGAACAGTCCGGCGAGCAGCAGGAGCCGTCGAAGCCGCGGCGGCGTGCCGATGTTTCACTGCTCGTCCTGGCCGACCTCGAAACCCTGCTGCGTCTGCCTGGTGCCCGTCCGGCCACCCTGGTCGGGTTCGGCCCCATCGGCCCCCAACTGCTGGGCTACCTCACCTGCGACGCCGACACGTCAGGCATCCTCACCCACGGCATCACTGGCGGCCCGGTGCCGCAGGCCAACGTGTTGAACGTCGGGCGTACCAGCCGCCTCGCCACCACAGCGCAACGTAAAGCGATCACCGCCCGTCAAGACGGCATCTGCGCGAATCCCGGCTGCGGATCCAGCTTCCTGGAGTTCCACCACGTCAACTGGTGGAACCGCGACCGCGGGCGCACCGACCTGTCCAATATGGTCGGCGTCTGCGGCGGCTGCCACCACCTCGTGCATCAGAACAAACTCGTCATCCGGCACGACGGGCACGGTGGCTTCACCTTCCACCGCTCCACCCGCACGATCATCGACGACCACGCCCGAGTCACCAAGCAGCGTGTACGCGACCTCATCGCCAAAATCCGCCACGCCGCCGAAACCGAAGCAGAGCAGAAACCGGCGAGATCATCGCCACCGCCCGGCCGGCGGCGCTCCTTACGTGACCTGCCTGCCTGCAGCTACACGGTCACGCGACTGCGCTACCGTGATCTGACCGAGCCACACCATCGCAACCGACACGGCTAGGGCGTGTCTCCAGACTCCGCGTCGATCAGGGAGCGGGCCTCCGCGCCCGATCCGGCAAGGCGCGGGAGCGAAGACGTAGCCGGTCCTCCTTCGAGTGACCGCAACGCAGCCGGTCGGGATGCGGAGACACGCGAGCCGACGTGGGGTTTGGAGACACACCCTAGGTGAACCGAGACCCATTGGCGGGCCACCGCCCGGCGTTCACCGTACGCTTACCGCTGTGACCACTGCGCTGCTCACCGACCAGTACGAGCTGACCATGCTGCAGGCCGCTCTACGCGACGGCACGGCCGATCGCCGCGCCGTATTCGAGCTGTTCCCCCGCCGACTGCCCGATGGGCGACGCTACGGTGTCGTCGCGGGCACCGGGCGGCTGCTCGATGCGATCGCCGACTTCCGATTCAACGCAGAGACCATCGCGTACCTGTCAGAGCACGACATCGTCGACCGGCCGACCCTCGACTGGCTCGCCGACTACCGGTTCACCGGCGATATCTCCGGGTACGCCGAAGGTGAGGCGTATTTCCCCGGGTCTCCCCTGATGATCGTCGAAGGAACGTTCGGCGAGTCGGTGGTGCTCGAGACGCTCGCGCTCTCCATCCTCAACCACGACAGCGCGATCGCATCCGCCGCGTCGAGAATGACCTGCGCCGCGGGCGACCGGCCCTGCATCGAGATGGGCTCGCGGCGGACACACGAACAAGCAGCCGTCGCATCGGCGCGCGCCGCGTACATCGCCGGGTTCGACGCCACGTCCAACCTCGAGGCGGGCAGGACCCACGGCATCCCGACAACGGGCACGAGCGCGCACGCGTTCACCCTGCTGCACGACACAGAACGCGACGCGTTCACCGCTCAGGTCGACTCGCTCGGACGCGGCACGACCCTGCTCGTCGACACCTACGACATCGAGAGTGCCGTACGCACCGCGCTCGACGTCGCGGGCACCGAGCTCGGCGCCGTGCGCATCGACTCCGGCGACCTCCCCCAGCTCGCGGCAGAAGTACGCGCGCAGCTCGACGCACTCGGCGCCACCAAGACGAAAGTCATCGTGACAAGCGATCTCGACGAGCACGCGATCGCCGCGCTCGCCGCCGCACCCGCCGACGGCTACGGCGTAGGCACGTCCTTGGTGACCGGATCCGGACATCCCACCTGCGGCTTTGTCTACAAGCTCGTCGCCAGAGACAGCGACGGCACCATGATCGGAGTCGCCAAGCGGAGCAAGGACAAACTCTCGATCGCCGGCCGCAAGACGGCCTGGCGACGCGTCAACCAAGCGGGCATCGCCTACCAGGAGATGGTCGGGATCGGCGACCAAGCACCTCCGTCCGACGCCCGCGAGCTGCTGGTGCCACTCGTCCGCTCTGGCGAGCGGGTGTACGACGAGTCGCTCGCCGCCGTACGCGAGCATCGCCGCGCCAGCATTGCCGAACTTCCCCCGCACGCCCGGCAGCTCTCCCACGGCGAGCCGGCGATCGAGACGACCTATCTGAAGGGCAAGCCCTGATCCGTCAGTGCGAGCTGGTTTTCGAATGCGGCACCGGGCAGCCGGCGGGGAACGTGCCGAGGTGATCGACGTCGAATCCGTTCGGGTAGCTGCGGATAATACGCAGATCCTTTGTCCGCTTCGGGTTTCTCCGTGCAGGCAGGAAACGTTCGAGTCGGCCGCGTAGGCGCAGCGCCGCGCGGTTCGCGCGTATCACGGCAGCCGGCGGCGACGCATAGCCGAACGCTGACCGGAGCTGGTCGTCCATGACGCTCAGCGCAAACGTACGAACGACACTCCGCGCCCGCCGCGGATAGAACGAACAGAGCAGGTCGAGCGTGGCGTCGGCAACCGCGCGGGCGCCCTCGTCGTACGCGAAGTGCGTACGCTCGTAGTCGTCCAACAACTCAGCGAACCCGTCGTACGTCTCGGGAATGTCGCGGATGCCCATCAGCTCGCCGAGCCTGCGGTAGTACGTCGTCGTGGCCTCGACCTCGACGGGACGCAATTGGCGCCATCCGTACTCATCAATCCAACGAACCGGCGTGACCACGAAGGTCGCGAGTACGTATCGCATATCGTCATCGGAAATGTCGTACGCGCGGTGCATCTGGTTGACCCGCCGCACCGCACGTCGCCCGCCGGGCGAGTCGAGCCCGTGGTCGGCCATTTCGTCGAGCAGCAACGCCGTGTCGTCATGTCGCTTCTGGGTGCGCTCGGTGAACTCGCCGGTGTCGTAGAGCAACCTCCCGATGCTCGGCACGGCGTACGTACGAAACAGCGCAAAGCTCAACGCCTGCTGGACGTCCCACGGGAACTCATACCTGGCTGTCAACGTGGTGATGCGCTCATGGTCGACGGCAGGGTCCAGCGCCTCAATCTGGCGTAGCCAATGCGAACGCGACAGTAGCGGCGACTTCATACCGCCCAGCCTAGACCGTGACACCACCACTGTCACGGTCTCTCGATCCCTGACTATTGGGAGATCTGGATCGGCTCACCGTTGTAGGTCAGGCGCCAGTCGGTCGAGGCGAACGACGCCGGGTCGATCTCGCCCTGTTCGGTGACCCAGTCGATGATCAGCTGACGGATCTCGACCTGAGCGTTGTAGACCACCGGCGCGTCGGCCATATGCGGGAACCCGCCGCCGCCCGACTGCCGATAGTTGTTGATCGCCACGACGTACTCGCCGTCGGGATCGAGCGGCTCACCGTCGTACGCGAGCGACACGATGCGCGACCCGACCGCCTTGCCGAGGTCGATGTCGTACGTGAGGGCGGCGTCGAGGCCGCCCATGATGTCGTAGTTGTAATCAGGCGTGCCGTTCGGAGCCTCGTCGGTCGGCGCGTTCGTCACCTCGTCAGGCGGGAACGGGCCCGTGCCGTCGACCGCCTGGAAGTACGTCACCGACTTCTCCAGGTAGTCCTTCACCTGTGCTCCGGTCAGCTTGATCGCCATCAGCGTGTTGTCGAAGATGTACAACCCGGCGACGTCGCGTACGGACACCTCACCCGCCGGGATGCTCGCATCGCGGTTGAACGGCGCGGCGATGCTCAGCATGGGCAGCGACGCATCATCGGTCCCCGTCAGCGCCGCCTTGACCGCCTGCGCCTGCACAAGGTTGATGAAGTCCATCGCCGCGGAATCCTCGTAGCGCGACGTCGCCGCGGACATCGCCTCAGTGGCGGTGCCGATCACCGAGTTGACGTACTCGATCACCTTGTCGTGCGGCTTGCGGAGCCGTTTGGTGATGCGCTTGTCGGGCTTGACGGTGTTGGCATTCAACGTACGGGCGTCGCGGCGTACGACCTTGAACCGGTTGCCTTTGCGCTCGACCTCCAGCTCGGCGACGGAGAGCCGCATACCCCAGCGCATCGGCTGGGTGAGGAGCACGTTCTTGTCCGAGCGCTTGTTCTTCACGATGCGCTTGGGAATGTCGAGATGCGTATGTCCGCACAGCACCATGTCGATGCCCGGCACCACCTTCGCAAGGCGCTCCGAGGTGTTCTCCGGGTACGGCAGCGCGTCGCCGTACGACGACGAGAGATCCATACCCGAATGCGACAGGACGACCACGATGTCTGCACCGGCGCGGCGTACGACCGGCACCCACAGCCGAGCCTGCTCGACGATTCCGGCGAACTCCAGCTTGCCTTCGACGTTGGCTTTGTCCCAGATCGCACTGCCCGGCGTGGTGAGCCCGAGGATGCCGACCTTCACCGGTCGGTGGAAGCCCAGGTCGACCTTGCGGATCACGTAGGGACGAAGCGCCGGGCGGCCGTTGCCCCAGTTGTGCACGTTTGCCCCGAGCAGCGGGAACTTCAGCTGCTGTTCGTACGCACGCAGCGTCGGGATGCCGTAGTTGAACTCGTGGTTGCCCACGACGGAGGCGTCATAACGCATCAGGTTCATCGCCGTCGCCATCGGATGCTTGGCGCCGTCGGTGATCGGCTTGATGCGGGCGTAGTAGTACGCCAGCGGTGTGCCCTGGATGGTGTCGCCGTTGTCGAGCAACAGCGTGCGCTTCGCGCCGCGCTTGTGCCGAATCGCCTCGACCAGCGTGGCGACCTTGGCGAGGCCGACGTCGTTGCCGTCGGCGTCGTCGTACGGCGCGTCACGGTAGTAGTCCCAGTTGTAGATGTTGCCGTGCAGATCGGTGGTGCCGAGCACCGTGAGGGTGCGCCGGTTCGGCTTGGCCGCGTACGTCGGTGCACCGGAGAACCCCGCGGCGGCGAGAGCACTCGCGGCGGCGGCACCTCCGATCAACGCGCGGCGTCCGAGGCCCGGTGTGTCGGTACGGTCGATCATCTCTACTCCTGTCGATCACGGCAGCGATCCACCTTCGCACGGGCCGGGGTCGTCCAGCCCCGCGGCGCACCGGAGTTCACCGTCCGTTGGTCAGGACGTCGTACGGCCGCCGAACGCCCGCGTGAACTCGCGAGCGATCTCATCGATCGCCTGCCGTGCCGCCGGCACGACGCCGGGCATGTTCAGGTAGCCGTGCACCGCTCCCCGATAGCTCGTGTAGCGCACCGCAACGCCGGCGTCGCGCAGAGCCGTCGCGTAATGCCTGCCGTTATCGGCAAGCGGATCATACTCCGCGGTCTGGATCAGCGCCGGCGCCAATCCGCTGAGGTCGGTCGTACGAAGCGGCGACGCGATCGGATCGCTGCCGTCCGCACCGCCGAGGTAGAGACGAGAGAAGCCCTTCATCTGTGCCGAGGTGATGACCGGGCCGGCGGCGTTCCGACGCTCGGAGTCGAACGTCGCGGACATGTCGACCGCCGGATACAGCAGCGCCTGCATCCGCAACCGGGGCATATCCGAGTCGCGAGCCCGAATCGCCGCGACCGCGGCCAGCGTGCCGCCCGCGCTCTCGCCCATCACCGCGAGCCGGTCGGTGTCGACACCGAGCTCGGCAGCGCTCTCGTACGCCCAGCGGGTCGTGTCCCAGGCATCTTCCACGGCCGCGGGATACGGGTGCTCCGGCGCGAGTCGGTAGTCGGCCGACATGACGATTGCACCCACCCGTACGGCGACCTCGCTACACAGCCACTCGGCTTGCTCGGGGTCACCGAGTACGAACCCTCCGCCGTGGAACGCGATCACACCGGGCAGCGCACCTTCGGCACCGGCCGGCCGGTAGATGCGCATCCGCAGCTGCCGGTCTCCGAACGAGACCGTCCGGTCGCCGATCTCGCAACCAGCCGCCGGGCGCCCGACGATGAACCGCGCGACTCGTGATCCTTGAACGCGAGCACGCCGGCGACGCAGCGCGGGTAGGTCCGCGGGGTCCATCGATTCGACCGGCGTACCGAACGGGCCGGTCAGGCCGGTGAACACGCGAGTACGCAGTGGAATACGGCGACGCATCAGTCGACCTTGTCACCAAGGGACTCCAGCAACGTACGCAGCGTCCTCGCCAACGCCTCCCGCTCGTCGCCGCTGATGCCCGCCAGGAGCGCCTCCTCGGTGGCGAGATGGTCCGGGAGCGTCTCGTCGACGAGTCTTCGGCCGTCGTCGGTGAGCGTCACGTAGACGCCGCGACCATCGGACTCGTGCGGCGTACGCGCCACGAGCCCCTTCTCCTCCAGCCGGTCGAGCCGCTGGGTGACTGCACCCGACGTGATCATCGAGGACCGCATCAGGGCAGCCGGCGTGAGGCGGTGTTCGGGGTTACTGCGCCGGAGAGTCGCGAGCACGTCGAACGACGCACCGTCGAGTCCGTGCGTACGAAACGTATCGCGCAGTTGTACGTCGACCAGCCGGGCCAGCCGCGTCAAGCGGCCGATCACGCCCATCGGTGACGCATCGATGTCCGGACGCGCCCGGGCCCATTGTTCGAGTACGCGGTCGACCTGATCTGCCACGGCGCCAGCCTAGGCCGTGTCTGGTCGTTTGTGGATTGCTTAGCGATGAGCTACTTTTGCTTAATGCTAAGCAATCGGATGGCGTTGCTCCTGGTCACGGCGATCACGCCGTCGGTTTGGGGTACGACCTACTTCGTCACGACCGAGTACCTCCCCGCCGACAGACCACTGTTCGCGGCGCTGATCCGCGCGCTGCCGGCCGGACTACTGCTCGTCGCCGTCACCCGGCGACTGCCCACCGGCCATTGGTGGTGGCGGTCGCTGGTACTCGGTTTCCTCAACATCGGCGCCTTCTTCGCACTGCTGTTCATCGCCGCGTACCGGCTCCCGGGCGGTGTCGCCGCAACCGTCGGCGCGGTCCAGCCACTGGTTGTCGTCGGACTCTCGGCGGCACTGCTCGGGCAGCGCCTGTCACTGCGGGCGGCGCTCGCCGGCATAGCGGGCGTGATCGGCGTCAGCCTGCTGGTCCTTCGACCCGATGCGCGGCTCGACGGCGTGGGCGTGCTCGCTGCACTGGCCGGCGCGGCGACGATGGCGACCGGCATCGTTCTGAGCAAACGGTGGTCGTCACCCGCACCGGTGCTCGCTACGACCGGCTGGCAGCTCGTCGCAGGTGGTCTGGTGCTGTTACCGCTGACCCTTGTCGTTGAAGGTGCACCGCCGTCGACACTCACGACGCAGAACCTGCTCGGGTACGCGTACCTCACCATCATCGGGTCGGCGCTCGCGTACGCCCTGTGGTTCCGCGGCATCCGTGAGCTGCCAGCCGTCGGCGTCTCCTTCCTGTCCCTGCTGAGCCCGGTAGTCGCGACAGCGCTTGGCTGGATCGCGCTCGACCAGGGCCTCACCGTCGTACAGGCGATCGGAGCGCTGGTCGTGCTCGCGTCACTCATCGCGGCGCAGCTCCCGGCCAGACGCTCGACACCCGAAACCGCCCACCGCACACTCGTCACCACCAGGAGCTGACCATGCGCATCGCAGTATTCGGATCACTCGGCAACATCGGCGGCACCATCGTCGACGAGCTGCTCACCCGACGCCACGATGTGACTGCAGTCGTACGCCGACCCGAGGTGGCCGAGCGCCTTCCGTCGCAAGCAGTGCCCCACATCGCCGACGCGACCGACCCGGTCGCCGTCGACGAGCTCGCGTACGCCCACGACGTGATCGTGTCGGCAACGCGCCCCGGACCAGGCAGCGAGTCGGAGCTCGCCGCGGTGGCGAAGGTTCTGCTCGACGGAGTCGCGCCCGCGAACACGCGGCTGATCGTCGTCGGCGGCGCCGGAAGCCTGACCATACCCGGCACCGACGGGCGTACCGTCATCGAGGACGCCCGCTACCTGCCCCCGGCCGGCCGACCGATCGCGCAGGCCTGCGGCGACCAGCTCGCGGTATGCGATTCACACGCGCAGGCCGACTGGACCTACCTCAGCCCCGCCGCGACGCTCACGAACGGACCCCGGACGGGGAGCTACCGGCTCGGCCTCGATCAGCTCGTCGTCGACGCCGCGGGAGAGTCGCGCATCTCGACCCCAGATCTCGCCGTCGCACTCGTCGACGAGGTAGAGCGGCCCACCCACCGACGGATGCGGTTCACGGTCGCGTACTGAGTCGCTGCGACGTCTCCGTGGCGAGGTGCCCGCGTCAGAAGACCTTGCCCGGGTTGAGTATGTCGTGCGGATCGAGCGCCCGCTTGATGTCGCGATGCACACGCATTCCGAGGTCGCCGACCTCACGGGCGAGCAGCTCACGTTTGAGTACGCCGACGCCGTGCTCGCCGGTGATGGTGCCCCCGAGGTCGAGCCCGAGGGTCATCACGTCGTCGAACGCCTGCTTGGCCCGCCGAGACTCGTCTTCGTCCTGCCCGTCGAAGACAACGGTCGGGTGGAAGTTGCCGTCACCGGCGTGGCCGACGACGCCGATCACGAGGTCGTGCTCGGCGGCGATCGCGTCAATGCCCGTCACCAGTGCTGCAAGGGCATCGCGGGGTACGCACACATCATCGATCAGGGTCGTGCCGAGTCGCTCGAACGCCGTGAGCACCTCGCGCCGGGCCTTTAGCAAGAGTTCACCCTCGGCGGGATCGTCGGCGACGACCACCTGGGTCGCGCCACAGTCCGCGAGCACCTTCGAGATGTGGTCGATCTCCTCGCGACCGTGAATGCCGCCCGCGTCGGACTGCGCGATGATGACCGCGCCGACCTCGGGGTCGAAGCCCAGGCGGAACGCGTCGTTCACGGCCTGAACGCTCGTGCGGTCCATGAACTCCAGCAGACTCGGCACGATGCCGCAGCCGACGACCGCCGAGACACCCTCCGCCGCCTGCTCCGCGTCGTCGAAGGTTGCGGCCAGGGTTTCGGGTCGCTGCGCGGCCGGCCGCAGGCTCAGCGTCGCCTCGGTGATGATGCCGAGGGTGCCCTCGGAGCCGACGAACAGCTTCGTCAGGTCGTAGCCGGCAACTCCCTTGACCGTACGGCGCCCCGTACGCAGCACCTCACCCGAGGCGAGGACCACCTCGAGACCGAGCACATAGTCGGTCGTGACGCCGTACTTGACACAGCACAGGCCGCCGGAGTTCGTCGACAGGTTGCCGCCGATCGAGCAGAACTCCCAGCTACTCGGATCCGGTGGATAGAAGAGCCCCGATGCCTCGACGGCATGCGACAACGCCGCGTTCATGACGCCGGGTTGGGTGACGACGTAGCGGTTGGCAACATCGATCTGACGGATCTCGGCCATGCGCTCGAGCCCGATGACGATGCACCCGTCGATCGCGTTGGCCGCACCGGACAGACCCGAACGCGCACCTTGGGGCACGACCGGCACGCCGTACTCGGACGCGATGCGCAATGTCGCGCTCACCTGTGACGTCTCCCGCGGGAGTACGACCGCCAGCGGCGTACCGGCCTCGCAGAACATCGCCCGGTCGACGCGGTACGACTCCATCAGGTCGGGGTCGACGACGATGCAGTCGGCCGGCAGCCGATCGGCGAGTACGGACAGGACCTCTGCCCGCGTCTCCTCGGACATGCTCACACCTCCGGCTTACCTGGCCCCAGCCACGATCGGAAGAAGCTGTCGAGCTCCTTGCCGCTGACCTCCTCGGCGAGCCTGCGGTACTCCCGCTGGCTCCCGACGCCGTCCGCGTTCTGGTGGACCCATCGGCGACTCAGTTTGAAGAACGCCTTCGAGCCTATCTCGCGGCGAAGCGCATGCAGCACCATGGATCCACGGGAGTAGATGGGCCCGGCGAAGATGTTGTGCGCACCCGGATTACGCAGTGGCAGATTCCAGAAGCGGTCGTTCGCCGGCTGCGCGTACAGCTGATTGAACTGCTGCTGTGGGGTGCGCCCGCCGTGCGCGCCGCTCCACAGCCACTCCGCGTACGTAGCGTACCCCTCGTTGAGCCAGATGGCCTTCCAGCGCTTGACCGTGACGGCGTCACCGAACCACTGATGCGCCATCTCGTGCGCGACGACGCCGCGGTTGACGCCGCCGAAGAACTGCGCGTCGTAGACCGGCCGGGTCTGGTTCTCCAAGGCGTACCCCAGGCGAGCGGCCGTCACGACGCCGCCGATCTGCTTGTACGGATAGCGCCCCCACTTCTTGGCGAGGAAGCTCGTGACGCGGTCGGTCGAACGGATCGATCGCTCGGCTGCTTTGCGGGTTCGGTCGCCGAGGCGCTTGTCGTACGCGTAGAGGTACGGACGGCCTGACTTCGTGCGGCCTCGATCGATCGCGAAGTCTCCCCAAGCGGCAAATGCGAGGTACGTCGCCATCGGCTTGCCCGAGTGCCACCGCCAGGTCGTACGCCCATTGCGGGTCCGCTTGCCGACCAGACGCCCGTTGCTCACGGTCTGGCGACCCTTGGCGACCCTCAGCGCGATGTCGAAGCGGGCCTTGTCGGACGGATGGTCGTTGCTCGGGAACCACCACGCGGCGATGTTGGGCTGCCCGATCGCGAGCGCTCCGGCCTTGCTGGCGAGGAACGGTTGCTCGTTGGCGTAGCGGATGCGGCCCGGGCGGCCGGCGTAACGGACCCGCACCTTGAATCGTCGCCCGTCGGCGATGCGGCGTCGCGGCGTGACGATCAGCTCGTGGCGGGTCTGTCGGAACTTCGCCGGCTTGCCGTCGACCCGGACAGCGCTCGCTCGCGGCAGTAGGTCGAGGTTGAATCGTACGAGGTCCTGCGTCGCACGTGCCTTGATGATCGTGTCACCGCGCAGCTTGCGGGTCTTGCCGGCGTATCCCGCCGTGATGTCGTAGTGCTGTACGTCGTACCCGCCGTTGCCGGACTTCGGGAAGTACGGATCGCCGATTCCCGGAGCACCAACGTCGGCTGGTGCTCCAGCTGCCGCCGAGGTGCCCAACACCCCGAGCGCGATGACAAGACTGATTCCGCGTAGCCCACCGAACATGCGCTCACCCTACGCGGAGTCCGTGTCCGCGTAGGCCGGATCCCCGTCGACCAGTGGCACACTGTATCGATGCCGTCGATGTCGAGACCCGAGCGATCCTTCTGTCGTAGCGGCCTGTGGCAGGTGGCGGTGCGACGCATCGTCTCGTGGGCGACCCAGCGGACGGAACTCCACGGCGACGTACTCGAGATCGGCGGTGGAGGCGGCGGCATGGCCGAGGCGCTCGCCCGCGCGAATCCCGACATCCGCCTGACCATGACCGACGTCGACGAACTGATGGTCGACACCGCACGGGTACGGCTCGTGCGCTACTCCAACGTCGCGGTGTCCCGGGCCGACGTCACCCGCTTGCCGTACGACGACGCTTCGTACGACGCCGTTGTCAGCTTCCTGATGTTGCACCACGTGATCGACTGGGAGTCGGCGGTCGCCGAGGCTGCGCGCGTACTGCGACCCGGCGGCCGGTTCATCGGCTACGACCTCACCGACACTGCGATCTCCGCGTGGATCCACCACCTCGACGGCTCGCCACACCGGCTCATCCCCCGCGGCGGCCTCGAGCCCGTGCTCGGCGAGCACGGGCTCGAGGCCGAACACCTGCGGTACGGCGTACGCGACCACGTCGTCCGCTTCGTCGCCCGTAAGGCCGAACGCTGATCAGAGGTTGCCGCGGCGCTCCTGCTCGCGCTCGATCGCCTCGAACAGCGCCTTGAAGTTGCCCTTGCCGAACCCTAGCGAGCCGTGCCGCTCGATCAGCTCGTAGAAGACCGTCGGGCGGTCACCGATCGGCTTGGTGAAGATCTGCAGCAGGTAGCCGTCCTCGTCGCGGTCGACCAGGATGCCCCGCTTCTGCAGCTCTTCGACGGGTACGCGCACCTTGCCGATCCGCTCCCGGAGCTCGGCGTCCTCGTAGTACGAGTCGGGCGTCGCCAGGAACTCGACGCCGTTGGCACGCATGTGGTCGACCGTGCTCAGGATGTCGTTGGTCGCCAGGGCGATGTGCTGAGCGCCCGCGCCGTCGTAGAACTCCAGGAACTCGTCGATCTGGCTCTTCTTCTTTGCGATCGCCGGCTCGTTGAGCGGGAACTTCACCCGGTGGTTGCCGTTCGAGACGACCTTGCTCATCAGCGCCGAGTAGTCGGTCGCGATGTCGTCGCCGATGAACTCGGCCATGTTCACGAAGCCCATGACCTTGTTGTAGAAGGCGACCCAGTCATCCATCTTGCCGAGTTCGACGTTGCCGACGACGTGGTCGACCGCCTGGAACAGACGCTTCGGCGCATCCTCGGCACGCACCACCGAGGTCGTACGCGCCTCGAAGCCGGGCAGGTACGGACCGTCGTAGCGTGACCGGTCGACCAGCGTGTGCCGGGTGTCGCCATACGCCGCGATCGCCGCGGTACGAACGGTGCCGTGCTCGTCGCTGACGTCGTGCGGCTCTTCGAGCACGGTCGCACCCTGCTTGCGCGCGTGGTCGATGCACTTGTCGACGTCCGGCACCTCGAGCGCGATATCGATGACGCCGTCGCCGTGCTTGCGGTGATGATCGAGCAACGTGCTGTCCGGGCGTACTCCGCCCTTCACGACGAACCGGCACGACCCGCTGCGGAGCACGTACGCCTTGTGGTCGCGGTTGCCGGTCTCCGGGCCGCTGTACGCCACGAGGTTCATCCCGAACGCGTACTGGTAGTAGTGCGCGACCTGGGTCGCGTTGCCGACGACGAAGACGACGGCATCCCAGCCGGTCACGGGGAACGGGTCCGAGGCTTCGTCGTACTCGACGAGACCGACCAGCTGTTTGAGTTGATCGAGCGAGAGGTCAGCCTCGAGCTCGTCGGGGGTCAGGGTGCTGTCCGTGGTGTCAGTCATGCGCAAAGCATGCGGTGACCGAACACACTGCGCAAGGCAGACCAGATTCAATGCACAATTTGTCTAGAATCTCGGCATGAACGCACCGATCGATGGACTCGATGCCAGGATCATCTCGCTCTTCCTCGAAGAACCTCGGATCGGCGTACTCGAGGCGTCGCGGAGACTCGGGGCCGCGCGGGCCACCGTGCAGTCGCGACTCGACCGGCTCGCCGCGCGCGGCGTGATCGCCGGTTGGGCGCCGACGATAGACCCGGAGCGGCTGGGGTATCCGGTGACCGCGTTCCTCACGCTGGAGATTCGCCAGGATGCCGGCCACGAACGCGTCTCGCGTCACCTGTCGGAGATCCCCGAGGTGATCGAGGCCTGCACGATCACCGGCGCCGGTGACCTCTGGTGCCGGGTCGTCGCGAAGTCGAACTCCGATCTGCAGCGGGTGATCGACTCGGTCGTCGACTTCGAGAGCGTCGAGCGGACTGCGACGGTGATCGCACTTGCGACGCAGCTGCGGCATCGGGTCGCTCCGCTCGTCGATGCCGCGCAGGGCTGACCGCCTACTCCAGGGCGCGGGCAACCGCGGTCGCGGCGCGTACGACCAGCGGTCCGATGTCGTCGTTGGCGAGGTCATGCAGGCTGACGATGCCGATCGACGCATCGAGGCCGTCGACGCCTCGCACCGGAGCCGCGACGCCGCGGGCACCGCGCTGCAGCTCACCGGCACTCGCGACGTACATCGTGTCGGTCGACTTGCCGGCCGTCATCGAACGCCCGAGCAGGATCGCGCGTCCGGCGGCGGCGTCGTGGACGTCGTGTCGAGCGCCGACGCGGTACGCGACGTGGAAGTCGGTCCAGCGCGGCTCGACGACTGCGATCGCGATGGCCTCATCGCCCTCGGCGACGGTCAGGTGGGCGGTCGCGCCGACCTCGTCCGCGAGCGTACGCAGCACCGGAGTCGCCCGCGCCTGCAGCACCGGACGCACCGCATGGCCGAGCGGGATCAGCCCGACCCCGGCCGTCACCCGCCCGGATCGGTCGCGGTGGACCAGACCGTGGCGTTCAAGCGTGGCAACCAGCCGGTACACGACGGTGCGGTTGAGCTCCAGCAGTTCGGACAGCTCACCGATCGAGTAGCCGGCGGGTTCGAGCGCGACGGTATCGAGCAGGCGTAGCCCACGGTCGAGGGTCTGCGAGATCTCAGCGGCCATCGCCGACCGCCCCGGACGGCTCGGTCACTGCGCTGCGTACCGGACCTACGCGTACCGGATCTGCGCGTTCCATATCCGAACGATACTCCCGCAGCTTTCGGTATCTATCACGCATCGATACGAACCTATTGGATCTATGCGCGATAGCTACAAAATCACGTACGCCGCGAAGCCCACTCCCGCAGCTTGTCGATCCGCGCCGACAGCTGGTCGGCCGAAGCCTGCGCTGCCGGGGGTCCGCCGCACTCGCTGCGCAGCTGGTTGTGGGTGACGCCGTGTGGTTGGCCGGTCCGGTGGTGCCAGGCCGCGACGAGCCCGTTCAGCTCACGGCGCAACACGGCGATGCGCTGATGGGCAGAGGGCTGTCCGGCATGGTCGGCAGCGGAATGCTCACCGTGTTCAGCAGCCGCGTGCGCACCGTGCGACTTCGCCGCCCGATCGCGTCGACGTTGCTCCGAGAGCCGCTCGCTCTGCCGGTGGCGGAGCAGCTCGCGCACCTGCTCGGGCTCGAGCAGCCCGGGGATGCCGAGGAAGTCCATCTCCTCGTCGCTGCCGACGGCGACGTTGCCCTCATGTCCGAACGCCGCACCGTCGAACAGCACATGGTCGAACTCCGCGTCACTGCCGAGTGCCTCGAAGTCTCCCGCTGGCTCCGCGGCCTCGTCGGCGCTCTGCTGCGCCTGTGCGAGCAGCTGCTCCTCCGCCGCGAAGATGTCGTCATCGTCGCGCACTGAGCGCCCGAGAACGTGGTCGCGCTCGCGTTCCAGCTCGGACGCCAGCCGCAACAGCGCCGGTACGCTCGGCAGGAACACCGAGGCGGTCTCGCCGCGACGACGGGCTCGTACGAAGCGCCCGATCGCCTGCGCGAAGAACAACGGGGTGGATGCCGTCGTCGCGTACACCCCGACGGCCAGCCGGGGCACGTCGACGCCCTCGGAGACCATTCGCACAGCGACCATCCAGCGGTCATCGGACTCCGCGAAGTCCGCGATCCGCTCACTCGACTTGGGTTCGTCCGAGAGCACCACCGCTGGCGCCTCGCCGGTGATCGAGCGCAGGATCTTGGCGTACGCGCGCGCAGACTCCTGATCGGTCGCGATCACCAGCCCGCCGGCGTCCTCGACGTGGCGGCGTACCTCGGACAGTCGCTTGTCGGCCGCCTGCAGAACCGCGGGCACCCAAGAGCCCTTGGGATCCAGCGCGGTACGAAGCGCCTGCGCGGTGATGTCTTTGGTGAGTGGTTCGCCGAGCCGCGCGCTCACCTCGTCGCCCGCACTCGTGCGCCACTGCATATCGCCGGAGTACGCCATGAACAGCACCGGGCGTACCACGCCGTCGCTCAACGCGTCGGAGTAGCCGTACGAATAGTCGGCCCGGCTCCGAGACACACCGTCGTCGAGTCGTTCGTACTCGACGAACGGGATCGGGTTCGTATCGGAGCGAAACGGTGTGCCGGTCAGGGCGAGCCGCCGGGTCGCCGGCTCGAACGCCTCCTGTACGGCCTCACCCCACGACAGCGCGTCGCCCGCGTGATGGATCTCGTCGAGGATGACGAGGGTCTTGAACCGCTCCGTGCGTACTCGGTACGCGATCGGGTTGGCCGCGACTCCCGCGTAGGTGAGTGCGATCCCGTTGTAGTCGTCGGCGAGTTTGCCCCGGCGACCCGAGAACGCCGGGTCGAGCGCGATACCGACGCGCGCGCTCGCCTCCGCCCACTGGGTCTTCAGATGATCGGTCGGGGCCACGACGACGAGCCGCTCGACGACACGCCGCTCGAGTAGCTCGGCGGCGACGCGCAGGGCGAAAGTGGTCTTTCCCGCACCTGGGGTCGCGACCGTCAGAAAGTCGCGACCCCTGGTCGTGCGGTACCGCTCAATCGCGGCGGCCTGCCACGCGCGCAGCTTCGGCGCCGTGCCCCAGGCTGCCCGTTCCGGATAAGCCGGGGGCAGCTGGGACGCAGGATTCATCGAGCGCGGAACGCCGCCCACTGCCGGTTGATGCGCTTGTTCTGACCGAACGTGAACTGGTTCATGCAGCGGTCGTACGAGTAGTCCATGAAGTTGTGGACCGGGTCCTTACCGGGCGCCTTACAGGTGTCCCGGCCCTTCGGGCACTCGTAGTTCGGCGTCGCCTCACGCGGGGTGTCCTTGACGCGGTCGTTGAGCTTGCTGCAGGCGCCCTGGAACGTGTGGTAGAGCCCGAGCCAGTGACCGGCCTCGTGCACGGCGGTGTCGCCCTTGTTGTAGCCGTTGAACCGGCCGTTCTTCATGCTGCCGTAGTTGATCACTACACCGTCGATCTTCGGGTTGCGCTTGAGATCGGCGGGGAACGTCGCCCAGCCGAACAGCGTGCCGCCGGAGATCTCCGGAGCGGACAGGTAGAGGTTCAACGCGCTCGGGCCGCCCTTGTGCAGCTTGCGCTTCATCTTGTTGGCAGCGCGATCACCCAGCGCCGCGGTGTACCAGCGCTTGTTGACCGGGCGGTCGATGCTCTTCAGCTTGAACCGGAACTTGGTCCGCACCGAATGCTTGCTCTGGTTGCCCTTGTACGCGCGGTTCATGATCCGGATCTGCTGGGTGATCCGCTTCCGCGGCGCTTTGACCTTGTTCTTGGTCTGCTGGATCGCGTGGACGTGCACGGGGATCGTGATGACCTTCCCGTCGCCACGGATGGCGGCCGCGCGCTCGGGCGGCGAAAGCTGCTTCAGCGCGGCGTCGAACCGGCTTTCGTACTCGCGTACTTCCGCGGCGCTCGGGCCGGAGTCGCGTACGTAGCCGTCATCGGTGCGCGCGGACAGGGCTCCCTGTCCCGGAGCGCACTCCTGAGCGGCGGTCACGCTTGCACCGAGATCGGCGGGCGCGGCGGATGCGGTGGGCGCGGCAAGCGTGCCCAGGGCGAGTGCGCCAACGGATGCTCCGACGGCCGTTTGCACACAGCGACGTAGTACAGACACTTGAGATTCCCCTCGATTGTCCACTGAACCGCGACGAACCCGAGGCCCGCCGAACTGTCTGGAAGCGCACCTTACGCGACGCTCAGGCCACCTGCCACACGAACCCGGGTAACACCCGCGAGCGGGTCCGACGACACGCCGCAGACGGCGCGGTTTCGGGCTTCCGCCCCTCAGTCCTTGGAGTCGTCGCCGTCGTCGCCGGGCTTGAAGGAGTCCCACATCTCCTTGCACTCCGGGCAGACCGGATAACGCTGCGGGTCACGGCTCGGCACCCACACCTTGCCGCAGAGTGCGACGACCGGCGTGCCGTTGACCATCGCGTCGGTGAGCTTCTGCTTCGCGACGTAATGCGAGAACCGCTCATGGTCACCGTCGTCGGTCGTCGGCTTCGTACGCGCGTCGTCGACGGTCTTCGTGCCCGGACTCAAAGAGATACCCACGCGCTCAGTGTAAGAGGTCGCGCGGATAGGGGCGACGGTAAGGGAGCGGGTCTGGGCGCGCGATCCGGCAAGGCGTGGGAGCGAAGTAGTAGTTGGTCTCTCCGGCGAGCGACCACAACGCAGCCGGTCGGGATGTCCCAGGCCCGTGAGCCCGGCGATACCTATCCGCGCGATCTCTTAGTGCACCCTGCTCACCGGTCAGCCATCAGTTCAGCGTCGGGTCCTCGGGGTACGTCGAGAGTAGTCGCAGCTCGCCGTCCTGGCGTCGCAGTACGTCACGCCACAGCGTGTCTGGCGTCGTGTGCAAGATGTCGGCGTCGGTAGCGGCGAGTACGAGCCAGGAGCCCTCCTCGATCTCCGATTCGAGCTGACCGACTCCCCAGCCCGCGTATCCGGCGAAGATCCGCATCCCGACGAGCGCATCCGCGACGACCGTCGCCGGCGCGTCGAGGTCGATCAGGCCGACGCGTCCGAACATCCGCCGCCAGGCGATCGGCTCGTCGGCGGGGTCGACACCGAGCAGACCGACCGCGAGGGCGGAGTCCGTGGCGACTGGGCCACCTTCGTACACCCCGCCCGGGGCCGAGACAATGCCCGACCAGCCGGGCAGTACGTCGTCGACGTTCATCTCCGTGCGCCGGTTGAGAATCACGCCGAGTGCGCCGTCATCGTCATGGTCGAGTACGAGTACTACCGAACGACGGAAATGACCGTCGACGAGCGCCGGTGTCGCGACGAGGAGCTGGCCGGTGAGGCCGCCACCAGCGCTCCCACCCTCATCGGGCAGGGGCTCGGTGCCTCCACTCGTCGCGTCGTCCATATGCACATGGTGTCACCCGCGCCGTCGCGGGTCGCAACGTCGTCTGCACGGTCGGCTGCAAGGATGGACGCCATGACGACCGCCAACGAGCGATCCTCCGACAATCCGCCGGAGCCGGAGATCACGATCGACGAGCTCGCGACGCGCGTCGGTATGACCGTACGAAACGTACGCGCGTATGCGAGCCGCGGGCTCATTCCACCGCCACGTCTCGAGGGGCGTACTGGCTACTACGGCGAAGCGCACGTACGCCGGCTGCAGCTCGTCCGCGAGCTCGTCGATCGCGGTTACACGCTCGCGGCCGTCGAGAAGGCCCTGCTGGCGCGGCCAGACGACTCGGCCGCGCATGCGCTCGATCTGCTCGAGGTGATCGACGCACCGCTACGTACCGCCGAGGAACCCGAACTGGTCAGTGTCGACACGCTGCTGGCGCTCTCGGGACTCGAACGCGACGAGCACCTCATCGAACGACTGGTCGAGCTCGACCTCGCGGAGCGCCGCGAGAACGACCAGCTGCTGCTCCGCCGGCCGACCGTCGTCCGGGCCGGCACCCAGGCGATCGCCATCGGCCTGCAGCCAGACACTGTTTTCAACATGCTCCCGGCCATGTCCGAGCAGCTGCGCTCCGTCGCCGAGCTGTTCGTCGACGAGGTGCGTACCCAGATCTGGCAGCCGTTCGTCGAGAAGGACATGCCCGACGACCAGTGGGACGCCGTACTCCGGGTCATCTCGGTGCTGATGCCCGTGGCAGGACAAGCCGTGCTGTCGGTGTTCCGCCATGAGCTGGCGGCGGCCATCTCCGCGGCGATGGGCGACGAGCTCGATCAGCTGGCCGGATCCGACGACTCCGCGTCCTGATCGGCCGAGCCCTCAACGCGTTCACAGGCATCGCGTACGGCCGTCGCAACGCGCTGATGGACCTCGGCGTGGAACACGCTCGGAATGACGTAGTTCGGGTTCAGCTCGTCGTCGCGCACGCTGCCCGCGATCGCCTCGGCCGCGGCGAGTAGTGCCGACGGGTAGATCGCCCGGCAGTGCGCGTCGAGCAAGCCTCGAAACACTCCCGGGAAGGCGAGCACGTTGTTGATCTGGTTCGGGTAGTCCGAACGCCCGGTGGCGACGACGGTCGCATGCTGCCGGGCGACTGCGGGGTCGACCTCCGGCGTCGGGTTCGCGAGCGCGAACACGATCGCGTCGTCGGCCATCGAGGCCACATCGTCACCGTCGAGCAGATTCGGTGCGCTCACCCCGACGAACACGTCGGCTCCTGCGAGCACGTCCTGCAGGGTGCCGGTGCGTCCCTCGGGGTTGGTGTTATCCGCGATCCACTGCAGGGAGTCGTCGAGACCCTGGCGACCGCGATGGATGACGCCGTCGACATCCACGACGGTGACATCGTGGAGGCCGGCGTCGAGCAGCAGCCGCAGGATCGCGCTCCCCGCGGCGCCGGCGCCCACCATGACCGCGCGTACGGACTCCAGGGACTTGCCGACGACGCGCAGCGCGTTGCGCAGCGAGGCGAGTACGACGATCGCGGTGCCGTGCTGGTCGTCGTGGAACACCGGTATGTCGAGCTGCTCGCGCAGCCGGCGCTCGATCTCGAAACAGCGCGGCGCAGAGATGTCTTCGAGGTTGATCCCGGCGAAACCCGGTGAGATCGCCGCGACCGTACGTACGATCTCGTCGGTGTCCTGGGTGTCCAGACACAGCGGCCACGCGTCGATCGAGCCGAACCGCTTGAAGAGTGCGGCCTTGCCCTCCATGACCGGCAGGGCTGCGGCCGGCCCGATGTTGCCGAGTCCGAGCACGGCAGAACCGTCGGTGACAACCGCGACCGAGTTGCGCTTGACGGTCAACCGGCGGGCGTCCTCCGGCTTCGCAGCGATCGCCTCGCAGACTCGTGCGACGCCGGGTGTGTAGACCATCGACAGGTCGTCGCGGTTGCGGATGGGGTGCTTACCGTCCATCTGGATGGTGCCGCCGAGGTGCATCAGGAACGTCCGGTCGGAGACCTTGTGCACCTCGACGTCCGGCAGCCGCTCGAGCGACTGCACGATCTCCTGCGCGTGATCGGTGTCGGACGCGGCACAGGTGACGTCGATGCGCAGCCGGTCGGTGCCGGAGCCCGTGACGTCGAGCGCCGTGATCATGCCTCCGGCCTGCTCGACGGCACCGGTCAGCTGACCGACCGCCGATCCCCCGGCGGGCACTTCGAGACGAATGGTGATCGAGTACGAGATGCTTGGTGGCGCTGTCACGCCTCGATCTTTCCGTACTGACCCGCGTACGACAATCGCGGGCCCGTCGCCGGCCGGTGACGGACGGCCCTCGCCTTCGTCAGTGCGACCACCCAACTGCCCGATTCCGGCTCTCCGTCGGCTCTCCCGCTCCGTCGGGTCCATGGCGGCGTCCGTGGCCAGGTGGTTCGTGTTCGCTGCCGGGTTTCGGCGCTCCTTCGGTCCTGGAAAGACGCGGCGACGCCGGAGCGCCACTTCGGTTCGGTTGTTTGGCGGCTCTCCCGCCACTTTGAGGTGGTGGCAGGGCAAGGTGTCGTGCTTCCCAAGGCAGCTTGTCACTGTCCGCGGGACGTGTCCCTTGGGACAGTGCGGTTTGCCGTGGGGCGTGCGGCTGCGGGGTGCGGTTTGCCCTTGGTCCCAAGGCAAACCGCACGACGGTCAGCGCGCGCAACGCGAAGAAGTCGACTCCTGCCACAGCGACCACGTACGTACCAACGAGCACGACAACGACTCACTTTGCACGGTGTCCCTGCCATGCAAAGCGGCACTTCACCATGTTTACCTGGTGAACCACCACCCACCGACCCCGCAAAAGCCAACCGAAACGGGAAAGCCGGCAAGCAACCGAACCACGTAGCTGCGGCTCCCGCGTCGCCGCGTCTTTGCCCAGCCGAGGTAGCAGGGAAAGCCGACAGCGAGCCGGAATCGGGCAAGCGGGTAGTCGCCGAAGATGTACGAAAAGCCGACAGCGACGAGAAGCGAAGCGGCGGGTAGTCGCACCGCAGAAGCGGGAAAGCCGACACCGAAGCCGAACAGGTCAGACGGGTAGCCGCCGCGACGAAGCGGGAGCGCCAACACGGTGCGAGGACCAGGCACGCGGGTAGTCGCACCGCAGAAGCGGCAACGCCGACAGCGTCCGGAAAGTAGAGAGCCCCGTACGCCGGGCGGAGGGAGGGTGCACGGCGTACGGGGCCAGTTCGGGAGTCGGTCAGATCTTTGCTATGCGGCGACGGCCTCGCGCAGTCTGCGCAGCAGGCGCGGCCCGCGGCCACGCGTGCCCTGCCGCTCGAGCGTGATGGAACGTCCGCTCGTGCGGATACGCCGACCGAGTAGCTGTGCCTCGGTGCCGTTCACATCGGCCAGGCCCGCGGCGCTCGCGAGGAACGCGAGCTCCTTGGCGCGGGCGGGCCCGAGCGCAGGGTTCGCCTCTTGTGCGTCGAGGATCGCGCGGGTGCCGGGCAGGTCCGCCGCGGCGAGGCGCCATGCGCGCGCCGCTGCGGCCGCCAGATCGACCGGCTGCTCGTCGAGCTCGGCGTGGACGTACGCGCGAAGGCGCGTTGTCCAGCGCATCTGCAGCGCGAGCAGTAGGTCATCGGCTGAGTCGAAGATCTGATCTGTGTCGTACTCCCCCCAGGGCAACACTCCGTCGCGGCGCCGATCGGCGCTACTTGCGACCTTGCGGAGTGCGTCATTGCGACGGTGGTATGCATCCCATGTCATGGGCCTGCTCCTTTCTCCATACCGTCGGTACGTACCAACAGTATGTTTGATACCGACGTCAGAAGCAAACCGTCGGTATGTGAGTCCGACCACCCGCACGTATGCTGGCGCGCATGACTCCTCGGAAGGTGCTGCGCGCCGCTGCCCGTGCGACTCCGCGGCGACAGGAGTACTCCTCCGCGACCCGCAAGGCCCTCTTGGAGAACGCCGAGCGGCTGTTCACCGAACGCGGCTACGCCGGCACCTCGCTCGATGAGATCGTGCGAGCCGCTCGGGTCACCAAGGGCGCCCTCTACCACCACTACGGCGGCAAGCTGGACCTCTTCGAAGATGTCTTCCAGCGCACGCAGAAGGACGCCACGAAATCCATTCGGCGCGCCGTGCGCAAGGAGAGGGACCCGTGGGCACAGGCGCAGGCCGGCCTACAGGCGTTCCTCGAGGTGTGTCAGGAACCGACGTATCGCCGCCTGGTGATGCAGGAGGCGCCCGTCGCGCTCGGGGCCGAGCGGACCGAGGCGGTCGAGCACAGCTCGACCTACGGGATCGTGCAGACGATCGTCAGCGACCTACTCAAGAACGCCGAGATCGACGACGACCTCCGCGAGACGTTCGCCTTCGTCTTCTTCGGGGCGATGCGCTCCGCGGGAGCCTTCGTCGCCGACGCCGAGGACCCCGAGCGCACGAGCACCAACGTCCAGATCGTCATCATGTCCGTACTCGCCGGCCTCCGGCAGATCGACGCCGCCGCCGACCCGGTGGCGGCCGCGCACGGAGACGCCTCCTCCGAGAATGCTGACGACGTGGAGGAGTGACGAGGCGGCCGACCCGCCGTCCGCTCGTGACCGACCGCCTGTGCGTAAGGGTGCCGTGGCGGCGACGGTCGCCTGGCTGAGCGTTGCCGCGGCAGCAGTTGCGGTGCCCGCCGCGATCGGCGTCGCGACCGGGGATGCGCTCGCGTACCTCATCGTCTGGCTGGTGTCGACGACCGTTCCGGGCGTCCTCGTCTGGCGTACGTTCGCGGCGCCTTCGAGCCTCGCCGAGGAGCTCGGCTTCGGCAACGCACTCGGCATCGCGCTGTTACTCATTGCCTGGGTACCCGCCGTCATCGTCGGCAACGCCGTTCTGGCGTGGTGGTGGCCGATCACCGCGATTGCGCTCTACGTCGTGGTTCCGTCGTTGCGGCGTCATTGGCTGCCCCGGCGCCACCGCGCCGACGCGACCCCCTGGCGATGGCATGTCTGCACTGCCGCGGTTTGCCTGGCGACGCTCGGATACCAGTACGTCACCGAGCTACGCCAGCGGTCCCTTCCGGGAAGCGACGACACCCGTATCCACCCCGACATGTGGTTCCAGCAAACCCTCGTCAACGCGCTTGAACACACGCTGCGGCTGATGGAGCCGCAGCTTGCCGGGGAGCCGAAGCGCTACCACTGGTTCGCAAATGCCGATGTCGCGGTCACCTCCCAGCTCAGCGGTGTGCCGTCGACGACAGTTCTGTTCGCGCTGTGGTCGGTGCCGATGGCAGTGTCCATGGTGGTCGCCGCGACGGCGTTCGCACGCCGACTGATGGCCGAGGACGGCGCTTTCGGCAGGCACTGGTGGGTCGGTCCGGCAGGTGCGACGGTCGTTGCCGCGGTGCCCGTCGTCGTGCTGCTCGGCGAACCGAGGCAGGAAGCCATCACCAACGGCTTCATGGCAGTCAGCCCGTCCGGAGTGCTCGGACTGGTGATGATGCTCGCGCTCAGCGGCTCGATGATCGAGCTGCTGCGCGGCAAGAACCGTCTCGGGATCTGGGTGGTCACGCTACTGCTGATGACCATGTCGGTGGGTACGAAACCGAGCAACCTGCCGATCGTCGTTGCCGCACTTCTCGCAGTCGCCGCGGTGGAGTACGCGCGTACTCGACGGCTCCCCGCACGTTCGTTGGCGTTGGCGATCGTGGCGGTGGCGCTGATCGCAGCGTCGTCCTTCGCGCTGATGGGCGGCTCGTCGGGCACTGGTGTCGTCTGGTTCGACACCCTGCAACTCGACGAGGCGGTGAAGGTCGCGTCCGAGCAAGACGACCAGGTGTTCCTCGTCGGCACCGGAGTGTTCGGCGTCTACCTCGGCACCCAAGCAGCCCGCCTCATCGGGCTGTCCGGTATTGCCTACCGGCGTACGCGCGGCGATATCGGCATCTGGTGGTCGGCTGCCGTGGTGTTCGCCGCGTGGTGCGCCTCCTGGCTGGTGCAGCAACCCGGCTACAGCCAGCGGTACTTCTGGCGGGTCGTGATCGTACTCGCGATGATGACGAGCGTTGTCGTAGCCGTCAGGGTCGCCTGTGAGCTGCCGCGGCGCGTGCTCATCGGACCACTGCTCACCGTGGCCGTCGCGGGCATCGCCGTCGGTACGTGGGTCCTGCAGTGGCCCGCCGCCGACGTGACCGATCCCGGAACCGCTCCGTTCAACCGGCTGCTGCCGTACGGTCTCGCGGCCGCCGTGTTGGCGACTTGCATCGTCGGCTGGCGCCTTCGCTCCTCCGTCACCGCAACTGCGGTCGTGCCGGTCGCGACACTCGGCCTTGTCTTCGCTCTCGCCGCCGGAACACCCGCCGCGATCGATGATCTCCGGATGCCGGTCGACCGCGCGATCTCCGGCAAACCCCTTCCGTACACCGACCGCGACCTCCCGCGTCTGGTCACCGCTGACGAACAGCAGGCAGCGCTCTGGCTGCGCGAGCACGCCGATGACGGTGCCGTCGCCACGAACGTCTTCTGCGTTCCGACCCGCTACGAGTCCGGCTGCCAGGCAACCGCCTTCTGGGTGAGCGCGCTCAGCGACCGGCCGATGGTCATCGGCGGGTGGGCGTACATCGAGAAGGGCCGTGAAGTCACTGACCGCGACGACGTCTCGTACAAGCGTCGACCTGCGCCGTATCCCGAGCGGCTGCGGCTCAGCCTCGACATGGTCCGAGATCCGAGCGCGGCGACTGCGCGCGCACTTCGCTCGTCGTACGACGCGCAGTGGATCTTCGCCGACCGACGCGCGACCGAGGTCTCGCCCCGGATCTCGAGGTTCGCCGAAACCGTGTACTCCAACGCCGATGTGACGATCTACCGCCTGCGCTGATGTACCCGTCGACGCACTCGGTGTGCTTGATGTGCTCGTTTGCTACGAGGGATCGGGGTCCGCAACCCAGCGCTCCACAGTCTCCCGGGCACCGACCTCACGCAGCGACTCCAGCGCATCGAGATAGGGCCGAGTGAACCTCGGGTCTTCACCGAGGTCGCCGAAGAGGCTGCGGTCGCCGAGGAACGCGAGTGGGTCTTCGGAGTGCCGGGCTGCTCGGGCCATGAGCTCGTCACGCCGCCGGTCGACCACCGAGATCGGCGCGCCGCTCTCGTCGACCCCTTGTGCGTAGCGCGCCCAGCTCGCGACGATCAGCGCAGAGTGTCGTACGTCTTGTCCGTCTCGGAGTCGATCGTGGACGACGGGCAGGAGGAACGCGGGGATTCGATCGGAGGTGTCGGCGCACAGTCGTGCCAGGCTGTCACTGATGGCCGGGTTGGCGAATCGCTCGACGATCTGAGCCTTGTACTCCCCGAGGTCGACGCCCGCTACCGGAGCGAGCGTCGAGGTCGCCTCACCGTCGAGGTACGCCTCGAGGAACCGTACGAAGAGTGGATCCCTACAGGTCTCATCGGCATAGCGGTATCCGGCGAGGTAGCCGAGATAGCAGATCGCCTGGTGACCGGAGTTGAGCAGCCGCAGCTTCATCCGTTCGTACGGCTCGACGTCGTCGACGAACTGAACGCCGACCTCCTCAAGGGGCGGCCGCCCGGTCGGAAACCGATCCTCGACGACCCACTGACTGAACGGCTCACAACAAACCGGCCATGAGTCGTCAACGCCGAACTCCTGGCTCAGGCGAGTACGGTCCTCATCAGTCGTCACAGGCGTGATCCGGTCGACCATCGAGTTGGGAAACGGCACTTCCCGATCGATCCAGTCGCCGAGTTGCGAATCCTTGCGGCGCGCGAATGCGCTGAGCATCCGACGGGCCAGCGCTCCGTTTTGCGGGACGTTGTCGCACGAAGCGACGACGAAGGGGGCGATGCCCGCCTCGCGGCGCCGGTCCAGCGCCTCGGTGAGTAGCCCGAACGCGGTCTGGGGTCGGCTTCCACGTACGAGGTCGCGTCGGATGGTCTCGTCAGACGGGTCGAACTCGCCCGTCGCCTGGTTCACGTGATAGCCGCCCTCTGTGATCGTCAGCGTGACGATGCGGGTCGACGGATCGATCAGCTCGTTCAGAACCCGCTCGAGGTCGTCCGGGGCGTACAGGTACCGAATGATCGAACCGATGACTCGAGGCCGCAGAGAGCCATCCGGCTCCTTCTCCACGAGGGTGTAGAGCCGATCCTGATCGTCGAGGGCGTCGCGCATCGCACGGTCCTGCGGGAGCAGTCCGACACCGGTGATGCCGAAGTCGTGACCCAGCTGCTTGCCGAACAACGCGTCGAGGTAGCGGGCCTGATGTGACCGGTGAAAGCCGCCGACACCAAGGTGCACGATCCCGGTCCGTACCCGAGCCCGGTCGTACGCGGGTACGGGCAGTCGCTGCGCAAGGCCGGATAGGTTCGACGTCTTGAGCTTCATCGCGCTCCGTTCTGATCGAGACACCGGCGGGCCGCCGCAGCTCGGTGATCCGGGTGATGCAACCGCGTGCGGATCACGACTTCAGCCCACCGGCGGTCAAGCCTGAGACCACATGCCGCTGCGCGAGGAAGAACACCAGCAGGACCGGTATGACCGACAACGTGGTGGCTGCCATCTGCACGCCCCACAGGGGACCCGCGATCGGATCCTCGTAATGGGTCAGCGCAACCGGCACCGTCAGCTTCTCCGGCGTCCGCACGTAGATGAGTGGTTCCAGGAACTGGTTCCAGCTGTACCAGCAGGAGAGCACCACGACGGAGGCCAGGGACGGGCGCGCGAGCGGCAGGTAGATCTGCAGCATCGTCCGGAGGCGACTGGAGCCGTCAACGGTGGCTGCCTCCTCGAGCTCGGCGGGCAGCGTCAGGAAGGTCTGACGCATCACGAACGTCGCGATCGGCGCAGTGACGAGTACGGCGGTGAAGACCACGAGCGGATAGTGGGTATCGACCCAGCCGAGCTTCGCGGCGTACTGGAACAGCGGAAGGATCGTCGCCTCGGGCGGGATGAACAGGGCGCTGAGGAGCACCAGGAAGATCGCGCCGGACGCGATCGGCTTGACCCGCGCCAAGGCGTATCCGGCGGGGACGGACAGCACGATCGTGAGAACCGTGACGAGCGCCATGATGACCACGGAGTTGAGGAACTGCTCTGTGAACGGCTGCAGGTCGAAGACCTTGGCGTAGTTGTCCCATCGCACATCCTCGGGGATCAGCGTCGGTGGGTAGCGCAGGATTTCGTTCGACGACTTGAGCGAGCCGCTGACCATCCACAAGACCGGCGCCAGAGCGACCAGCGAGACCACGACCAGTGTCAGGTAGTTCAGCCCGCGCCCGACGAGACGCCTCTGCTCAGTCGTCCTCATGGAAGACCACCCGCCTCCTTGCCTGCCAGATCGCGGCAGTCAGCAACAGGATCAGAACGAACAGCAGAACGGCGAGTGCGCTCGCGTAGCCCACGTCGTTCAGTAGGAATCCCTGTTTGTAGATCTCGTACGACAGGACCGAGCTCTGAACCCCCGGTCCGCCCTCGGTGAGCAGCAGAACGATCTCGAAGACCTTGAACGAGCCGACGGTCATCAGCATGAAGACCATGAGGATCGCGGGCGAGATCTGCGGGATCACAATGCTGCGCGCAATACGCCACGAGCTCGCACCGTCGATGCGGGCGGCCTCGATGAGCTCCTGCGGAACTGCCTGCAACGCGCCCAGCAGGATCATCATGTTGATCCCGATGTTCTTCGTCAGTTGGATGACCGCGAACACGACCAACGTCAACCACCCACCGCGCAGCCAGGACGGGCCGTCAACCCCGACGGTGCCGAGGGCGGCGTCGAGCAGGCCCTCCGGCTGAACGATGAAGTTCCAGACAAGTGCCCACGCCACCATCGTGACCAGCGCCGGTATGAAGATGACCGAGCGGAAGAACCGGATACCCCGCAGCGACTGGTTGAGCAGCAGGGCCAGGAAAAGTGCGGCGACGGTTCCGGCGATGCTGAGCACGCAAGCGAAGATGAAGGTGTTGGGCAGGACGGTGAGCAGGCTCGGATCACTGAACATCCGGGCATAGTTGTCAAGCCCGACGAACTCCTGCTCACCCGACAGCATGTTGACGTGATGCAGGCTCAACCAAACGACCCAGACGATCGCCACCACACCGACCGCCGTGAAGCCGATCAGCTGCGGAGCAAGAAGCGCATAGCCGAACCCGTTACGCCCACGGTCTCGTTCCGAGGACCCCTGGGGTGAGCGAGAGACTCTGGTACGCGCGCTCATGCCGACAACACCGGCTCTACCGCGTTGCAGACCTTGGGCAGCGCTTCGTCGAGATCGACGTCCGGCGCGTACACGAACTCGTCCAGGGCGGAGTTGAGCGCGTTGGCGACACTCGCACCGTTGGGTGCGACCGGGAAGATCTGTGCGTCTCCGGAGATCGAGCCGACGACCGTACCCAGCTGCTGCTCAGTGAGAACGCCGGAGGACTTCGCAAGAACCTCCGCGTTCAGCAGGCTCTTGCGCGCTGGCGGGAAGAAGCTGGAGATCCGTGCGGCGTTCTCGGCGTTGGTCAGGAAGGCGAGGAACTCCAACGCAGCCTGATGATTCTTCCCTGCGCTGAGAGCAACGATCGCCGACTGGCCGACCGCCTGCCCGGCCGGACCACCGGGGGTAGGGACGATGTCCCATTCGAACCCGGCGTCCTCGAGGAGCGTGCTGGAACCCAGGAATGCCGAGGTGGCACCCGCCTGGCCGCCCCAGAAGTCCACCTGTTGACCGGGAACCGGCGAGGAGCCGTCCTCGAAGACCATTCCGTTGAACACCTCGAATGCCTGTCGCATCTGCGGGCTGTCGGCGGTGCATCGGGCGGCGTCATCGCTCCACGGAGTCGCATCGTATGCGTTCAACAGCGGCAGGAGTCGCGTCCAGTTCCGGAAGTCGAAATCGTTGAGGACGTAGCCCGGGTAGCCGATCTCGTCGGTGAGTTGCTTCGACGTCTCCCGGAAGGACTCCCAGGTCCACGTACCGTCGGCGAGGAGCTCCTGCGGCGAGCGCACACCCGCCTTGGCGTAGAGGTCCTTGTTGAAGTACATGATGAGCGGCCCGGTCGAGAAAGGAACGCCGTACTGCGCATCTCCCACGCGCCACGGCTCCTGGAGCTTGGGTACGAGATCGTCGTAGTCATAGCCGTCGGTGGCGGTGAGTACGGGCGCGGCGTCCAGTAGCGCACCCGCTTCGATGTACTCGAGGCTGGACTCCACCGGAAGCCACGACAAGTCGGGCGCTTGGTCTGCGGTGATGCCGGTGGTGAGGACCATGTCGAGCTGATCGAGCGTGAGGCTCTCGAACTCGATGGCCGACACGGCACTGCTGCTCGCGATGAACTCGTCGGCGACGCTCTTGAACAACGAGAGATGGTTCGGATCCGATGTCCACATCGTCATTCGAAGTGTGGTGCCGGCACCGTCTCGCTCACCTCGGGAGAACCCCGACGAGCACCCCACGAGACCTCCCGTCAGCGCGGCGGCGCCGACGCCGGCGAGGAAGTTGCGTCGTCGCATAGGAAGCCTCCTTTCCCTGAGTCAGCTGCCGTACGGCGAGGACGCTCGGTACGGTATAGCGTTATACCGTACGATTGCAACGCCTGGCATGAATCCCGCAAGATTCAATATCCACTGCGATCCAGCCACTGCACCCGAGCACATCAACGATTTACCGAGGCAGGTATGCAGAAGACTCTCGTGTACGACCGACAGATCGAGCGCTTCAACCCCCTGGAGCGAGTCATCACCTTCGATGACTTCGACGCCGGCTTCAACGGGTGGATGGACCTGACCCCGAACTTCGTCTACGACGACTACGAGTCATTCGACAGCGCCGTCGACCTGACCAGCTGGGCGCCGTGCATGCTGAGTTCGGCCGCGATGCGGTTCGCCTCCTCGCACGGGTCGATGGAGGGCACGTACTCGCTGAAGCTGACCACCGGGCCGACCGCGGCCCCACACACCCAACCCCCGGCCGACGGCAGCATGGGAGTCGCGGTCAAGCGACTCTCCCGCTTCGGAGATCCGTCGCAGATCCAGATCGAGGCGTGGTACGCGTACACGCCTACCCAGGATCGGCAGGGCATCGGAGAGGAGGACCTCCGGGCATTCGGCTTCTACTTCGATATCCAAGACCACCAACACCGGTACATGCCCGGTGTGCGGTACGTGAACTCGCTCGACGGCAAGCTCGTCAAGCGCTGGCAGTACTGGAAGGCGTCGGACGAGGTCACGCACGCAGACTGGAACTTCGGCGTCGAGGACGGCTGGTGCGCGCCAGGTATCGACAACCTCTGGTACGGCCGCCGGTACGACGACGGCTCGTCCGACGGCTATCAATGGGTTCCCGGTGGAGAGCAGGACCTCCTGTACAACGAGTCGCCGGACAAACTGAACTGGTTGTACTTCCGGCTCCTCGTCGACGTCGAGGCACGTGAGTACATCGAGTTGCAGAGCATGGACAAGACCTTCGACCTCCGTGGGATCCAGCCGACACTTGCTGACCGCTACCGCTCGATCGACAACCTCATCAACCCGATCTTCTACGTCGAGACCGACACGAACCGTTCGGTACACCTCTTCCTCGACTCGGTCCTGTACTCGACCAAGTGACCACACCGCCGTCAGCAGAAGGAACTTCACCAAGTGCACACCACGTACACGTCCGTCCTCGCTCGCCGGATACGCATCGACTCCGATTACGCCACGCTCCCCTACGAAGCGGGATGGGCCTCCGAGGCGGTGTTCTTCACTCAGGTCGAAGGCGACCATCCCGTGCTGGAGGTCTCGACGGAGGTCTCCCCCGACGGGGTCAACTGGGTACGCCGCGGTGACCCGCAGACGCTCACCGCGGACGAGTCGATCGTCGAGAGCACGCTGACCGTCTTCGGCAACTGGGTGCGGCTGCGAATCACAGGGGCTCATGAACACACACCCGCGCGCGTCCTCGTCCATCTCAACCTCAAGGGCTGAGCCGGCAAAGACGTCAAGGTACTTCAAACGCAGGGCACTAGGATCGGTCAGAAGGACATCGGAGGAGAGAAGCGTGTCGGCTCACCGCAGAACCCCTCGGTTGCCCGACGTCGCCAGGCTCGCCGAGGTCTCACCCGGCCTCGTCTCGCGGATTCTGAACGAAGACCCCAACCTCAAGGTCCGACCGGAGACGCGGGAACGCGTTCTGTCGGCGATCGAGCTGCTGCAATACACACCGCATGCCTCGGCCCGCGCACTGCGCAGCTCGCAGACTGCCCTGCTCGGGTTCGCATTGCACCACGTCAACGACCCGATCTACGCGGAGATGGTCGAGGCCGCCCAAACGGCAGCAGCAGAACGGAAGTACTCGATCGTGATGCTCGACGCCGACGCGCTCGGTAGGAGCGAAACGGCTCGTGCGCTGGTGCACGGCCACCGCGTTGACGGTCTGCTGATCCAGAGCGGCTATGCAGTCGAGAGTCGCAACCTGCAGGAGGTCGCGGCGGCGATTCCCACCCTTGTCTTCAACGCCGGCGCCACCCCCGGCCTTCGTACGCTCCGGCTCGACGACACGGCGGCGGCCGCCCTGGCGACGCGCCACCTGATCGAGGCGGGGCATACCGACATCGCGTTCGTCGGTGCACGGGGAGGATCCACCGACCGCCGTTTCCAGGGGTACCTGGAGGAGCTCACGCGCCACGGCCTCACGCAGCGTCCGGCGATCGACGCCGACTGGGACGCCGACAGCGCACGTCAGGCGACCGCCCGCCACTTCGCAGCGGGCGGCCGGCCGACCGGAATCGTCGCTGTCACCGCAACCAGCGCGCTCGGCGTACACGCCGGCGTCGTATCGGCAGGCTTGTCGATCCCGACCGACGTATCGATCGTAGGAATCCACGACACCTGGTTTGCGCCACATCTGAACCCGGCGCTCACCACAGTCATGCTGCCCTTGGCCGATGTCGGGCGCCGTGCAGTAGAGCTCGTCCTGGACCAGATCCGTGAACCGACCGAGGGCGAGAGCGTACTCGCGGAGCCGGCACCCGTACTCGTGGAACGTGCATCCGTCGGGCCTCCCCCGGGCGATGCTCGCTGACCGCGAGCATCGGCCGGATCGCAACACCCGAAGCAAACACCTGATCGCGACGACGAGAGGATTCCCATGCCTGCGCAGTACTCCGAGGCTTTGCGACTCCGGTATCTCCAGTACACCGTCCGCTCGGACCGGCAGATGGTCGAGACGACGATCCGCATTCTCGAGCCCGACGACCTGGAGAAGGTCGAGCGGCCCCGAGTCCTGTACGTACTGCCTTCGTGCCCGGAGCTGAGCCACCGTTCGGGCGACGGTCTCGATCAGATCCTCCGCGACGACCTACACAACCGACACGGCCTAGTGGCCGTGGCTCCCACGTTCGCGGACTGGCCGTGGATGACCGATCTCCCGGACCAGCAGACGCTTCGGCAAGTGCTGTACTTCCTCGAGGACGTCGTGGGCTTCGTCGACGGGCTGTATCCCGACTTCCCTCGCTTGCTCATCGGCTACAGCAAAGGCGGCTCAGCGGCACTGCAGCTGCTGCTGCGCCATCCCGAGCTGTTCCGAGCCGCGGCCGCCTTCGACTCCCCGATCATGAAGGAACAACCCGACCAGTGGGAGATGCCCTACTTCTGGCCCAACCCGCAACACTTTCAGGCCTTCGCCCTCCCGCATCTGCTCCGGACGCGTGGCCGACTCCTCGGTGACGCACCTCGGATCGCGTTGTTCGGCTACGGGAACTTCGGTAAGAACGCGCCGGAATGGAGTTTCGACCATCTGAGCGCGGGCCACGCACTCCTCGACGAACTCGGTCTACCGCACCACTACAGCAACGACACCCGGCGCGAGCACCGCTGGGACTCCGGTTGGCTGCCCGAGGCGGTCGCCGCACTCGACCAGATGTCGAGGTGATCCGACCCGGATTGGACAGCCGGACTCAGCCGAGCTGCACCGATCCGGCGTCACTCGGTACGAGCTCGACGAACGTGTGCCCAGCCGGGACCGACAGGGCTTTGCCCTTGGCCGACTCCAGCTTGATCTCCGAGTCGTAGTCGTCCTTCGACCAGGTGCCCTTGACGACCTTTCCGCCGGAGAACAGCTGCGCCTTGCCCTCGCCGACGAACTTCGTCTCGGGCACCGGGTTGCCGCCCGGATCGAGATAACCGGCGTCTCCGACCTCGACTTCGAGCACCAGCACATTGTTGGCGACGAAGTCGTCGTTCGGCGAGACCGGGCCGTTCGCGCGTACCCAACCGCCCTTGGTCGGGTCCCAGGTCGTCGTACTGCTGCCCGAGAACGTCACGCTGAACGTGTCGACGGGCTTGCCTTGCTTGAGCTTGCCTTCTTCGAAGGGGAGGTACGCATCCGGTGCGTCGCTGTCGTCGAGCTTGTCCGCTGCGGCTGCCAGGTCGACCATCAGGTTGTACGGCGCGGTACGCGACTTGTCGCGGGAGAAGCCCGAGTCACCCTCGGTGAGGACGTCGAGACCGGCTTTGTCGAGGCGCTCTGTCGTACCCGGCGCGCCCCCGGATGCGAGGAGCTTGCCACCGGTCGGAGAGACGATGCCCACATCGCTGTCGCGCATCGAACGGACGGGACCGACCTCCTTCGGGTGGTCGCTGTAGAAGAACGCAGCCAGCCGCGTCATACCGCCCTCGACGAGCTCCTCCACGACGAGGTCGGCGCCGTCGAGGCCGGCCTGGGGCCGCGCGGAGCTTGTGTTGTCGACCTTGACGACCATCACCGGCTTATCGGGCGTCTTCTCTGCTGGCAGCCCGGTGAGCGGCGAGACGGCCGTTGCAGAACCGCCGCCGCGCTCGTTCGAGGTGTCGTCGGGACTCGACGAGTCGTCGTCGCCGCCGCATCCTGCGAGGAGCAGGGCGAGCCCGGCGAACATGGCGATCGACGCGCGCAGGCGCGTACGACCGGAAGTAAGGGCTGTGGTCATGGGATCAAGTGTGACGCAGGGCCCTCACCAAAAGCGGTAAGGGCCCTGCAACGGGTTGAAGTGTCGCGGATCAGGACGTCGCCGAGCTGATCGACTTCGGCTTCGGCGCGGCCGCCTTGCCCTGACGCTTCGTGACCGAGTGGATCTTCTTCACGGTGCGCTTCGGGCCGACGCGGCCGGGGAACCAGGAGTTGGTCCACACGCGGGTGAAGCCAACACGCTGACCGGGGCGCGGGGCATCGAGGATGATCCGGTGGCCGTTGTTGCGGCCCCAGTAGATGCCGACGTGGTAGACGTTGCCGCCACTGTGGAAGAAGACCAGGTCTCCGCGGCGGAGCTTCTTGCGGGAGATCGAACGCGCGTGGCGTGCCTGCGCGTCAGACGTACGCGGAAGCTTGATGCCCGCCTTGCGGAACGCGAACGAGGTGAAGCCCGAGCAGTCGAACGAGCCGGGGCCGGTGGCGCCGTACACGTACGGATCACCGATCTGGCGCTTGGCGACCTTCATCGCCTTCTTGATCTTGGGTGGCGTCGACGTACGGGTCGACGACGGTGCCGAGGAGGCATCCGCGGTGTGCGGTGCGGCGACGACGGCGCCTCCGGCGAGGAGCAGCGTGACAGGCAGTGCGACTGCGCGCCGCAGCGAAGTACTCGCGTGCATAAGTGTTATCCCTTTCCATGCCTGCGAGGTGAGCTGTCGGGTTAGGGCGGAAAAGGTGCCCCGCCGCTCTTGCGAGCGACTACACCCCGAGCCTGAACGAGTCCAGGCGGTTGGATGGGTCCCCCGCTCCTGCCGTGATGCTGAAGTAGTCCGGATAGGTGCGCACGCCGCGGTGGCAGGATTCGGCATAACCAGGCGTGCTATTCAGTTATCGGTCAAGGCCGCTCGTGACGGTTCCGTGACCCGGAGCACGATATGCAGGAACCTCCGCAGAATGCAAACATCGACCACTCAGCGTGGTGGATATCTCGCTCCGGGCCCGAAGGGCGACCGTTCGCTACCCAGTTACAGCTTGCGTCCGCCGTCGACGTAGAGGGTCTGACCGGTCACGAAATCGGCCTCGTCACTGGCGAGGAACGACACCGCAGTCGCGATGTCGTCGGGCTGGCCGACCCTTCGTACGGGCGTGTCGGCGGCCGCGGCCTCACGGAACTTCTCGGGGTCGACGCCGACCCGCCGCGCGGTGTCGTCGGTCATGTCGGTGACGATGAAACCGGGCGCGACCGCGTTGACGTTGATGCCGAACGGGCCGAGCTCGATCGCGAGCGTACGGGTGAAGCCCTGTACGCCCATCTTGGCGGCGGAGTAGTTCGCCTGGCCCCGGTTGCCGAGCGCCGAGACGCTGGACAGGTTGACGATCTTGCCGTACTTCTGCCCGACGAAGACCTTTTGTGCTGCACGACTCATCAGGAATGCGCCCCGCAGGTGTACGCCCAGCACGGTGTCCCAGTCGGACGCGGTCATCTTGAACAGCAGGTTGTCACGCGTCACACCGGCGTTGTTGACCAGGATGTGAGCGCCGCCGAGCTCGGCGACGACCCGCTCGACGGCGGCGTTCGCGGAGTCCTCGTCGGCCACGTCCGCGCCGATTCCGACCGCCTTGGTAGCGCCGAGCGAGGCGGCGGTCTCCGAGGCGGCCGACTCGTCGAGGTCGATCACGGCCACCGCTGCGCCCTCGCTCGCGAACCGCTTCGCGGTCGCTGCCCCGATGCCGCGGGCGGCACCCGTGACGATGACGGTGCGGTCGTTGAATCGCTGCATGGTTCTCCTTCGGCAACAGGTTCGAACGGCCCGCCGTTGCGCACGTCGCGGACCGGCCTCACCTTAACGCCGCGACCATCGCGCTCAGCGCTGCCGGGGACGGATGCGCAGGATGCGGTCGTTGCCTCCGCCGTTCGCCGTGGTGACGTACAGCGCGTTGTCGGGGCCGACCACGGCTGCGCGCAGGCGGCCGTACGTACCCTTGAGCCGCTTGGGTACGGACTCGCCGAGGAGCCTGCCCTTGCGGTCGAAACGCAGAATTCGCAGGTGCTCCGCGCCGAGGACCGACATCGCCAGAGCGCCTTGCCAGCGGCCCCATCGCTTGCCGCGCAGCCAGGCCGCGCCCGACGGCGCAATGGTCGGATTGCCGGAGCGCCACCTGGCCGAGATCTGCTTACCGGGGAGGTCGTGATCGGTCATCGGCACCGACTCGTCGTAGCCCGGAACGGGGTTCCAACCGTAGTTCCCGCCTTTGCGCAGACGGTTCACCTCGTCGTTGCGGTAGGAGCCGTGCTCCACCGACCACATCGACGCGCCGGGCCGGCGCGCGAGCCCCTGGACGTTGCGGTGACCGTACGTGTAGACCCGACGCTTCATCGCGTTCTTCGCACCGGAGAACGGGTTGCCCTTGACGCCCTTGCCCGTGCGGGCGTTGACCCGCAGTACTTTTCCGCCGCCTGACGTGAGTTGCTGCGGGTTCGTACCGGTCGCCGCATCGCCGGTGCCGACGTAGAGCCTGCCGTTGCGCCCGAACGCGAGCTGGCAGCCGCCGTGGCGACCCGACGTCGAAGGGAGTCCGGTGACGAGCGGACGCACCTGACGTGCCTTCGTCGCGCGAGCATTGAGCTTCCAGACCACGACGCGTACGTCCTTCGTACCGTTGCGCCGATAGCCGTGACAGGTGTAGAAGGTGCGGTTCTGCCGGAACTTCGGACTCGCCGCGATCGACATCAGCCCCGTCTCGCCTCCGTGCCACACACCGACCGGCGTACGCGCGACGACCCGTGCACGACCTGATCGCCCGCGCCACCAGATGCGCTCCCTGTCACGTTCGGTGTAGAGCATCGCCTTGGACGGCAGGAAGGTGAGATCCCAAGGAATGTCGAGGCCGCTGGCGACCTTCTTCACCGCCAGGGTCGGCCGTTGGCGATCCGGGCGATCCGCCGGCGCATCTGCGGCGTACCCCGTGGCCGGGAAGAAGGAGAGGACGAGGGCTGCGGCGAACGACGGCGCCGCGATTGGATGGGCCATGTTCCACTGTCGCACCCCGACCGGCAGCCCGCGAGTCCGGCGATTTCCGGCCGCGCGATTTTGTATCTATGCGTGATAGGTCCAATAGGTTTGTAGCTATCACGCATAGATACAAAATCGCGGAGGGGCTCGATTCAGCATCGCGGGGCGCGCGCCGACCGATCGAGTACGCGGTCGCGGCGATGATGCGACGCACGTGAGACCGATGGCCGGGTAACCAGGTGCGTCGTAGATTCGACCTCATGGCGAACCTGCCGGACATCAAGACCATCGGCGAGCTGCGCGCCTCCGGGTACGAGCACCGCAGCGTCAAGGCCGAGATTCGCACCAACCTTCTCACCAGACTTCGCGCGGGAGTGCGCACTTTCGACGGCATCGTCGGGTTCGAAGACACGGTCGTGCCCGCCCTCGAACGCGCGTTGCTCGCCGGGCACGATGTGGTGCTGCTCGGAGAGCGCGGCCAAGGCAAGACCCGCCTCATGCGCACCCTCGCAACCCTGCTCGACGAGTGGAGTCCCGTGATCGACGGGTCACCGCTCGGCGAGCATCCGTACGCCCCGCTGACGCGTGCGTCCCGATCGCTCGTCGAGGAAGCCGGAGACGATCTGCCGATCGGATGGCGCCATCGCGACGAGCGCTACACGGAGAAGCTTGCTACGCCGGACACGAGCGTCGGCGACCTGATCGGCGACATCGACCCGGTCAAGCTGGCCGAAGGGCACAGCCTCGGCGATCCGGAGACGATCCATTACGGGCTGCTGCCGCGTTCCAACCGGGGCATCTTCGGCATCAACGAGCTACCCGACCTCGCCGAGCGCATCCAGGTCGGCCTGTTCAACGTGCTCGAGGAGCGCGATCTGCAGGTACGCGGCTACAACCTGCGGCTGCCGCTCGACATCCTCGTCGTCGCCTCCGCGAACCCCGAGGACTACACCAACCGCGGCCGCATCATCACTCCGCTCAAGGACCGCTTCGGCGCCGAGATCCGCACGCACTACCTCGAGGACCTCGATGACGAGGTGGCGCTGATCGCTCAGGAGGCCGATCTCGTCGCGGCCGTGCCCGAGCACCTGATCGAGGTGACGGCTCGTCTCGCGTACGAGATGCGCGGCTCGAATCAGATCGACCAACGCTCCGGTGTGTCGGCTCGGTTCGCGATCGCCGCGGCCGAAGGCGCCGCGGCCTCGGCGTTGCGCCGCGCCGCTCTGACCGACGAGCAACAACCCGTGGCACGTATCGGCGACCTGCCGGAGGTGCTGCCGACGCTGCTGGGCAAGGTCGAGTTCGAGATGGGCGAGGAGGGCAGAGAGGACGAGGTGCTGTGGCATCTGCTGCGGGTCGCCGTCGCCGATACGTTCCGCGAACGCCTCGCAACCATCGACCTCGCCGCGTTCGTCGACCATTTCGCCGAGGGCGGCGTCGTGGAGACGGGTGCACTCGTGCCGGCCGCCGATCTCCTCGAGCAGATGGGCTCGGTACGCGGACTCGCGGCGGTGCTGAGCGGTCTCGGCGTCGAAGAGGACACCGTGTCTCCGGGCCAGGCCGCCGCGGCGATCGAGTTCGTACTCGAAGGCCTCTACCTCACCCGGCGGCTGAGCAAGGACGAGGTCGACGGACGCGCGGTGTACGGGACATGAGCCGCGCGCGAGCGTACGACCGAGCGCGGCAACGATCATGAGCCGGATGCCGCGACAGTACCGCTACGGCACGTGGCACGGGGGTGGCGACCCGCTGCAGCCGCCGTTCGACGTACGCGAAAGCGTCGACGAGGTCGGCCGCGACGTGATGGACGGCGCCAGCGTCCGCGAGGCGATCGACCGTCTGCTCCGCCGCGGGGCGTCGGGCCGCAGCGGGCTCGACGAGCTACGCAGACGCCTACGCGAGCGACGCGACGAGCTGCGTCGCAGGGGCAATGTCGCGGGCACTCTTGACCGCGTACGCGCGGCGCTCGACCAGGCACTCGCCGCGGAGCGCGAGGAGCTCGCTCGCCACGATGACACCGAGGCCGAGCTCGCCAGGATGACGCTCGACGACCTGTCCGATGATGTAGCCAGCGCCGTACAAGACCTCTCGTCGTACGAATGGCGCTCGCCCGAGGCGGCGGCGACCTACGAGCAGATCCGCGGGATGTTGCGGCGCGAAGTACTCGACGCGCAGTTCGCGGGGATGCGCTCGGCGCTGAGCGGTGCCGACCCGCAGTCGATTGACCGGGTACGAGACATGATCGCCGACCTCAACGCGCTGCTCGCGAAGCATGCCCGCGGTGAGGACACCACCGTCGACTTCCGCGAGTTCATGGACAAGCACGGCGAGTTCTTCCCCGAGCAGCCGCGCGACACCGACGACCTGATCGACATGCTCGCGCGGCGCCAGGCAGCAGCAGACCGGCTGCTGCGTTCGCTCACCCCGGAGCAGCGCGCGGAGCTCGAACAGCTCATGCGCGACTCACTCGGCGACGACGTGGGGCTGGAGAGCGAGCTCCGCCAGCTCCAGGACAACCTCGGCGCTCTTCGGCCAGGCATGATGCGCGACCCCGGCACCGATCAGATCGGCGGCGAGACACCGCTCGGATACGGCGACGCGGTCGGGGCTGTTGCCGATCTTGCCGATATCGAGCGACTCGAGGCGCAGCTCGGGCAGGACTACCCCGGCGCGACACTCGACGATGTCGACGTCGACGCGCTCGAACGACAACTGCCGCCGTCGGCGGCACGTGACCTCGACGCGCTGCGCGATCTGGAGCGGGAGCTCGAACGCCAGGGATACCTGACCCGCGACGCCGACGGCCCGAGCCTGACACCCAAGGCGATGCGGCGTCTCGGCGAGTCGGCCTTACGACGCATCTTCGGCCGACTCCAGGCCGCCGGGGTCGGGCATCACGATGATGTCCGCTCCGGGTCGGCCGACGAGCCGACGGGCGCGAGCCTGCCGTGGGAGTTCGGCGACGAGCGCCCGATCGATGCCGTTCGTACTCTGCACAATGCGGCGCTTCGTACCGCTGCGTCGGGGTCGCGCAGTGGCGGCGGCGTCGCCCTGGCACCGGATGACTTCGCGGTCGCGGAGACGGAGCGACGTACGCAGGCCGCGGTCGCGCTTTGCGTCGATCTGTCGTTCTCGATGGTCCAGGAGGGTCGCTGGGCACCGATGAAGCAGACAGCGATCGCCCTGTCCCATTTGGTCGAGACCCGTTTCCGCAGCGATGCGCTGCAGGTGATCGGCTTCGCCCGAACGGCGCGTACGTTGACGCCCGCCGAGCTCGCAGAGGTCGAACCCAGTTGGGAGCAGGGCACGAACCTCCAACATGCATTGACGATTGCGCGTCGCCACGTCGCTCGCTACCCCGAGGCGGAGCCGGTCGTACTCGTGATCACCGATGGCGAGCCGACAGCACATCTGGAGTCCGACGGATACCCGGCGTTCGCCTGGCCGACGACCGCCGAGACCGTTCGGGCGACGATCGCCGAGGTCGATGCGATGACCCGGCTCGGTGCCGCGCTGAACTTCTTCCTGCTCGGCGACGACCCTGGCCTGGCCCGGTTCGTCGACGCTGTCGCCCGCCGCAACGGCGGTCGCGTCTTCACCCCGGAGCTCGGCCGGCTGGGCGAGTACGTCGTGAGCGACTACCTTCGTACTCGCCGCTGAGGCACCTTCGCACCAGCCAGGCCGCCGAAGTACGTCGTCGTGCCAGAAGATCGTCGTCTTTTGGCACGACGACGTACCTCGGCGGCGACTACTGTTGTGCTCCTGATGAACGAACCCGAGGGGGATTGATGAGTTTCGCGATCTGCGCGACCTGCGCCGTCGAGCATGCCGAGAAGATCGAGGTCTGCGCGATCTGCGCCGACGAACGACAGTGGGTGCCTGCCGACGGGCAGCACTGGACCACTCTCGAGGAGCTGGCGGCGTCCGGCTACACCACCGCCGTCGCCGAGATGGAGCCCGATCTCTGGGGCATCACGAGCAGCCCGAAGGCCGGTATCGGACAGACGGCGAAGTTGATCCGTACGCCGGCCGGCAACGTGCTCTTCGACCCGACCGGCTACATCGACGACGCCGCGGTCGCTCGTGTCCGCGAGCTCGGTGACGTGGTCGCGATCGTGGCGAGCCACCCGCACATGTTCGGCGTGCAGGTCGAGTGGAGTCGCGCGCTGGGCGATGCGCCGGTGCTCGTCGCCGAGGCCGATGCCGGGTGGATCGCACGGCCCGACCCGGTGATCCGGACCTGGTCGGGCACCGAGCCGATCCTGCCCGGCATCACGCTCAGCCAACCCGGCGGTCACTTCCCCGGAAGCGCCGTCGTGCACTGGGCCAACGGCGCCGGCGAGGCGGGCGTACTCCTCGCCGGAGACACGATCTTCGCGAATCCCGACCGCACTTCGGTGAGTTTCATGCGCAGCTACCCGAATCGGATCCCGCTGTCGGCCGCGGTCGTTGAGCGCATCGCCGACCATGTCGAGCAGTTCACCTTCGACCGGTTGTACTCCAACTTCGACAACGTCATCCCCACCGACGCGCGCGCGGTCGTACGCCGGTCTGCCGACCGACATGCGGCGTGGGTACGCGGCGACTACGACCACCTGACCTGATCACGCCGCTACACCTGGCGACCCGTTACGGACGGTCGGCGACCGCGAGCTCGGCGACCCGCGCGGGGTCGCCGATGACCTCGATACAGCTGATCCGGCCGTCGCGCAGATGGACGGCGTACGCCGCCTTCACCACACCACCCGGCGCGTACACGGCGCCGTGAACGCCGTCGATGAGCGCCAGCTGCGCCTGCTCGGCCCGACCGGCGAAGGCGCGGGCGACCGCGTCCGCGCCCTGCACACGGGGCTGCAACAGTGGCGCGCCCTGCTCGGCGAAAGCAGCGACGCTGTCGACGATCTGGGTGTCGGCGCGCAGCTCGACCTCTGGGTCGAGGAGCTGGAGCAGGGTGCCGAAGTCGCCCTCGCGCGCGGCTTTGAGGAACGCACCAACGGCCTCCTTGTGCCGTGACCGCTCGGCGCGGGCATCGACCGCTCGGATACGACGTCGTGCACGGGAGGCGAGCTGACGTGTCGCGCCCGTCGTACGGTCGACGATCGGCGCGATGTCGTCGAAAGCCAGGCCGAAGATGTCGTGCAAGACGAACGCGAGCCGCTCGAGTGGCCCCAGCGTGTCGAGCACCACCATCATCGCCGCGCCGACCTCATCTGCCCGCAGCGCTGTGGATTCGGGACCCCACGACTCGTCGGTCGGGTCGTTCTCCGGAAGCTCCGAATCACTGTCTTCGGGTCGGGCCTGCCGACTCCGCAGGTGGTCGATGCTCACCCGGGAGACGACCGTGGTGAGCCAGGCCGCGAGATTGTCGATGGCTGCTGTGTCTGCGCGCTGGAGCCGCAGCCACGTCTCCTGCACGGCGTCCTCGGCATCCCAGTACGAACCGAGCATGCGATACGCGATACCCCGAAGCTGCGGCCGTTGGCCGGCGAAGGCCGAGGCGAGGTCGTCGTACGAATGCTCGGTCTGGGCTCGGCGCATGCGGGTGCACTCCATCTCTGAGAACGACGTTCGGACGGCTGTCACGTTTCGGGCGGCCGATCCGACGTACAGGTAGGACGAGCCAAGAACGGCAAGTGTGACACCGGGAGCGAAACGCGTCGGTGTCGGCCTACACCCATCCCAGAACCACCTGAAGGAGCTCCCGATGACTCTGCCACGCGCCGCCCAAGACGTATCCGCCGACCTGATGAAGGACCTCACCGAATCCGTGCGCGGGCGCGTACTGACCCCGGAGCAGGCCGAGTTCGAGACCGCACACCGACCCTGGAACCTCGCCGTCGAGCAACCCGTCATCGCCGTTGTGGAGGCCGTGGACGCTGCCGATGTCGCAGCGCTGGTGCGGTTCGCAGCGGCTGCCCGGATCGGAGTCTCCGTGCAGCCCAACGGCCACGGGGCGTCGGGCAGCGCAACGGGCACCATTCTGCTCCGGACCGGTCTGCTCGATCGGATCGAGGTCGACGCCCCCGGCAGGTCGGCTCGCATCGGCGCCGGGGTGGCGTCCGGCGCGCTGCAGGCTGCGACGGCACCGCACGGGTTGACCGCGCTTCCCGGCAGCTCGCCTGTTGTCAGCGTCACCGGCGTCGCTCTCGGCGGTGGATTGAGCTGGTTCGGGCGCGCACACGGCTGGGTTGCCGACAGCGTGACGGCGTTCGAGATCGTCGACGCCGATGCGCAAACGCGCCGCGTCACCGCGGAGACCGATGCCGACCTGTTCTGGGCGCTCCGCGGTGGCGGCGGTGACTACGCGATCGTGACCGGACTCGAGCTCACGTTGCACACTGCGCCGGAGGTGTACGGCGGCCGCATGCTCTGGGCAGGTGAGCACGCCCGCGCCGTGCTCGACGCGTACCGCGCTCTGACCGAGGACGCACCGGATGAACTCACCGCGTGGTTCGACCTCGTACAGTTCCCCGGCGCCGCCCCGATGGTCGCGATCGACTGTACGTACCTGGGGTCCGATGGCGATGCGCGAGAGCTCATGCGGACATTGGATGCCCTGCCCGAGCCGCTCTCGGACAGTCGGCGGAGCATGACCGTTGACGAGCTGGGCAGTATCACCGCCGAACCCACTGACCCGGGCGCCGGGCGTTCTCGCGCCGAACTGCTCACCAGACTCGACGACGACACCATCACCGCTCTCCTCGCCGAACCGATCGCGCCGTTGATGGGCGTACAGATCCGCCATCTCGGTGGTGCGTTCGCGGCCGAGTCCGACAGCCCGCACGGTGCCCTGCGCGAGCCGTACGCGCTCTACATGTTCGGACTCGCGATCGACCCGGACACCACGGCCGCCGTGGCCGCGCGGCAGCAGCGCCTTGCCCAGGCCCTACCTGTGAGCGGCCGGAAGCCGGTCACCTTCCTCAACCCCAGCGAGGCGCTGACCGACGCGCTCCCTCCCGCATCCATCGACCGGTTGCGACGGATCAAGGCGGACCGCGATCCGAGCAATCTGTTCCGCAGCAACTTCAGCGCGATCGACGCGGACCGCAACCGGGAGGAAGGGATCGCAGTCTGAGAAGCACGGCTCCTGGGTTTTCTTGAATGATTCAGGAAAATGGGCGAGACTGCTCCCGTGCCGACGGATGACGAGCTGGAGCAGTTGCTGCGCGGGGCTGACCTGCGCGTGACCAGGCCACGCCTCGCCGTACTTCAGGCAGTGCATGCGTCGCCGCACGCCGACACTGACTCGATACTCGAGTCCGTACGTCGGGAGATTCCCGCGGTCTCGCACCAGGCGGTCTACGACTCGCTTCGCACGCTGACGACCGCAGGGCTCGTACGCCGGATCCAGCCATCGAGATCGGTGGCACGTTACGAGTCTCGCGTCGGCGACAACCACCACCACGTCGTGTGTCGCTCCTGCGGCGCGATCGACGACGTCGACTGCGCCGCAGGCCAAGCACCGTGTCTTGCCCCAGCCGACGACCACGGCTTCTCGATCGACGAGGCCGAGGTCATCTACTGGGGTCTTTGCCCGCAGTGCTCGGCCAAGAACTCGTCATCGGCCTGATCCCCAACCCCCAGGAAAGGCAGCAAATGTCTGAGAACAGCCCGGAAACCACCAACGAGCAGTCGTCCGGCGGCTGCCCCGTCGCACACGGTGACGCGTTGCCACACCCGACGCGCGGTGGTGCGAACAGCACCTGGTGGCCGAACCGCCTGAACCTCAAACTCCTGGCCAAGAACCCCGACGTCGGTGACCCGATGGACGACGACTTCGACTACGCAGCCGAGTTCGAGTCGCTCGATCTCGCGGCGGTCAAGCGCGACATCGCCGAGCTGCTCACGGATTCTCAGTCGTGGTGGCCCGCAGACTTCGGCAACTACGGTCCGCTGATGATCCGGATGGCCTGGCACAGCGCCGGTACGTACCGAGTCGAGGACGGCCGTGGCGGAGCGGGCTCTGGTCAGCAGCGCTTCGCACCGATCAACAGCTGGCCGGACAACGTCGGTCTCGACAAGGCCCGGCGGCTGCTGTGGCCAGTGAAGAAGAAGTACGGCAAGCAGATCTCGTGGGCGGATCTGCTCATCCTGACCGGTAACGTCGCGCTGGAGACGATGGGATTCGAGACCTTCGGGTTCGCCGGCGGCCGCGTCGACGTCTGGGAACCCGAGGAGGACGTCTACTGGGGCTCCGAGACCGAATGGCTCGGTAGCGACAAGCGGATCCTGAACGACGAGCGCGACCTGGAGAAGCCCCTCGGTGCGACCCACATGGGTCTCATCTACGTCAACCCGGAAGGCCCCGAAGGCAAGCCGGACCCGGTCGCCGCGGCACGTGACATCCGCGAGACGTTCGGCCGGATGGCCATGAACGACGAGGAGACGCTCGCGCTCATCGCCGGCGGACACACCTTCGGCAAGACGCACGGCGCAAACCCGGACGACAAGCAGGGCCCCTCGCCCGAGGGCGCGCCGCTGGAGGCACAGGGTCTCGGCTGGAAGAACGGCTACGGCACCGGCGTCGGAGCCGACCAGCTCGGCAGCGGGCTCGAGGTCACCTGGACCGACACCCCGACACAGTGGGACATGAGCTTCTTCAACATCCTGTTCGGCTACGAATGGGAGCTGACCAAGAGCCCGGCGGGCGCGTACCAGTGGGTTGCGAAGGACGCCGAGGCGACGATCCCGGACGCGCACGACCCGGAGAAGAAGCACCTTCCGACGATGCTCACCACCGATCTCTCGCTGCGGTACGACCCGATCTACGAGCCGATCGCGCGCCGCTTCATGGAGAACCCCGACCAGTTCGCCGACGCCTTCGCGCGTGCGTGGTTCAAGCTGACGCATCGTGACATGGGTCCGGCAACCCGCTACCTCGGCCCGGAGGTCCCGTCGGAGGAGCTGCTGTGGCAGGACCCGGTCCCAGCCCCCGAGCACGACCTCATCGGCGCGGCGGAGATCGACGATCTCAAGGCTCGCCTCGCAGAGTCGGGGCTCAGCGTCTCGCAGCTGGTCTCGACCGCATGGGCGGCGGCCTCGTCGTTCCGCGGTAGCGACAAGCGCGGTGGCGCCAACGGCGGCCGAATCCGTCTCGCTCCGCAGAGCGGGTGGGAGGTCAACGAGCCCGATAAGCTCGCGGGCGTCATTCGTACCCTCGAGGGCGTCCAGGAGTCCTTCAACTCCGGGCGTACGGACGGCAAGCAGGTCTCGTTCGCCGATGTGGTCGTCCTCGGCGGCGTCGTCGGTGTCGAGCAGGCAGCCAAGGCGGCTGGGATCGACGTCGAGGTGCCGTTCACGCCGGGTCGCGGCGACGCAACCGCTGAGCAGACCGACGAGGAGTCCTTCTCCTATCTGGAGCCGGTCGCGGACGGGTTCCGCAACTACACCGGCAAGGGCTCGCCGTCGCCGGCAGAGTTCATGCTCGTCGACAAGGCGAACCTGCTCACCCTGAGCGCACCCGAGATGACCGTCCTCGTCGGCGGCCTGCGCGTACTCGGCGCCAACTACCAGGACTCCGACCTGGGCGTGTTCACCAAGAACCCGGGCACGCTGACCAACGACTTCTTCGTGAACCTGCTCGATATGAGCTACACCTGGAAGCCGGTCGACGGGAAGTCCGAGTCGGCGGAGACGTACGAGGCCTTCGACAACGCGACCGGAGAGAAGCTGTGGACTGGTAGCCGCGCCGACCTGGTGTTCGGTGCGAACTCCGAGTTGCGGGCGCTCGCCGAGGTGTACGCCAGCGACGACGCCAAGCACAAGTTCGTCGCCGACTTCGTCCGTGCCTGGGCCAAGGTCATGGACCTCGACCGCTACGACGTGAAGTAGCAGTCGGCCTAGACCGCCTGTGCGCCGTCCCCTCCTTTGGGGGCGGCGCACAGGCGTCTGTGGATCCGTACCGCGGCGCTCGTGACAGGGGCACAGTGGGTGCTGTGCTCACTGGTCAGCCGACCGATCGTGGAGCTGGCGGGATTCCGACGCTCGTTCCCCGCTCCGCCTCAACTCACGGCGCCCTCAACACAGCGCGGCAGCGTGGCAGAGCGAAGCGACGACACGCTCGCGCAATCGAAATGACGATCGGGACGGGCTCGCGCTCTTTGCGAGCACACCCGTCCCGACCGATCGTGGAGCTGGCGGGAATCGAACCCGCGTCCTTCAGCGCAGCATCAGGTCTTCTCCGGGCGCAGTCTGCAATGACGTTTTCTCAGCCCCGACACTCGTACAGACACGTCGTCGACAGGCTCAGTCGCGAAAAAGTCCCGCGCCTACCCCGCGACCAGGTAGGCGCAGCAAGCCTCCTCAATGAGGCCAGTTACTGGGACGGAGGCGCTCCCAGGCTGACCCTTCGCAGGCTCGCCTCAGGCGGCGAGGGCGAAGTCAGTGCGCTTTGAATTGGCACTTGTGGTTTCCAAGGAACGTTTACGAGATGACCTTGGATTCTCGGCCCGCTTCATCTGATCCGTACGACCGAAGTCGAAACCGATCAGCCCCTCTTCTGTTGTCAAAACACCGCAGCGTCAAGCGATGTCAGTGCTGCCGGGGCAGCCCTGGCAGTCTACCTGGCGCAACCACCCCGGCGCACGCTCTATTCCGCCCGAGCCCAGACCGGGTCGCGGCCGAGCCAGCCGGCGAGCCGTTCGTACGCGCCGGCGTCCGACCCAACCTCGACGACGGGGCCGAACGGAATCGGGCCGCCGCGCGGCTCCGCCGGTAGTGCAGACTCCATCGCCGACAGGCTGCGCTGCGCCAAGGCGTCTTCGAGCAGATCGAGTCGGCCGATCGCCGCGGCGAGGTCCCAGGCGTGCGTGGTGAGCTCGCTGGTGTATACGGCGAGTGCAGCGCGTCCGGGCATCGCTCCGAAGGGCACGGTGACGGTCCGGTCGAGGGTCGCATCGTCGTCGACGCATCGCTCGAGCGCTACCACATCGGACTTCCAGGTCGTCGTCCGATCACCGTCGGCGAAGCCGTCGACGATGGACGGCGTACCGTCAACCGATCCGTGTTCGAGAGCATGGGTGATGCGTCGGATCACCGCGTCGAGATGTCCCAGCAGCGTACGTACGTCGAAGTCGTCACACGGGGTGGGCCGGCCGAGGTCGTCGTCGGAGGTCGCGGCCACCACCCGTCCGGCCTGGTCAACAGCGTCGCGGAAGGTCGGTCGTGGGTCGTTCATCGTCAGCTCCTATCGCCGTCGAACACCGGTCGGCGTCGACAACTGCGACTGTTTCGTAGATACCTGACATCTTGTGTCATGTATTTCTGACAGACTTCCCGATATGAGAGCCGAGCGACTCCTGTCGATCATGCTGTTGCTCCGTGACCGGTCTGCGGTGCCGGCCCGAGAGCTCGCCGACCGCCTTGAGGTCAGCACCCGCACGGTCCTGCGCGACATCGAGTCGCTGTCCGCCGCCGGCGTACCCGTATACGCCGAACGCGGCCGCAACGGCGGGTTCAGTCTGCTCGAGGGATTCCGTGCCGACGTCAGCTCGCTGACCGATCATGAGGCGCAGGTGTTGTTCGCCTACACCGGGCTCGACACGCTCTCCGATCTCGGACTCGGCCGTGAGGTACGCCAGACGCTCGACAAGCTCGCGTCGACGGCACCTGCACACGCCCTGGAACATGCACGCGACCTCCGCGATGTCGTCCACATCGACCGACGGCGATGGTTTGTCGACCCTGACGACTCTCGGCACCTGCCGACGCTGCGGCTGGCGGCAGTCCGCAGCCGACGGGTACGACTCAAGTACCGCGGCGCCGCCGATGACCACGCCCGCCAGCGCACCGTCGACCCCTGGGGATTGGTGGAGAACGGCGGTCGCTGGTATCTCCTCGCCCGCCACCGTGGCGAGGTGAAGACGTTCCGTGTCGGACGCGTCGTCGATGTCGCCGTTCTCGAATCGGGTTTCGATCGACCGGACGGGTTGGACATCGGCGCCGAATGGGATCGGCTCCGCAGCCGCCTCGAACGCCCATCGGGCGACTCCGTAACCGTCGAAGTCCGGTGCGCACACGCAGCAACGCGTCGCTTCAGGCGCGTGTGTCAGCCGATGCTCGAGTCAGGTACGCACGTCGAGACGGTCGGTGAATCCGACGATGGTGCGTTGCTGCGCTGCACTTTCCGCATCCGCCGCGGTGCGATCGGTGTCCTACTGGCGTTCGGCGCCGAGGTCGAGGTCATCGGGCCGGCAGACGTACGCGCGGAGATGCTGGAAGTCGCCCGTACCGCGGTTGCTGCGTACGGTCCCGTTTTGTAGCTATCACGCATAGATTCACAGTGCCTATGCGTCAGGGATACCGAACAGCGCGGCGGCGTTTTGCCAACAGACCGACCGCAGCCAGTCGTCACCGAGCCCGAGCCGCTCGAGCGCCTCGAGCTGATGTACGTACGGGTACGGGATGTTCGGGAAGTCCGAGCCGAGCAGAACCCGCGGCTCCAGGTCACGCAGGCGCCGCAGCAGCTCGACGGGGTACGGCGCATCGGATTCGAAGAAGTCGGTGAACGCCATCGTCGTGTCGAGCCGGACGTTCTCGTACGACTCCGCGAGCTCGAGGAACTCTGCGTACTCCGGTGCGCCCATGTGCGCAACGATCAACGGCAGCCGCGGATGCCGCGACAGCACCTCGCCGATCGGCCCGGCTCCGGTGTGCGTGCCGGGCACCGGTCCGGACCCCGCGTGCACAACCACGGGCGTACGACTCTCCGCGAGCATTGCCCAGACGGGGTCGAGCACGGGCTCGCCCGGGTCGAAGTCGCCGACCTGCAGGTGCACCTTGAAGATCTCGACCCCGGCAGAGATCAGCTTCCGGACGTACGCCTCCGCCGCCGGCTCCGGATAGAACGTCGCCGACCAGAGCACCTCGTCGTGCTCGGCGAACTCCTGCGCCCAGTCGTTGAGGAACTCGGCGACCCCCGGCTTGTGCGCGTACGGGAGAGCCGAGAAGCGGCGCACGCCGAACGCGCGAAGGGTGTCGATCCGATCGGCGTCGGTGCCGCGATAGCGGATCGGCCACTCGCGTCCGATCAACGGGCCGCTGGCGTCGAAATGCTCCCAGACCCGGTCCATGATCGGTTTCGGCATGAAGTGGACGTGCACGTCGAACAAGCCGGGTAGGGCGAGCCGATCGGTCCACGCGCGGACCTGGGCCGCATCGGATGCGGTCAACGCAGACCCTTGATCCGGCGGCCCACTTCTTGTTGCGCTTGGCGGTTCTGGTCGCGCTCTGCGATCGCGTGCCGCTTGTCGTACGACTTCTTACCGCGGGCGAGCGCGATCTCGACCTTTGCACGCCCGTCGAGGAAGTACAGGGACAGCGGGATGACCGTCAGCCCCCGCTCGCTCACCCGGCGCTCGATCTTGTCGATCTCGGCTCGATGCAACAGCAGTTTGCGCTTACGCCGCGCCGTGTGGTTCGTCCAGGTGCCCTGCGAGTACTCCGGAATGTGTACGCCGAGCAGCCACAGCTCGCCGTCGTCGAGGTCACCGAACCCGTCGACCAGCGACGCACGCCCGGCGCGCAACGACTTCACCTCGGTGCCGGTCAGCACAAGACCCGCCTCGAACGTGTCCTCGATGTGGTAATCGTGGCGGGCCTTGCGGTTCTGTGCAATCAGCTTGCGCCCGCTCTCCTTCGCCATGTGCCCATTGTGTCAAATGGCCAGCAGCGATGGCCACATGGATTATCCGCGCACGCCGGTCGCTCAGAGCCAGTTCATCGGATCGGTCGTCGAGCCGTTCACGTACACCATGAAGTGCATGTGACAGCCCGTCGAGTAGCCAGTCGTGCCGGAGTAGCCGATGACCTGACCCTTCGAGACACGCTGCCCGACGCCAACCGAGAAGCTCGTCATGTGGTTGTAGGACGTCGCCACGCTGACTCCGCGGTGGTAGCCGTGACTCATGATGATCCGGTTGCCGTAGCCCGCGTTGTAGTACGCCGAGGTGATCGTGCCGTCCTCCGCTGCGTGTACGGGCGTACCGCAGGCAGCGCCGAAGTCCGTACCGTCGTGCAGCTTGTAGTAGTGCAGGATCGGGTGGAAGCGCATCCCGTATGACGATGTGATGTACGCGTTCGACACCGGGTAGCCGAGCTGGAAGCCGGAATTCGACGATCCGCTGTCGTTCGAGCCACCGTTGTTCGATCCCCCATTGTTCGAGCCACCGTTGTTCGAACCCGAGTTACCGTCGGAGCCGCCGCCGTTGTTCTGCTGTTGTTGCTGCTCCTCCTGCTCCTGCTGTTGGGCTTCGCGGCGTTCGCGTTCGGCGATCTTGCGGAGCATGGCGCCGATCCGGTCGCGCTCGTCCTCCAGCTGACCCAACTGACGCAGGTCGGACTTCTTCGCGGCCTCGGCGTCGGAACGCGCTGAAGCGGCCTTGCCGACCAACTGTTCAACCGAGGCCTCATTGCTCTCCGCTCGGCGCTCGAGCTTCTTCTTCAGCTCGAGGTTGCGTGCGGCCGCCGCGCGCTCCTCGGCGACGCGGTTTCGGGCCGCCTGCACCTGGTCGCGCTTGACCGACAGCAGCACCTCGGACGCATCGAGGTCGTTCAAGGTGGCGCTCTGCGCCTCGTTGACCGCACTCGTGTAGTCCATCTTCACGCTGAAGTTGCCGGAGTCCTCGCCCTTGAGCAGGGAGCTGAGCGCGCGCAGACTCGGATCGCCCTCGGACGCCTGGTCGATCAGGAACTGCTGCGCCTTCTCCGTTGCGGAGTCGACGCGCGCACGGCCGCTCTTCAGATCCGCTTTGGCGTTGCTGAGGTCCTGCTCCGCGTCGGCGAGCCGGTTCTGCATAGTCAGGTCGTACGCCCGAGCCGTACGGAGCTGACCCTGGGTACGCGCCAGTGTGTCGCGTGCGACGCTCAACTTCTGCTTGGCGGCGCTGTAGGCCTTGGTGGTGCTGATCAGGCGGTCGCTCGACTCATCGAGTGACGCCTCGGCCTGGTTGATGTCCTGGTTGACCTGGCCGCGCTTGTCCTTGAGGTCATCCTTGTCATCGGCCGATGCCGACGTGAGACCGGAGCCCGCGAGGGCAGTGACCAGCAGAACCGCGGTGGCGAGCCGGGTACGCCGGGTGGATGTCGAGGGCACAGTGCCAGATGACGAGGCTCGCTCGTCATCTTCCGGGCACCGTGTACGACCAAGGGGGAAGTGTCGTAACACAGTGTTGCCTTCGCTTTCGCTCTCTGGCTTCTCTCTCTTTCGACAGGACGGTTCATCGGAGTACGCAGCGACGCGCCGCGGACACGCAAGTGCGACGCTAACGCACGCGGATCACACTTTGAGGTATTTGCGCGTCATGACGAGTGTCGGAATCAGCGCGAGCAGGATTGCGAAGCAAACGGTGTAGATGGCGACGGTGCCGGCATCGGACCAGTCGACCCACAGAGTCATCTGGCTGAGCTTCTCGCGAGCCTGGCCGTACACGACGAACTTCATGAACGCGGCCAAGCCCGCACACGCCAGCCCGGCGGACACCAGCGCTGCGACCAGACTCTCCAGAATGAACGGCATCTGGATGTGCCAGGTCGAGGCGCCGACGAGACGCATGATGCCGATCTCGCGCCGCCGCGCGTACACGGTCATCCGGATCGTGTTGGACACCTGCAGGACGGCCGCGATCACCAGCAGCAACGCGACGCCGATCGCCGCCCATCGGATGTAGTCGAGGATCGAGAACAACGGGCCGAGCAAATCGCGGAGGTTCTCGGTGGAGGCGACGCCGTTCATGCCTTCGACCTGGCTCTCGACCTCCTCGTGGTCGTCGGGGTCGTGCATCGTGACGAAGTACGAGGCCGGGAAGTCCTTTGCGTTGAGGCCCTTCAGGATTTCGTCATCGATCTCGTCGCCCTGCCGGTACGTCTCGCGCAGGATCTCGAGGAACTCCTGGGAGCTGCGGAACTCGACGGACTCGACGGCCGGGTTGTCCTCCAGTGCCTTCTGCACCGCGTCGGCCTGCTCGTCTGTCGCAGCACCTCCGAGACAGTTGGAGCTGCGGGAGTTCTCTGTACACATCACGACCTGCACCTGCAGCTCGTTGCCGAAGCGCTCCTCGGTGTGGTCGGCCTGCTGCTGGAGCAACAGGCCGAGCGATGCAAGCAGCAGCGAGACCGTCATGGTGACGACGAGCGACACCGACATCGAGACATTGCGTCTGAGGTTGGTGCCGAGCTCAGAGAAGACCTGTGTGAACGCCATAACTCCCCGCGGGTCAGTTCTGGGTGCCGTAGACGCCGCGCGCCTGGTCGCGGATGACCTTGCCGTCGTCGAGCTCGATCACGCGTTTGCGCATCTGGTCGACGATGCCCGCATCGTGAGTCGCCATCAGCACGGTCGTGCCGGTGCGATTGATGCGGTCGAGTAGCTTCATGATGCCGACCGATGTGGTCGGGTCGAGGTTTCCGGTGGGCTCGTCGGCGATCAGGATCATCGGCCGGTTCACGAACGCACGAGCGACCGCTACGCGCTGCTGCTCGCCGCCGGAGAGCTCATCGGGAAGTCGCTCGGACTTGTTGTCGAGGCCGACCAACTCCAGCGTCTCGGGTACGAGGCGACGGATCTCACCCTTCGACTTTCCGATCACCTGCAGCGCGAACGCGACGTTCTCGAAGACGGTCTTGTTCGGCAGCAGCCGGAAGTCCTGGAAGACGGTGCCGAGGTCGCGCCGAAGACGCGGAACCTTCCAGCTCGCCAGCCGGTTGATCTCCTTGCCCGCGACGTACACCCGGCCCGATGTCGGGCGGGCCTCGCGCAGGACGAGTCGAAGGAACGTCGACTTACCCGAGCCGGATGCACCGACCAGGAACACGAACTCGCCCTTGTCGACCTCGACGTCAACTGCCTCCAGGGCGGCGCGCTGTTGGCCGGAGTACGTCTTGGTGACGTTGTCGAAACGGATCACGGGTTCTCTCGTGGCCAGGTGTAGACGAACTGGTGGGTGTCTCGCCGAAGGGCGAGGCTGGCCAGCAACCGAGTGTACGTCGGCACACCAGGCAGGCCAGGCCGCCACGCCCGGTTCGTACAGTGGGGTGTGTCGTGTTGATTACATCCCGGTCGGCGGGTGCGTCGTACGCGCCCGCACAACTGGCACCACCCGAGGAATCGAGGACCTTTTCGTGTGCGGCATAGTCGCAATCCATGACCCTGCCAGCTCCCATCCGGAGCTGGGCGAGCGCATGCTCGAGCGCCTTCGTCACCGTGGCCCGGACGGCAGCGGTTCGCGTACGGTCGGGGCGACCTGGCTCGGGCACACTCGACTCGCCATCGTCGACCTGGCCGACGGCGCACAGCCGCTCGGCTCCGACGACGGGCACTGGGTTGTCGCCAACGGCGAGATCTACAACCACGACGATCTGCGCGCCGACGCAGACCGGGTCTTTCGTACCCGCTCCGACAGCGAGGCCGCGCTGGCGGCAGCGGCCGACGGCTCGGATGCCGATCTCGCCGAGCTGCGCGGCATGTACGCGTTCGTCGTCGCGCATGACGATGGATCCGTGGTGGCGGTGCGCGATCCGCTCGGTGTCAAACCGCTGTACTGGGCCCGTGAGGGTTCGATGACGGTGTTCGCCTCCGAGCTGGGGGCGTTCGACGCGGCCATGCGTCCGTACGTTGAGGAGTTCCCGCCCGGGCACCGCTGGACACCCGAGTCGGGTCTCGTGCGCTTCCGCACCTTGCGTCGCCACCACGCTCCCGTCGAGTCCCGCGACGACGCGATCGAGGCGATCCGCTCATCGGTGGTCGCTTCCGTACGGCAGCGGATGATGGGCGACGTACCTGTCGGCGTCTTCCTCTCCGGCGGACTGGACTCCAGCCTGGTCGCCGCCGTGATGGCGCGCTACGCCGACCCCGCGCGCGGCCCCATCCACTCGTTCTCCGCGGGTACGACGGACAGCACCGACCTCGCGGCTGCCCGCCGGGTCGCCGAGCATCTCGGCCTCGAACACCACGAGCGCGTGTTCGGCCCCGACGAGGTGGTGGAGGTGCTCCCCGAGGTCGTCGCGTGCATGGAGTCGTACGAGCCGTCACTGGTCCGCAGCGGCGTACCGAACTATCTGCTCGCCGAGCTCGCCTCGCAGACCGTGAAGGTGGTGCTGACCGGCGAGGGCGCCGATGAACTGTTTGCCGGGTACGACCACCTGCGTTCGATCGATCAGCAGGAGCTCGCCGAGGAGCTCATCCGTAGCGTCGAGGGACTCCACAACCTGAACCTCCAGCGATGCGATCGGGTGACCATGGCGCACGGGCTCGAGGCGCGGGTGCCGTTCCTCGACCGGAGCCTGGTCTACCTCGCGCAGCGCATCCCGATCGAGTGGATGCTGCCGCGCGAGCACGGGCAAGAGAAGGCACTGCTGCGCGAGGCGTTCGCCGGCTGGCTGCCGGACGACATCCTCTGGCGCCCGAAGGAGCAGTTCGGCGACGGCAGCGGCATGGCCGACGTGATGCTCCGCGAGGCGCAGCGGGTTGCGCCCGACCGCGATTGGCAGTCCGTGCGGGTCGCCGGGCTGCCAACCCCGCGCAGTCGCGAGGAGCTCGCGTATCAGCGGATGTTCGCCGACCACCTCGAGGGCGTGCACCCCCGCGTACTCGGACGATTCGCGACCGCCTGATGGGCGAGCGAGGCGTACGCGCGGTCTTGGATGACATCGCTGCGCGAGACGCCTCGCTCAATGCGATGGTCCACGTCTTCACCGACGCGGTCGACTCCGCGCCGGTGTCCGGGCCGTTGAGCGGCCGCCCGGTGGTGGTCAAGGACAACATCGCCGTACGCGGTGCGCCGTGGGCGTGCGGCTCCGCGGTCCGGCGCGGGCTACCTCCGGCAGAGCGCGATGCCGAGGTCGTACGCCGGCTTCGCCGCGCCGGCGCGGTCATCGTCGGTACGACGAACCTCGACGAGTTCGCGATGGGCGCGTCGACGGAGAGCTCGGCCTGGGGTCCCACGCACAACCCGTGGAACCACGAACGGAGTCCGGGAGGATCCAGCGGCGGATCGGCCGCCGCCGTCGCGGCGTACGACGTGCTCGCGCTCGGCACCGACACCGGCGGCTCCATTCGCGAGCCCGCATCTCAATGCGGCGTCGTCGGGATGAAACCGACTCACGGCAGCATCCCACTCGACGGCGTCGTGCCGTTCGCCTCGAGTCTCGACACGGTCGGGCCGCTTGCGCGTACCGTTGCCGATACGGCCACGCTGCATGACGTTCTGGCGTCGGCGGATGGGCAATTCTCCGCCGCCGCAGAAGGCGGGCTGGCCGCCCCGACGCTGGCAGATCTCACGATCGGCGTCATCGAGCAGATGTCGGGCGAACGCAACTCACCGGAGATCCGTGAGCAGTTCGCACGTGCGTACGAGGCACTCGCCGCGCGCGGTGCACGGCTGCGCTACGTGCCGCTCGCGCGCACCGGGCAGGCCCTTCAGACCTACTTCACGATCTCGTCGGTCGAGGCCCTCATGGTGTTAGAAAGCCATGCCTGGCAGGGAGATCTCGGTGCCGAGGCAGCCCACCGACATGAGATCGGGCGTTCGCTCGCCGAGTCCGACGAGTTACGCGAGGCGTTCTCGATCCGCGAGATGGTGGCCCGCGACGTCGGCCACGCCTTGGCGTCGTGCGACGTGCTGATCAGCCCGACGATGCCTCTGGTGGCTCCCCCGCTCGGGCGAACCGGAGTCGACAATCCGCTCGCCGTGCCGCGTACCGACTGGTGGACCGTCGAAGCGAACCTCGCCGGCATCCCCGCCCTGTCGATGCCGTGCGGCCGCGGACCGGAGAGCGGCCTGCCGATCGGATTGCAGCTGATGGCGCCGGGCGGCCTCGACGCACGGCTCTATCGGGTCGCCGCCGCGATCGAGCCTGATCTGGTCGAGAGCTGAGCCGCGCTTCAGCTCGCCGCCGGGGCCGTCTCCTGGCCGCGCCGCCAGCGAATGCCCGCCTCGATGAAGTCGTCGATCTCGCCGTCGAAGACCGCACTGGTGTTGCCGGTCTCGTACTCGGTGCGGAGGTCCTTGACCATCTGGTACGGATGCAGCACGTAGTTGCGCATCTGGTCGCCCCATGAGGCGGCCACGTCACCGCGCAGCTCGTCGAGCTTGGCGCGCTCCTCGGCCTTACGTACGGCGAGCAGCTTCGCCTTGAGGATGACCATGGCGGTCGCTTTGTTCTGCAGCTGGCTCTTCTCGTTCTGGCAGCTGACCACGATGCCGGTCGGGATGTGCGTGAGCCGGACGGCGGAGTCGGTGGTGTTGACGCTCTGTCCGCCGGGGCCCGACGATCGGTAGACGTCGACCTTGACCTCGTCTTCGGGCAGGTCGATCTCGTCGGTCTGCTCCAGCACGGGAACGACCTCGATCGCCGCGAACGACGTCTGCCGACGCCCCTGGTTGTCGAACGGCGAGATGCGTACGAGCCGGTGCGTGCCGGACTCGACGGACAGCGTGCCGTACGCGTACGGCGCCTTGACCGCGAAGGTGGCCGACTTGATGCCGGCCTCCTCGGCGTACGAGGTGTCGTACACCTCGGTCGGGTAGTTGTGCCGCTCCGCCCACCGGACGTACATGCGCATCAGCATCTCGGCGAAGTCTGCGGCGTCTACCCCGCCGGCGCCGGAGCGTACTGAGACCAGAGCCTCGCGGGAGTCGTACTCGCCCGACAGCAGGGTACGCACCTCGAGCGCTTCGATCGCCTTGCTGATCCGGCCGAGCTCGGCATCGGCCTCGGCCAACGTGTCGGCGTCGGACTCCTCCTGCGCCAGCTCGACCAGCACCCCGAGGTCGTCGAGCCGCTGGCGCAGGCCGGTCGCCCGCTCCACCTCGGCCTGCAGCGCCGAGAGCCGACCGGTGACGCGTTGCGCATTCGCCTGGTCGTCCCAGAGGTCGGGCGCACCCACCTGCTCCTGCAGATCGGCGATCTCGGCACGCATCCCGTCGAGATCGAGGACGTTCTCGATCGATCGCAGAGTCGTGTCGAGGTGCTTGATCTGGGTGTCGAAGTCGGTACCGGCCACCCTGCGACATTACCGCGCTGGACCAATCGCTCGTCGTGCGGTGCGGGTTCGCGATTCCACGGCCGCGGCAATCGTACGAGCGTAGGTTCTTCTCGTCGCTGTCGGCTTTCCGCTTCCGACTGTGCGACCGCCCGCCTACCCGCTTCCTCCTCGCTGTCGGCCTTCCCGCGCCTTCGGGCTCGGCAAAAGACGCGGCGACGCGGGAGCTGCAGCTATCGGCTGGGGGTCGCCGCCGGCTAACGCGTTCCGGTTGGCTTATGCGGGGTCGGTGGGTGGTGCTTTACCAAGTGAACATGGTGAAGCGCCGCTTTACATGGCAGGGACGCCGTGCAAAGTGAACGTTTGCCGTGCTCGTTGGTACGTACGTGTCCACCGTGGCAGGAGTTCACTCACTCGTACCGCCGCGGGCCGACCGTCGTGCTGTTTGCCCTGGGACCAAGGCAAACCGCAGCCCGCACTCGTACGCCCCACGGCAAATGGTCGCTGCCCCAAGGGACACTTCCCGTGGACCGTGACAACCGTCCTTGGGCAGCACCTGACCTTACCCTGCCACCACCCCAAGGTGGCGGGGATGTCGACAGCGCCGCAGAGCCGAAGCACGTGACTCACAGCGACGCCTCGATAGCACGGCGCAACTGAATTACATCGATGAAGTTCTCGGCGTGTCTCGGCGTGTCGCATGGTGTTCATGTGACGGATGTGATCCAAGTGTTGACAGTGACGCTCCGTGGGGTGAAGGTGCAAGGGACACAGCCCCTCGATGTGATGTAGGAACCGCCTTATGAATAAGCGCTTCTCGGTGAGCACGGCGGCCGTCGCCCTGCTAGGCGCATCGGTACTCACGGCACCCGCTTCGATCGCTGACCAGCAGGCCCCGTCCGATCCCGCCGACACCTGGCCCCCCGCCAAAACCCGCACGATGCCCGGCCCAGGGAGTGTGCCGGCAACCAAGATCACTCCCGCCATGCAGCGCGAGATCGACCGCGTCGTCGCGGCTGGTCGTACGGCCGCGCGCGTGGCTCCGTCCGCGAACGCGCGTGCCCTCGCGTCGGCGCAGATCCGCTGCGCAACCTTCGAGACACAGCGTTACTGCCTCGGGTACGGCTGGACCGAGCGCACGCCGAAGGAACTCCGCAACGACCTCGTCCAACGAGAGTCGTCGGCGCGGCGGGCACCCGCCCGTCAGACCGGCGACGCCGACGTACTCGACTCCCTGCGCGCCAACGCACGACTGGCGCCGGCAGCCAGGGCCGCTGCCGAGCGTGCAGAGCTGCGGCAGGCTGCGCAGGCAACCGGTAAGGTGCTCGCGATCCGCAACGAGATCGACGGCGAGGCCTACCCCAAGGGCTACCTCGCTCGGCATCCGGAGGCACGCGTTGCCGCCTCGCAGCGCAAGCTCGAGTACCCCAAGCGCAAGTACGTGCTCAACTGGCGCCACACGCGTCAGCAGAAGCGTTCGTACTGGTGCGGGCCGGCCACGATGCAGTTGATCGCCTGGGGCTGGCACGGCGGCAAGAAGCCGCGTCCGCAGAAGCTCTGGGCGAGTCGCCTCGGTACGACCACGAGCGGCACCGGCATCTACAACATGGTCGCGAACGTGAACAAGCACACGGGCTTCGACAAGAAGAAGTACGCGGGCAAGTACATCGTGCTCGATATCAGCGACTACGGCTACAAGAAGTGGCTGAGTCTGAACAAGCGGCACTACGCGCGTTACCGTGCGCCGATCGTGATGCATCCGGTGCTCGACGCTCGGTACTTCGACTACCTCAAGGGCTACTCGGGCGGCGGCCACTTCCAGGTCGGCCGCGGCTACAACAACCGCGGTAAGAACCCCGCCACGATCGGTCTCTTCGAGCCGTGGAACCCGCGCCGCTTCAACTCCAGCGCGCCGTACGTGGCGCGGCTGCAATACCACCGCGCGTACATGAGCTACCTTGCCAACAAGGCACATCCGCAACAGAACATCGGAGTGTAGGTGCGGGCAGCAAGGACGATCGCCGCGATCGCCGCAGTGTGTGTGGTCGCGGCGTGCTCGTCGTCGGGAGACGATGATGCTTCTCCCGACGACGAGGCCTCGACCCACAGCACAACAACGGATTCCAGCCCCAGTGCCACCGACGAGGACGACGGCACCGCCGACCAGGGTGACGGCGCGACCGACGACGACGGAGATCGCGACGAAGGCGACAGCGACGACTCCACCGACGGCAGTGACGACGGCGACGACGGTGACACCACCGACGAAGGCGATGACGCGACCGACGACAGCGTGAACGAAGAGTCGGTGAGCCTGAACTGGACGATGCGTCGTCTCGACGACGCTGGGCAGGCCGCGGCTACGCGTGCCTGGACCGGTGTCGCCGACACCCTCGGCAAACAGGTCACCATCAGCGGCCCCGGTCGTACGCTGCGGTTCCGTGCCGCGCGCGGCCGCGTACAGGGCCTGGAGATGCAGTGGCCGTGGGCCGTCGTGTACGCGGGTGCCGACATGACCCGCGGAGCCAAGCGCGGCGAGCTCGCCGTATACGACCTCCGCAGCGGCAACCGGCGCATGGTCGGCAAGGTCGGCTCCGCTCCCCCGCCGTCGGCCTCGGGTTCGATCTCCATGGACGACGGCCGACTCGCGTACCCGACTGGCCCGAACAACCGGTACTGCCTCGCACAGCTCGATCTGAAGTCACTCAACGGCAAACGACTCACGTGCGCCAAGCCGCTCAAGGAGGGCTTCACCCAGTTCCGGCTGACACCGGCGGCGCTCGGCTACACCAGCTTCGACAGCAAAGCGAAGCCCTGTCTGACCCTCAAGCGCCTCGACGACGGCGAGACCGACGTCGTCGAAGCCGCCGACCGTTGTGTCGGCTGGGAGGTCGTACCCGGCGAAGACTCCGATGTGTGGTTGCAGGTCGAGAACCGACACCGCGTCGAAGTCGGCACCGCGTACGCACGTGACGGCGACGGCGACGCGGTCAAGTTGGGGCCCGCAATGTCGGGGTCGACCACCTGGTGCGGGGGTTCGACCTACTACGTACGCCCAGCCGGAAAGGACGGACGCGCCGACGATCTGATGCGCTGGTCGCCGGAGTCCGGGCTGCAACGGGTCTGGACACCGCAGGGTCGCAAGGTGTCCTTCGTGTTCGCGCCGCACTGCGGTGGGTCGACGATCACCCTGCCCGCGCTCGACCGCAAGCAGAACGGAATCGTGCTGACGGCACCAGCTGCCTGATGCGAAACGTGCGTACGACTACCGCCGTACGCAGGGAGATCAGTCCCGCGACTTACGGTCCAGACGGCCAGAGACGAAGCAGAACATGAACCGGTCGCCCGCGACGAGCCCGGCGTCCTTCTCGTTGTAGTACAAGCAGGTCGTGTTCCGCGATCCGTCGCCGGTCGATTCCTTGGCCGGTTCGCCGAGCTCCTCGCGTACGGTCCGTTCGCGCGCGCCGATCTTCACCGACTGGTACTGCTCGCTGGTGATGGCGGTCTCGTTTCGGGTGCTCTCGACGTCTTTGACCGCGCCATCGATGACGAAGAAGAAGACCAGGATCAGCACGATGATCACGACGATCACAACAGTCACGACGCCGCCGAGCACGAGGAAGACGTTGCGTAGTGAACGCTGCTGTGGCGCGGCGTCACCGGCGTTGTCGCCGGGCGTGCGCGGGCCGAACCCCGGGATGGCTGCGCGGGATTCGGTCACTTCGGGGTTGGTGCTTTCCTCGGCGTCCGAATCCGACATGCGCGGGCCTTTCAATCGCAAATCTGGAGGAGTGTGCGTCCGCTGCGTGCCCGACCGAGTCTGACCAGCGTCGCTGTACGTCAGGATACTCGTACGAGCACGGATGCTTCACCTGACACCGTCACGTCGTCGCCCCAGCCTGCGACCCGTAACGGAAGCGCGAGCGGAGCAGCGACTCGCACCGTGATCCGGTCGCCGTCCTGTTCGACTCGCCAGCGGATACCCGGGTAGTCGGCCAGCGTCCCGGAGTCGGCGAGGTAACCCGCGACGTACGACTTGGCGACCGCTGCGTCGATCGGTGCCTCGTCGCCGAGGCCCGAGGCGTACACCTGCTCGCCTTGCACGGCGTCGGCGGCCGCGAGTGCCGCACCGTCGGCGACGTTGTTCATCGCCGTGCGCCGAAGGTACGCAGCCGAGGTGTCGACGACCACTGCGATCAGCAACGTCACCAGGATGAAGAACCCGATGATCATCACCGACACCTGACCGTCGTCAGTACGCACCGTCACGATCGGTCCTCTCGAAACGTGCCGTACGGCTCACTGTGCCGAGCATCGACAGTGATAGCGGGCGCTCCCCGGCCGAGCACATCGGGTGCGAACGGCAGGCGTTGGCGTACGGTCACGATGACCGTCACACTGCTCCCAGGCGTCAGGCAGCTTGCTGCACTGGGCTGACAGCTGACATCGACATCCACTCCGGTCGCACCGATGCCTTGGTCGGCCAGGGCCGTACGCGCTGCGCGGTTCGCGCGGTCGTACGCAGCGGTCGAGTCCGGAGCGAGTACGAAGGCACGACCGGCGGCCCTGCTCGCCGTGCTCGCTCCGTACGCCGCGCGCTGCACATCGGATGCCGAGAGAACTATGTAGACAAGGGGAATCAGCAACAGCAGCCCGAGCCAGATGAACTCGATCAGCGCAGTGCCCCGGTCGCTCCTCACGACGGTTGCTCCGCGACCGCGTGCCCCTCGACGGAGAGGTGCACGTTCGGACCGAAGAGTCCCAGCGCAGGAACTGCGGCTTCGATGCGCACCTCGACTCCCGGATAGCCGTCGACACCGGACGGCACAGCCTCGATCGCCGTCGCGTACTCGGCGCCGACCGTGCCTGCGATCAGGTTCTGTGCACGCAACTCGGCCGCGTCGGGCGACCCGTCGACGGTCGCCGCCTGCCGCGCAGCCTCGGATGCCGCGGAGGTGAGGGTGTTACGAACGTGGAGTACGAGTCCGACCTGCAGGATGCCGAGAACCAACGGTACGAGGATCACCATCACCATGCAGAAGTCGACTACTGCCGACCCTCGATCTCGTTGCGCAGAAGGGGCTTGGACAGTCAAGCCGATCCGGACACTCGGTCGAGTGCCGATCGCAGCATGTCTTGCAGGCCTGGTCGGGCGACCGCGAGAATTGCCGCGACGAGCGCCGCGGTCATCAGCGTGATCATCACCCAGCCGGGAACATCGCCGCGGTCGTCGCGCGGATGCCTTGTCGTGAGCCGGATCCACTGTCTGTAGACGAAATGCATGGCCGAAGACTGCCAGCACATTGTGATCTGCGCCACTCGAGACAACGACCCTGTGGACAACCTCTCGCGCACGCAGCGTCATGGTGCCGTGAGATGGAAGACGACGAGTCCCGGGAAGAACGCGAAAAGGACTGTCACGGGCAGAATCAGAAACACAACAGGCACCATCATGGCGACCTCACGCCGAGCGCCGTCCTCGATCAATGCATGTCTGCTCGCCTCGCGTACGTCTGCCGCCTGGGCATGGAGTACATCGACGAGCGGAGTGCCCCGATCGATCGCAACCGCGAGCGCTTCGGCGAATCGAGCGACGCTCGGCACACCGGTACGTGCGCTCAGATCATCGAGTGCACGGGAGATTCGCGTACCGGTGTGTATCTCGGCGAGCACCCGGCGCAGCTCGTCGGCGAGAGCACCGTGACTGACGGCGACGCAGCGCTCGAGTGCGGCGACCGGGCCCTCACCTGCGGCTACCGATAGGGCAAGCAGGTCCGTCACCGTCGGAAACTCCTCGACCATGCGGCGTTCACGTCGCCGCACCGACCGGCCGAGCATTTGGTCACGAGCAACGACGCCGACCGCGAATGCAATCACGCACAGCACCAACATCGCCAGGGGCGAGCTGGCAGACCTCAGCGACCACAGGACACCGACGCCCGCGGTCGCTGCGAACGCGCCGACACCCCAGAGCACCTGCTGTACTCGAAACTGCTCGAGTGTGAGCGTCGAGCCCACTCTGCCGAGCTGTCTGCGAATGGAGGCTCCACCGCCGAGGACGCGCTCAACGCCGGCGGCGGCGCCGCGGATGGACGGCCCGAAAACCGCCCAGCCGACCGAGGTCGGCCACGTCGACGGCTCGGGCTCCGACGCCATCCGCGGAGTCTCGGGGAGATCGCGCAGGTACGGGTCAACACGATCGGCCAACGCGGGACGTCGACGTGACAGCACGTACGCCACCACGATCCATATGCCGACGGCGGTCGTGAGACCGAGTACGGCGCCGACTCCAGTGATACTCATGCGAGCGTCCGGCGTTCGTCCGGTAGTCGGCCGAGCCGGATCATCAGCCTGTATGCGACGAGGCACGTGCCGGCGCCCACGCCGAGCACGAGAAGACCGGCGCCGGTGGCGAATCGGGACACGACGTCGTGCTGGAACGACATCATCAACAGGATCGCCCACGGTGCGGCGACGGCGAGACGCGCGCCGTTGACGGTCCAAGCCTGGCGCGACTCGAGCTCACCTCGCGTACGCAGGTCATCACGTAGGAAGGACGAGAGCGTACGAAGCATCGCCCCGAGGTCGCCGCCGCCGACGTCTCGCGCGATGCGCAGACCCTCGACCACCCGATCTCCGATGGGGTCGGCAAGCCGGCTCTTCAACAGGTCGAGCGAGTCGTTGAACCGGCCGCTGGCTTGGTAGTCGAGCGCAAACTTTCCGAACGGATCCCGCAACGGCTCAGGGCCGCGCTCGCCGAGATCGGTCAATGCCTCCGGCAATGACAACCCCGCGCGTACCGCCGACGCCAGGTTGTCGACCACCTCCGGCCACACCTCACGCCGCTCGCGGTGGCGACGCGTGCTGCGCGCCCGGAGCACCGCGATCGGCAGGTACGCCGCCATGAGCGCAAAGACCACAGCGACCGACCAGGTCTTGGAGACCGCCAGGATCACAAGGCCGGACAAGGCACCACACGCGAGGCACAGCAACGTGACGCCGACCGGGGTCACTCCCTCGACTCCGGCAGTGCGCAACAACTGTCGGATTGCGAGCGCGCGTTCCGGTCGCGGCTTGGCCGGCTCGGGATCGGACCCCGCCATCCAGAGCAGCAGCAGCCCGATCCCCAGCAACAACCCGACGAGTACGCCCACCTCAGAGCTCCGCCGTTGCGAGGATCCGGCCGAGATCGATGCCCGCATGTGCGTACCGCTCGGGCCTCGTCGGTATGCCCGACATCCGTCGCAGCTGCCCGTCCTGCGTTGCGAACACGGCTTCGGTTTCGATCAGGTCGTTCTCGACCCGTCCGGTGACCGCGACGATCTCGTCGACGCGCCGCTGACCGTGCTCGTCGATCGCAAGGTGTACGACGAGATCGACCGACGCAGCGACGGTGGGAACGACGAACCGCGCGCCGATGTTCTCCGCGGCCAGCAGCGGGAGCGTACACAGCTTCACGAGAGCTTGGCGTGCGGAGTTCGCATGCAGGCTGGCCATCCCGGGCAGACCTGCGTTGAGCGCGAGTAGGAGGTCTAGGCACTCTGCCGAGCGAACTTCGCCGACGATGATCCGCGACGGGCGCATTCGGAGTGCTTCTTTCACCAATGTACGAAGGGGAATCTCACCGGTGCCCTCGAGCCCGGACTGCCGCGTCTGCATGGCAACCGTGTCAGGGTGCCCAAAACGCAATTCAAATACTTCTTCGCACGACACCACCCGTTGCGACCCCGGGATCGACGCGGCAAGACAGTTGAGCATCGTCGTCTTACCCGCCTGGGTGCCGCCGGAGACGATGATGTTCAGCCCCGCGCGTACGCTCGCATCGAGAAACGATGCGACCGGCACGCTCATCGATCCCAAGCCGACGAGATCGTCCAGGGAGTAGGCCCGAGCGATGAACTTCCTTATGTTGACGGCGTCGTAGCCTCGTGCGATGCCGTCGCGTACGACGTGCAGCCGGTGGCCGCCCGGCAGCATCGCGTCGACGAACGGCTGACTGACGTCGAGTCGTCGGCCGCTCGACTTGAGCATTCGCTCGACCAGATCACGTACGTCTTCGGCGGTCAGGATCGTGGTTGTCAGCTCAGACTTGCCGTGCCGTGCGACGAACACCCGGCTCGGCTCATTGATCCACACCTCTTCAACGGTGGGATCATCGAGATAGCGCTGCAGGACGCCGAACCCGGACACCCGCGAAACCATCTCCCCCACCAACGCGGTGAGGTCCTCCACCGGCGCTACGCTCCCGGTGAGACTGCGCCGATCATGCTCGGCGGCTACCTGCTCCGCGATCCGTCGCACCGTATGCAGCTCACGGACGGGGTCTATGCCCCGCTCACGAACTCGGTCGCGTACCTGCTCGGCAAGATCCACGGTGTCAATCGCGGGCGCCACGATCATCTCCTCGAAGTCGTGACACGGGATAGTGCCGTACCCGAGCCGATCTGGCTAGACCCCGACCAGCATCCTGTGGACAACACAGACCCCGGGCGCGGGTGACCCACGGAATAGCCGGAGCCGGAGAACGACGGTCGCGCGTGACGATCAAGGGCAGACGAAAAAGCGTCGGACTTTCCCGACGCTGGTGCGTGGAAGTTCGTCGATGAAATGCCAGGTCCGGAGCCGAGCTGAGGGCACGAGATACTGAATGCCCCACTCGCGCAACTCAGCAACGGCCGGTGGAGATCCACTACAGGAACGGCGAAGCACTGCCCGGCTACGAGATTCTCGTCGTGACCGGTCACTGTGGCGACTTCCGCCGCGTGTTCCAGAGCGACCGGGTAGCCGAGTTGTGGAACGACTGGGACGGCTCCGACCTCTCCTGCGTCGGCGGAGACCCAAGGTGGCAATGCGTCGTGACTGACCGAGTACACGATGCGCTGATCAACGCCGAACTCGAACGCCTCGAATGGACCGGCAGCGAGGACCTATAGGGCACCCTTGCGCCGAGTCCGTACCTCGGCCTACCGACCGTCTACCTGTGCGGCACGAAAGTCTTCCGCTTGTCGTACACCCTCGGAATGAAGCGCGGTGGGCTGGACACGTAGGTCACCACGACATGCCTGCCCCTGCATCTGTCGTAGCCGCGGGCATACCCACCGGCGAAGCCGTCCAGGTAGCCGCCAGCCGTGTCGAAAATGCGATGCACCCTGCGCGGCTTCATGCCCCGCTTGACGCGACGGAACTCCTTGTTGGATACGCACTTTGGAGTGTCGCGACGAGACCGCGTCCAGAGCACGTGCTTGTCCATCACCCGCCCGTTGTAGAAGTCCACTGTCAGGGCACCGCGCTTGGGACGCGAACAGGTCCGATACTGGCGGGTGGAATACCGCTCCAGTCCGGGGTTGCGCGGCGCGAAGATCTGGCGACCCGACGTATCGAACTTTCGACGTACGTGACGGATCGTCATGTCGTCCTTGATCGCACGGAACTCCTTGATGGTGACGCACCCACGGCGTGCCTCATGCGACGTCGAAGCCGATGATCGATGGTCTGCCGAATGCGCCGGGCCGATGCCGAGTGAGGCAGACAGACCGAACGCGGCGACCATCACCAGGCAAACCTTCATTCATCCAGTGTGCGCCGCATCCGTCGCCCTTGTACGGCAAATCTACGACTCCGCACCTGCCTGTGCCCCGCCACGGTGGTGCTCGGGTGGCGGGGTGTCAGGCGGCGCTGGGTTTTCGCTTCTCTGGAACGGTTGTGTCTGTTCTGCCGGGGAGTTTGGTGGTGGTGCCGGCGGTGACGAGGTAGGACCGTCCGGCTGGTGAGAGCCATAGCCAGATTCCGGGCGCCGGAGATGACACGGTCCAGGCGGTGAATGTCTTGGCCCGGTGATGGAACCGACACAATCTGTGTCCGTTTCGTGAGTCGGTCGGGCCACCGTCGGCGTAGTTATGGATGTGGTCGTAATCGCCCAGCTTCGCCGGACGGCTGCAGTACGGGAACGTGCACGTCAGGGCATTCATCAGCGCGGTCTGTTCCCGCAACCGTGGCGGTGCGACATACCCGGTGGTCGAGATCGTGGTCTCCAGATCGATGACCGGCTTCACCACGACCCGCGACGATTTGCCGAGGATCTGCTCGGCCTCCGACCTCGTGATGGCGCCGACGTCGTCGAGTGACCAGGTGCCCCAGCACCGGTCGTAATGAAGGTAGAGCACCGTCTCCCGCAACCCACGCCCATGACGACGCCTGCCATCTGAACGCTTCGGCTCAGACTCGCCCTCGGATTCGGGCTCGGGCCCGGGCGCGGGCTCGGGTTCGGCGGGTACGTCCACGTCAGCGTCGTCGGTTTTGTCGGCGACGAGGTTGTAGAGGTCGTCGAGGCTGTCGGGTTCGTGGACCATGCCCATCGCCACTGACCGGAGGATGTGGTCGGGACGTTGGTCGCCGAGGAACCGCATCGACTCCACCAACTGATCCAACCGCTGGTCGAGACGTTGTCCGTCGTCGACCGACAGCGTGCCAGAGAGGTAGGCGACGCCGTCTTCGAACCAGATCGTCACACCCCGACGACGCCGTGCCTCACGGCGCTTCTTCTCCGCACCGTCGGGGTCGTCGACGAACCGGATCTGATCGAGCACCAGCTGCAGCCGCGGCATGGTGATCCGCCCAATCAGCGGAGTCCCGTCCACATTCGCAGCCGACAACCGCCGGTCGGCATCGGAGGCTTGGGCGATGGTGAACTCCCGCGTCGCACGGGCGACTTTCCGAATCCGCCACCCATCCACACTTCCCTCGTGCAAACAGGCGTACAGCCGCGGCAGCCGGTACGCCATATCGAGTGCGTCGGCGATCAGCGACCGTGCTCCGTTCACGGAGAGGCCGAGGGCGGGTCCGACTTCGGCGACCGCGTACTCCGACACCGCCGGCGTTCCGGATCCTCCGTAGCGGGTCCACTCATTCACCCCACCCGCCTGCGCAAGCGGTTCGGACGCGATCTGACGCAGATACGCCATGACCGCATCGAACTGTGCGGCCTCGGTGCGGGCGATCTGAGCACGAGCGGCCGCAGCGATATCGAGACCGTCGGTGGTCTCGACATCGTCGATCAGGTTCGCCGTCCTCATAACCCACATCATGCCACCCGCCACCGACAAGACCGGGTGCCAGAAGCCCTTATCCACAAGGGAAAACGAAGATTCTTGAAGAATCTTTTCGGACGGTCACGCGAGGCAGGCGGATCCGAGCTGACAGCGGCGTGACAGCACTGCGACAGCGAATGCTTCCATCGTTTATGCCAGAAAGCACTCAGCTTGGAGGGACGGTCGGATGACGTTGACGCACAACCGTCGTCGAACGGGTCAGTTGCCGGCGTTGCGGTACTGCTCGATCACGTCCTGGGGGATGCGGCCGCGGCTCGACACAGCGATGTCGTTGGCCCGGGCCCAGGCCCGAACTGCTCTGGTGTCGACGTCAGTGGTGACCTGGCGAGTGTGTCCCCCAGTGCGGCGACGCCCGCCGGTACGCCTGCCGGCGTCAATGTACGGAGCGATGACCGCACGAAGATCCGCGGCGTTGCTTTCGGAGAGATCGAGTTCGTACTCGGCACCGTCGAGTGCGAACCGTACGGACTCGCCCTCGCCCTCCTCGAGCTCGGTGCCGTCGAGGTCGTCGATGATCCGGACTACGGTCTTCCTTGCCACGTTCGCTCCTCGTCACTCCCCGTCGTGTGCGTGTACGTTATCCGAACCGCTTGCCAAGGGATACGCCGGCCGGTTGGCAGAACCGCTTAGGTTCCTGGCGGGTGACGCTTCGTCGTACCGCGAAACCCGTCCGAACTGCGAACCCCACGGGCCGCCGGGCCGTCTCCCAGATGTCTGCGCCGAGCAAGTCGGCCGTAACACGAAAGCGAGGATGTGACCGATGGCAAAGGACGAGCAGAGCACCGACCGTAGAGAGATCGAACGGCTGCGTACCCGCGTGGAGCGACTCGAGGGGCATCGGCGCACAGCGGAGGCGTACGCGGGGTACTCGCGTCTGTACCCCGCCCTCGGCGTCGCCATCGTGGTTGCGTCATTCCTGCCTCTGTACGACGACGTCGCCGACGAAGAGTCGGGTATGTCCTGGTCGTACGGCTCCGTCTGGGAGCTCCTCTCGCAGGACAACAGCGGGGCATCGATGTTCGGCTTGCTGATGATGCTCGGGCTTGCCTGGATGCTGGGCCGTACGGCGTTCGTCCCTGTCACCGAGAACATCGCCATGCTGATAACGATGGCGGTCCTGGGCGTGCTGCTGGCGATCATGGTCATAGCGAAGCCGGCGATGCCCGACGTCAAGCCGGATATCGGCTACGGAGGGCAGGCCGGTATCGCCCTCGTGCTCTTGACAGCAGCGGTGGCATTGATCCATGCATGGCAGATCTTCAGCGAACAACGTCGTTCGCGGGTTTGAGAATTCGAGTACAGACGCACCGCAGCCCGGCTACGGTTTCGCGCATGAGGATGACGCGTACGACCGCGCTTTGTATCGCAACTGCATCGGCAACCGCACTATGTGCGACGGCAACGACAACGGCAGAGGCCGATGCTGACACAAGTCGGGCACGCTCCGGCACGTACCGGGGCGCCGTGCACGACAAGGGCGAGCAGCCGAGTGACAAGGCTTGGGTTCGGTTCAAGGTCGGCCCGAGCGGGCGCTACGTCACCAAGTACCGGTCGCGCGTATGGGTGACGTGCTGGCTGGGCGGCACGACGTACACCTCGCTACCCGTCAAGTTCAAGGCGCCGAACGCGAAGATCAACCGCAAAGGGAAAGTAGACCGCCGCTGGAAGCGGAAGTTCAAGGTCGACGGCGAGTCGTACAAGCTGAAGGGGCGCCTGAAGCTCAACCTACGACGCCCCAAGCACGTACGAGGACACATCCGGCTCGAGTTCGCCGACTGCTGGACCGGGCGAGACAACAAGTCGGGCCGGATCAAGGCCAAGCGCGTCGGCAGGTAGACCTGCTGGACGCTAGCCGTCCAGTAGGCCCCGACGCTGCGCATGTACGCCCGCCTCAAAGCGGGTACGCGCGCCGATCCGCTCCATCAGCTCCGCCACCCGTCGACCCACCGTACGGCTGCTGATGTCGAGCTGCCGGGCGATCGAGTCGTCCTTCATACCTGCAGCGAGCATCGTCAGCAGTCGTCGATCGAGGTCGGACGCATCCGGCTCTGTCGTCACCGGAACGCCTTGATCCCAGAGCAGGAAGAACATCTGAACGAGGGCGTCCAACAATGCGCTTCGGCGTACGACCAGTGCGCTGTCGACCATCCGGTCGACCGCCAACGGCAGTAGTGCGACCGACCGGTCGGCCACCGCGAGCTTCATCGGCACAGCCGGGTGGACCCGCGACTGCTCTCCCGCTTGCGCTGCGTCGTACGCGTCGTCGACGGCGCCGGGGACCTGCAGCGAGTCCGGCGCGTAGATGCCGCGTACGGTCACGCCGTCGCCGAGCAGTCCGAGTACGCGCGGCTGGCTCTCCCCCGCCCCGCTCGCGTACGGCGGGCGGTCAAGCACGAGGAGCTCTCGCTCGGTCGCCTGCACCAGTTGCGCGAAGCGGGCCGCGATCGCGTCCTGGCCGGTCAGCACCTCGAGCAGCGACTCCGGCCGGTACTCGTCGGGCACGGTCATCTCGTCGAGCAGCTCACGTGCGGCCGCCTGCGTGCGGTCCAGGTCTGCCCGACGCGCCGCGATCAGCACCTCGACGGCCACGTCCGGCCGCGTGGGGACGAGCCGCGCGGGATGGTCGGGCGTACGACTCAGCAGCCCCAGTTCCTCCAGCCGTCCGGCCGAGCGGCGGACGAGATCCGACGAGCGTCCGATGCGCTCAGCCAGATCCCGCACCGTGCACTGCGGATGGCGCAGCAGCGCCCGATACGTCGACTCATCCTCAGACGAGACACCCACGTGTTCGAGCACCGCGACCCCCGGCCGATTCACGACATGTCTGGCACCGGCCACGCTAGCCGATAGCGGATTGCGGATCCCACCAGGTAGAACACCTGCATGCTCTCCCGATCACGCCCGGCCGCGTTGCTTGCCGTCGCTGCGCTGCTCACCGCAGCCCTCCCACTGGCCGAGACCGCCGCCGCGCCGGACCGGCCCGCCGGGCGTACGAAGGCCGCATCGACATCCCCGACCGGGACAGTCACCCTCCTCACGGGAGACCGCGTCACCATCGGCAGTCCGCTCAACGGAAGGCCGACCGTCACCGTCGACCCCGCCGACGCAGACTCCGCGGGATTCTCGGTCGAACGCGACGGCGACGATGTCCGCGTCATACCGAGTGATGTCGCCGGCCTCGTACCGCGCGTACTCGACCCAGCATTGTTCGACGTCACTTCCCTTCTGGACATGGGATATGGCGATGCCGACCGAGACACGCTGCCGCTGATCGCCCGCCACGCCGCGGGAGTCAGCACTCTCGGCAACGCCTCACTGCTGAGTACGAAAGCGGAGCTCGCCAGCCTCGGCGCATCGGCGACCGAACTCGCGAAGGACGAGTCTGCCGAGTTCGGCGACGACCTCGCCGAAATCAACACCGCCTCTGCCCGCGCAGCCGCGGCCGAGCTCGGCGGCGTCACGAAACTGTGGCTCGACGGCCAAGTAGCGGCAACGAGCCTCGACGGATACCTGGAGCAGGTGAACGCACCCGCCGCATGGGACGCCGGTCTGGACGGCGACGGTGTCTCGGTTGCAGTCCTCGACTCCGGAGTCGACTCCGGCCACCCCGCCCTGGTCGACAAGGTGACCGCTGAGGCCGACTTCACCGGTGGCGACGGTCCCGCAGACGGCAACGGGCACGGTACGCACGTCGCATCGCTCATCGCCGGCAACGGCGCGGGCTCCGACGGTGCTCGACACGGAATCGCAGCCGGAGCCGACCTGCTCAACGCGAAGGTACTCGCCGACGACGGCTACGGTCAGGAGTCCTGGGTCATTGCGGGGATGGAATGGGCGGCTGAGAACGGCGCCGATATCGCGAACCTCAGTCTCAGCAGCCCGCCGACCGACGGCGACGATCCGGTTGCTCAGTCACTCGACACGCTGACGGAGGAATCCGGCACGCTGTTCGTCGCTGCCGCCGGGAACAACGGTTGGGTCGGGTCCGATCCGTTCACCATCGGCTCGCCCGGATCCGCGGCGTCGGCGCTCACGGTGGGCTCCGCCAGAGCCAACGGCGGCCAGTCTCGGTTCTCCAGCGAAGGTCCGACGCGGGGCACGTACCGCCTCAAACCCGATGTCACCGCACCGGGCGAGCAGATCCTCGGCGCAAAGGCGGGCGCTAGGGAAGGCGAGCTATACGTACCGATGTCCGGTACGTCGCAGGCGACGCCGATCGTTGCGGGCGCGACCGCGCTCCTTCGTCAACAGCACCCGAATTGGACTGCTGCGCAGCTCAAGGCGCGGATCGTATCGACCGCGCAGCACCTGGACGGCCAGACCTCGTGGACCGACGGCGGTGGCCGAGTCGACCTGAAGGGAGCGACGGCCGCGACTCTGCGGTCGGACACCGCTTCGCTCGACTTCGCGTACGTCCGTCACCCCGACGAAGAGGTACGCACGCGTGAGGTCACCTTGACCAACCCAGGCGACGATCCCGTGACGGTGCAGATCGACGACACCGAGTCGGATACAAAGGGCAACCAGGCCCCGGCGCGTGCGCTCGAGGCGAGCCCGTCCGAACTGACCGTGCCCGCAAACGGGAGCGCCACCACGACGGTGACGTTCGACCCCGGGCTGTTGCCCGACGGTCAGTGGCAGGGTGGCATGTCGTTCGTCGCCGACGGCACACCGCTGCTACGACTTCCCTTCGGTGCGTACGACGAGCCCGAGCGTTATGACCTGAACGTCAAGGTACTCGACCGCAACGGCGACCCGTACGACCCTGAGGCGGCACAAACCCATCCCATGGCAGAGCCCACCATCGCGCTGTTCAACGCCGACACCGGAGGCTTCTATCGGATCCGTCTGAACGACAACGGCGAGGGACACGCGCGGGTCGATCCGGGCCACTACATGGGCTATGGCCGGATCGCGACACCCACCACGAAGGGGCGGGTATCGTTCTCGCTCGCCGGTACGCCGGAGCTGGTGGTCGACGACGACACCGACTTCACGATCGACGCACGGAACGCCAAGCGACTGCGCCCGCCCCACGTCGTCGGGCAGCCCACGAAGCTCACCCAGTCGACGCTCGTCGCATCGCGGCACGCGGACTCGCGCGGCTACACCGAGCTCGGCTTCTTCGATCCCGACGAGATCGATCGCGGCCTCGTGTTCGTCGAGCCATCGGGCTTCGTCGATCGAGGCCGCTTCGACACCGATCTGCGCTGGCGGCTGGAGCCGACCGGACGCGTGCCGCGGTCGGCACCGGACGCGTACGAGCTCGACCTCGCAGGTCGACGGCTGCCGGGCACGACCGGGATGCGGCTGACCCGACGCGATGTACGCAGGCTCGCCCGAGTCGAGAGCGATTATCACGCTGACCGTACGCCCGGCGAAGGCGCTATCGCGCGCTCGTTCATCAACACCAGAAGCAGTATCGGCATCACACACAACCGCGCCGTCGACCTACCGGCAGACGAGGTGGATCTGTTCAGCGCCGATCCGAGTGTCGCTTGGAGGGATTGCCTGGACCTGCCCGGCAACGCGATGAAGCCGCTGTGCGGCGCGCAGCGTCATTATGAGGTCGGGGACCGCCAGACCCGCGAGTTCGCCTCCGCCATGCACGTTGCACCGGTCCTCGCCCAGCGAACCGTCTCCGGATTGCGGGTCGAGACGGGCATCGGCGACGGCGCACACTCCGGCAAGGTCGCGGCGGCGACGTACCGAGGATCGAAGCTGACCCTGCGCAACGGTAACGGCAAGCTGCTCGGGCGCTCGAACAGCACGTACGGCTCGTTCGACGTCGCCCCGGCAACCCGGAGGTTCCGAGTCACGCACGACTGGACGCTCGACCCCGAAGCGATCGGCGCGGCACCGGAGTCGCATACGACGTGGACGTTCCGATCGACGCCCCCGGAGAATCCCGCACTAGGAGGCGACACGACGCCGCCGCTGCTCAACGTCGACTACGGGCCACGAGTCGATGGCCGCGGATTCGCCGACGCCGGTCGCAAACTTCCGCTCGATCTCTCCTTCGACCATCTCGAGGAGGCCGATGCGACCCGGCGGATCACGAAGACGCAGGTCTGGTGGTCGTCGAACGGAGGCAAGGGCTGGCATCGCCTCCGCGCTCGACGTACTGGCGACTCGACGTACCGGGCGACGGTTCCGGCACGAGCAGTACGCTCCGAACGCCCGCTGTCGCTGCGAGTCACCGCCCGAGACGCCGAAGGCAACAGACTCCGTCAGACGTCCATCGGACTGGTGCGCGCCCGGTAGCAGAACCGGATTCATCGGCCGTGCAATGTCACAAAACGGCCTCCTACTTCCTCCTGATGAGTACACACTCGATCAGGAGGGGCAATGGCCGAGGACACGACCGGGACCGGCGATACCCCACGCGCGAGTGACTCGACTCCACCGCAGGTGGGAGGCCCGAATGTGGTCGTGGCGGGCAACGTGGCGTCCATGTCCGCGCCAGTCCTTCAGCGACGTCGCCGACTGGCTTACGAGCTGGGTTGGCTGGTCGGTCTGTTCGCGATCTACAACCTGGGCCGGCTGCTGGCGGCACACAATGTGAGCTCGGCGTTCGACAATGCGGCCAGCGTGTGGAGCATGGAGCGGCTGCTGCGCCTGCCCAACGAGGGCCTGCTCCAAGGCTGGTTACTCGACGTGTGGCCGAGCGGTGTCGAGCTCGCCAACCGCTACTACGCGTTCGCACACTTCCCGGTGACGGTCGGCTTCCTGCTCTGGATGATGTGGTTCCGGCCCGGCTACTACACCTGGGTACGCCGCGCTCTGGTGATGGTGACCGGCGCCGCACTGGTCGGTCACCTGCTGTACCCGCTCGCTCCCCCGCGGATGATCCCGAAACTCGGCATGATCGACACGGGTCAGTTGTTCGGGCTGAGCGTGTACTCCGGCTCGCCGCACACCGGTATCGCGAACCAGTTCGCGGCCATGCCGAGCCTGCACGTCGCGTGGGCCGTACTCGTCGCCGTCGGCATCATCGCAAGCGCACGGACTCGCTGGCGCTGGCTGTGGCTGCTGCACCCGGCGGTGACCCTTCTCGTCGTTGTCGTCACGGCGAACCACTACTGGCTCGACGCGGCGATCGGCATCGCGCTGCTCGCGGGGGCGCTGTGGCTGGCGCGCGGCGCATTACCGTCGCCTCACCCCGACCGATCTGAGCCCGCGCGTACCGTCGGTGTCACAAACTGCGGGCGAGTCGGGTCAAAACAGTAGGAGCCCATGATCGAAAGGACTGCCATGCACACCGACGACCCGGAGCTCGACGCCGAAACCGCGGCCTTCACGGAGCACCGTCAGACGTTGTTCCAGGTCGCGTACCGCATGCTCGGCAGTGTCGCCGATACCGAAGACGTACTGCAGGACGTCTGGCTGTCCTGGGCGTCGTCACCGCGCGACGATGTCGAGAATCCGCGTGCGTACCTCATCCGCACCACCGTCAACGAGTCGTTGCGCCGTCTCGGACGCGCCCAACGGCGGCGGGAGACCTATGTCGGACCATGGCTTCCGGAGCCCCTGGTCGATGCGGAGCCCGACGCATCGGACCCGGCCGTACGCGCCGACGAGGTGTCGATGGCGCTGCTGGTCGTACTCGAGACCCTAGGGCCGCTCGAACGCGCAGTCTTCATCCTGCGCGAGACGTTCGGCTACGACTACGCCGAGATCGGCCGCATCCTCGATCGCAAGCCGGCTGCCGTACGCCAGCTCGCGCACCGCGCTCGCCAGCATGTGCGCGAAGGGCGCCCGAGGTTCGAAACCGATCCGCAGGTACGAAAGGCCGTCACCGAACGGTTCCTGGCGGCCGCGCTCGGCGGAGACCTCGAGACGCTGCTGACGATCCTCTCGCCCGACGTGTCGCTCTGGACAGACGGTGGTGGCGTCGTACACGCCGCGCGCCGAGTCGTGACCGGCAGTGACAATGTCGGGCGGCTGATGAACGGGCTCGGCGCGAAGGGCGAGTTCACCGGCCTCGAGGCCCGACCCGTCGACGTCAACGGCGACCCTGGCGTCGTGATCTCCTCGGGTGAGGACATCTACGCCGTCGTGATCGTCGAGCTGGCGGCAGACGGCGAACACATCCAGGACATCTACGGCATCACCAACCCGGAGAAGCTCCGCAGCATCGAGCTGTGACGCCGGTCTCTTTTCCACTCTCCCTGTCACACCTGACCGCAGCACCTGCTCTTCCCTGTGATGCCGGACAACGTGGTCCGGCCTGAACGGAGGACGGATACATGTGGGGAAAGCTCTCCGATCTGATGCTGCACAGGCGTCGCCGAGTGCTCGTCATCGCGCTCATCGTGGCGCTCGCGGCCGGGGCTTCGAGCGCCACCCTGTTCGACGAGTTGAAGGGCGGCGGGTTCGACGACCCCGGCTCCGACTCAGCCAAGGCAGCAGAGATTCTGCGCGACGACTTCGGACAGGGCCAGTCGAACCTCGTACTGCTCGTGGACACCGACGGCTCCGTTGACGACGACACGGCCCGGGCCGACGCGACTAGTCTCGTCTCCGATCTCGACAAGGAGCAGTACGTCAAGGGCGTGACGTCCTACTGGACATCCGGCGAACCGGATCAGCTGCGCAGCACCGACGGTGACCAGGCGCTCGTCCTCGCCACCGTCACCGGCGACGACACCCAGATCGACAAACGCCTCGGCGATCTCGCGCCGAAGTACGAAGGCGAACACGGCACGATCGAGGTCACCGCCGGTGGGTACGCGATGCTTCAGCACGAGATGTCGAAGCAGTCCAAGGAGGATGCGACGATCGGTGAGGCGATGGCGTTCCCCATCGCGATGATCGCACTCGTCCTCGTGTTCGGCAGCATCCTGGCCGCCGCGCTCCCCCTTGTCGTCGCGTTGGCGACGCTGCTGGTGACTCTCGGGGTGATGTGGGTGCTGGCGAGCATCACCGACGTCTCCGTCCTCGCGGTGAACGTCGTCACGCTGCTCGGATTGGGTCTTGCGATCGACTACAGCCTGCTGATCGTGAACCGCTTCCGCGAAGAGATCGACGCCGGCAACGAGATCGCTTCGGCTCTTCGTACGACGGTCAGCTCGGCGGGCAAGACGGTCATGTTCTCCTCGATCACCGTTGCAATCGCCCTTTCCACACTGCTGTGGTTCCCGCCGGTCGCGCTGCGCTCGATGGCGTACGCCGGCATCGCGGTCGCCCTGATCGCCGCATTGGCGTCGTTGACGGTCCTTCCGGCCCTGCTCGCCGTCGCCGGTAAGCGGGTGGCGAAACGCCGGTTCGGACGCAAGACGTCTGCTCGAAGCACCGAGGACGGCTTCTGGCATCGGCTCGCGTCGTTCGTGATGCGGCGCCCGATCCCGGTCGCGACCATCATCGTCCTGGTGTTGCTCGCCCTCGGCACGCCGTTCCTCGGCGTGAAGCTCAGCTCACCCGACGAGCGGGTGATGTCGGACTCGTCGAGTGCGCGTCAGGTCGCCGATGCCATCCGAACCGACTTCGCATCGGAGGAGCAGAACGCCCTGAGCGTTGTCGTACCCGACGCCGGTGGCGATCTGGAGACGTACGCCACCGACCTGTCCGGCCTCGACAACGTAGCGCGCGTCGACGGCGCGGGCGGCTCGTACGTCGACGGCGCGGTCGCGGCCGAACCCGGCCCCGGCAGCGACCGGTTCCGGTCCGGCGACGACGCATCGCTGACGGTGGTGCCGTCGACGGACGACCAGGACGCGTTGAACGACCTCATCGTCGACGTACGCGACGTCGCACCGGGTTCCGCGTACGTCGGAGGTCCGGCGGCCATCAACTACGACCTCACCCAGGTACTGCTCGATCGGTTGCCGATCGCGGGCGCGGTGTTGGCGCTGTCGGTGATGGTGCTGCTGTTCCTGCTCACCGGGAGCGTCCTGCTTCCGGTGATCGCGATGGGGCTGAGCATGCTGAGCCTCACGGCGACGTTCGGCGCGTTGGTGTGGATCTTCCAGGACGGTCACCTCTCCGATCTGCTCGGCGGCTTCACCGTCACGGGCTCCCTGACCGCCACCGTGCCGGTGATGTTGTTCGCGGTCGCCTTCGGACTCGCGATGGACTATCAGGTGTTCCTGTTGGCGCGGATCAAGGAGGAGTACGACCGAACTGGCGATCGCAACGCGGCCGTCGCTCTCGGACTGGAGAAGGTCGGCCGGATCGTCACCGCGGCCGCGGTGCTGATCTCGCTGGTGTTCCTCGGCTTCTTGGTCTCCGACATCACCTTCATGAAGGCGTTCGGAGTCGGCCTTCCGCTCGCCGTGCTGGTCGATGCAACGCTGATCAGAGGCGCCCTGCTACCGGCGACGATGCGGCTCGCCGGCCGCGCGACCTGGTGGGCGCCCGGGCCACTGCGCAGGTTCCATGACCGCTACGGCCTGCACGAGGGTGAGTCGGCCGAGGCTCCGGAGCGCGAGCCCGTACGCGTCTGACCCGCCCCGCTGGGCATGACGTACGCGCGCGACACACCGGCGTGTCGCCACTCGTACGTCATGCTCAGCGGGCCTAAGTCGCTTCCCAGCGGAACAAGCGCGCGGAGATCGCCGTCAGCACCGCGGCGAAGCCGAGCAGCACGGCGCACGGTACGAAGATCGCCGTGAGTCCCTCGCCGCGGACCATCACATCGAGCATTCCTTCGTTCAGATGCTTGAGCGGGAAGATCTGGCTCACCGCCTTCAACCACGACGGTGCGTCGTCGAGCGGGAAGAACGATCCCGACAGGAAGGCCATCGGCAGGATGATGAAGTTCGCGAGGCCGGTCGCGCCCTCCTCGGTCTTCGAGATGGATCCGGCGAACAACCCGATCGCCATGAACGACAGCGTCCCGCACACCAGCAGCGGCACGCACAGCCATGCTCCGCCGGACATCTGCAGCCCGAAGAACACCGACGCGACGCCGATGAAGATCACCGACTGCACGGCGGCAATACCGAGGCTGACGACCACGCGCGACAGCACGATCGACGACGTCGGGACCGGCGCGAGCCGCAACCGTCGCAACATCCCGTTGCGTCGCCAGACCACGAGGTTCGCGGCGGCGCCGAACGTCGCACCCATTGCGATGGCCCAGCCCAGCAGCCCGGGCGTGAGGTACTGGACGGTCGTCAGCGACTCGTCCTCGACCTTGCTGGCCTTCAAGGTGAACGTCGGAGGCTTGCCCGTCGCCTGCATGTTGGCGCTCTGCACGATCGACTGCATCACGCCCTGCAACGTCGCCGCCCGTACCTGGTTGGCGGCCGTGTAGTCGACGTGCACGGTGTCGCCGTCCTGGGTGATCACTGCGTCTGCGTCGCCCTCGCGTACGTCGCGCAGTGCGGCATCGAGATCGTCGGACTTGGAGATGTCGAGCACGTCGTCGAACGACTTCTGTGCCGCTTCGGGCGCCTCGTCGAACAACGCGACGTCGCCGACCTGGATGACCGAGCCCTTGGGTACGTCGCCCTCGTCGTTGAACAGTCCGGCGAAGAGCACCAGGAACATCAACGGGAACAGGATCGCGAAGAACAACGCCATCTTGTCGCGCAGGAAGCCCTTGCCCATCGCCACGGCGAGGCTCGCGAACGCCGTCATGCGCGGTACTCCCGGCCAGTGCGGTCCAGGAACACGTCCTCGAGCGTCGCGCCCTTGACGGAGAGCCCTTCGAGCGCATCGCGTTCTGCGAGCCAGGTGAGTACGCGCGCGGGCTCGACCGTCGTGATCGTGAGCGCACCGTCGTCGCGACTGACCTGGCCGGCCGGCACCTGCTCGGCGTCGGCGGGCGACAGCGCGTCGTGCGCGAGGCTGATCTGCACGGGAGCTTCGAGTCCTCGGATCAGCGCCGCCGGCGAGTCCAGCTCGAGGATTCGACCGTGGTCGATGATCGCGACCCGATCGCACAGCTGCTCGGCCTCGTCCATGTAATGCGTCGTGAGCACTACTGTGCGACCGGAGTCGTTGAGCCCCTGCAGGAGGTCCCACAGATTGCGGCGCGCCTGCGGATCGAGCGCCGCCGTCGGCTCGTCCAGGAAGACGACATCCGGATCATGCACCAACGCGCAGGCGATCGAGAGGCGTTGCTTCTGACCGCCGGAGAGATCTTCGGTACGTACGTCGGCCTTGTCGACCAGGCCGACATGATCGAGCATCGCGTCCACGCGGTCGGCGTCCACGTCGTACAGCCGCCGGAAGGTGTCGAGCTGTTCGCGAGCCGTGAGCCGCTCGAAGAACGACGACGCCTGCAGTTGTACGCCCATCCTCCGCAGCAGCGAGGGGTCGCGCCGCGCCGGATCGACGCCGTCGACGGTCACCGTGCCGGACGTCGGAGTACGAAGGCCCTCGATCATCTCCAGCGTGGTGGTCTTGCCCGCACCATTGGGTCCGAGCAGTCCGAAGAACTCACCGGGGCGTACCTCGAACCCGACCTCGTCGACGGCGACCAGGTCGCCGTAACGCATCGTCAGCCGGTCGACGCTGATCCCCGCTCCCATGCCGGGAGGTTATCCGAGGCCGGTGCCACCACTCCCGTCAGGCCGTCAGGAGCGAGCGTACGATCCGCAGCCCGACCGAGAGGCGAGCGAGATCCGGGGACTCCTCGCCCCAGATGTCCTCGAGCATCCCCTCGATGCGTTCGAGCGTTCCGGTCTCCTGCTCGATCCACGCCGTGACCCGTTCGGCGGCGCTGAGGTTGCTCGGGGTGTCGCGCAGGACGAGTCCGGTGAGATCGTGGTGCGCTCCGAACAGGTCGTCGCGCAACGCGGCACGCGCCATCGTCTGCCAGCGGTCGTCGCGCGGCAGCGACGAGATCCGGCGCAGCAGACGGTCGAGCCCGAGCGACTCCCCCAGCTGGAAGTAGATGCGTCCGACCTCGGCCGCGGGCACCTCGTGCTTACGCGCGGTCACGACGATGCCGAGCGCGGCGTACGCCGGCTCGACCGACGCCACGCGGTCGGCCAAGGCGTCGGGTACGCCGACATCGGTGAGGCGTTCAGCGCGTTCGCGCATGATGTCGAGCTCGCGTCCGACCAGCAGATCCGGCATCTCGCGCAACACCCGCTGCACGTCGGTGCCGAAGTAGTCGACGGTGCCTTCGGCGTCGACCTGCCTGCTGTGGTTGACCATCCAGCGCGACGTCCGCTCGGTCAGGGTACGAAGGATCAACCGCATCCTGGTCTGGATGTCGGCGGGTACGACGTTGTCGAGCTCGTCGATCTCGGCGCCGATGGCATGGATGCCGTAGATCTCGGCCGCGATCGCATGCGCTCGCGCAAGCGCATCGGCCGATACGCCGGTCTCGGACGCAAGCCGGTAGTAGAACGTCATGCCCGCGCTGTTGATCAGATCGTTGACGATCGCCGTCACGATGATCTCGCGACGCAACGGATGCTCCGTCATCGCATGGCGGTACGCCTTCTTCATATCGGTCGGGAAGTAGCTGAACAACCGGCCGCGGAAGAACGGGTCGTCGGCGATGTCTGACTCGATCAGCTTGTCGGCCAGCACGATCTTCGTGTACGCGAGGAGCACCGCCAGCTCCGGAGACGCGAGCCCCTTGCCGTCGGCGCGGCGGGTCGCCATCTCCTCGTCGGACGGCAGGAACTCCAGCTCGCGGTCGAGCAGGCCGTCACGCTCGAGCTGGCCGATCCAGTCGGCGTGCACGTGCAGCAGACTGGCGGCGCCGGCCACGGCGTTCGCGAGTGCGGTGTTCTGTTCGTAGTTGTCGCGGAGCACGAGCTCGCCGACCTCGTCGGTCATCGTCGGCAACAGGTCGTTTCGGGCATCCCGGGTGAGCTCGCCCTTGCGGACGACTCCGTCGAGCAGGATCTTGATGTTCACCTCGCGGTCGGAGGTGTCGACGCCGGCGGAGTTGTCGATGAAGTCGGTGTTGATCCGGCCACCGGTCAGCGCGTACTCGATCCGGCCGAGCTGGGTGAAACCGAGGTTGCCGCCCTCGCCGACACACTTGCAGCGCAACTGCTCGCCGTTGATGCGAATCGCGTTGTTGGCCTTGTCGCCCACGTCGTCATGGGACTCGCTCGAGGCCTTGACGTACGTACCGATGCCGCCGTTCCAGAGCAGGTCGACGGGAGCACGCAGGATGGCGCTCTGCAGCGCACCGGGTGACATCTTGACGACGTCGTCGTCGAGGCCGAGGGCCTCGCGCATCTGTGCGCTGACCGGGATCGACTTCATCGTACGCGCGAAAACGCCGCCGCCCTCGGAGATCAGCGACTCGTCGTAGTCGGCCCATGACGACCGGGGCAGGTCGTACAGGCGGCGACGCTCGGCGTACGTCGTGGCCGAGTCGGGGTTGGGGTCGACGAAGATGTGGCGGTGGTCGAACGCCGCGACCAGGCGGGTGTGCTGCGACAACAGCATGCCGTTGCCGAAAACGTCACCGGACATGTCGCCGATGCCGACACAGGTGAAGTCCTCCTGCTGGCAGTCGACACCCATCTCGCGGAAGTGCCGCCGCACCGACTCCCACGCGCCCTTGGCGGTGATTCCCATGCCCTTGTGGTCGTAGCCGACCGAACCGCCCGAGGCGAACGCGTCGCCGAGCCAGTAGTCGTACGACTCCGAGATCTCATTGGCAAGGTCGGAGAAGGTTGCGGTGCCCTTGTCCGCGGCGACGACGAGGTAGGAGTCGTCGCCGTCCCATCGCACGACATCGGGCGGTGGCACCGACGCGCCGTCGACGCGGTTGTCGGTGACATCGAGCAGGCTGGAGATGAAGAGCGTGTAGCAGGCCTTGCCCTCGGCGAACCACGCATCGCGGTCGACGGCAGGATCCGGAAGGTCCTTGCAGTAGAACCCGCCCTTCGACCCGACCGGCACGATCACGGTGTTCTTGACCATCTGCGCCTTGACGAGACCGAGCACCTCGGTACGGAAGTCCTCGCGGCGGTCGGACCAGCGCAGACCTCCGCGCGCGACCTTGCCGAACCGCAGGTGCACGCCCTCGACCCGCGGTGAGTAGCAGAAGATCTCGTACCTCGGCCGGGGCTCCGGCAGGTCGTCGATCTCGGTCGGCTCCAGCTTCAGGGAGACGAACGGACGCGGTTTGCCGTCGGCGTCGGTGCGGTAGAAGTTGGTACGCAGCGTCGCTCGGATCAGATTGCGGTAGCTGCGCAAGATGCGGTCCTCGTCGAGCGTCTGCACCTCGTCGAGCGCGGCCTCCAGCTGCTTCTCGACCTGGTTGACGCGCGCCGTCCGGTCGGGGTGATCCGGTGCGAGGGAATCGCCCAGGTCGACGGCGAACCGCGCCTCGAACAGATCGACCAGTAGACGCGAGATCTCGACGTTGCCGAGCAGGGACTGCTCGATGTAGTTCTGGCTGAACGGCGAGTTCGCCTGCCGCAGGTACGTCGCGTACGCGCGTAGGACGACGACCTGGCGCCAGTTGAGTCCGGCGGCGAGCACCAGCCGGTTGAAGCCGTCGACCTCCGCGTCCTTGCTCCAGCACGCGAGGAAGGCGTCCTGGAAGAGCTCGAGATCGGTCTTGGTCACGCCGCCGCGCGTACGAAGGCCGAAGTCGTAGATCCACGACTCGATGCCGCGCGCGTGGATCGGGTACGGGCGCTCGTCGACGACATCGACACCGAGGGAGGTGAACAGCGGAAGGACATCGGACAGCGACAACGGCGCACCACAGCGGTAGATCTTCACCCGCCCCTCGCCGCCGTCTTGGCCGCCCGGCGCGTAGTACTCCAGCGCGACCTCACCCGGCTCGGTGAGCTCCTTCAACCGGCGCAGGTCGGAGACGGCGGTACGCGCGCCGAAATCCTCCTTGTAGGCCTCGGGGAACGCGTCCCCGTACGCCTGGAGCACCTCGGTCGTCGCGGCCTCTCCCATCACGTCGTCGATCGCCCGGCGGAAGTCGTCTTCCCAGGAGCGGGTGGCATCGGCCAGCCTCTGCTCCAGCGCAACCGGGTCGAGCTCGCCGATCTCGTGGCCCGAGTCGGGGCGTACGACGTAGTGCAGCCGGGCGAGCACCGACTCCGTCACGCGGGCGGTGAAGTCGATCGTCGGCTCCCCGCCGACCGCGCTCGCGAGGATGCGCTCGAGCCGCAGGCGTACCTGCGTCATGTAGCGGTCGCGTGGCAGATAGATCAGGCAGGACAGGAACCGGCCGTAGTCGTCTCGGCGCAGGAACAACCTCAGCTGGCGACGCTCCTGAAGATGCAGCACGGCATTGGCGATCGGCACGAGGTCGTCGAGCGGCGTCTGGAACAGCTCATCGCGCGGGTACGTCTCCAGCAGGTCGATGAGCGCCTTCCCGCTGTGGCTCGCCGGATCGAAGCCGAGCTTGTTGAGCACGCCCTTCGCCTTGTCCTTGAGGACTGGCACGCGGGTGACGCTCTCGGTGTATGCGGACGAGGTGAACAGGCCAAGGAACCGGCGCTCACCGTTGACCGCACCGGACTCGTCGAACGTCTTGACGCCGATGTAGTCGAGGTACGCGGGCCGGTGGACGGTCGAGCGCGAGTTCGCCTTGGTGACGATCAGCAGCGTCTTGTCACGTGCCTTGGCCTGCGCGGCCTCGGGGAGCTCCTTCACGCCGCCGAGGGCGTCGGAGTCGGACCGCAGGATGCCGAGCCCGCTGCCGGCGACGGGGCGCAGCCCATCGACGCCGTCGACCTCGACGAGCTCGTACTCGCGGTATCCCATGAACGTGAACTGGCCGTCGGCGAGCCAAGTCAGCAGCTGCGCCGCCTGGGTGACCTCGGCCTGGTCGATGGGCGGCGGCGACGTCTCGAACCCGGCGACGATCTCGCGTGCCCGGGCCTCCATCTTCTGCCAGTCCTCGACGCTTTCCGCGACATCGCGCAGCGTACGTTGCAGCCCCTGCTCGATCGCCTCCATCGCACCGGGCTCGGAGATCTCGTCGAGCTCCAGATGCATCCAGGACTCGCGCATGCGGGTCGGGTCCGAGTCGTCGACCTCCTCGAGCTCACCGGTGTCGACCTCCACCTGGGAGAGTCGGCCGGTGATATCGCGGCGTACGACGAACTGGGGATGGATGACCAGGTCGATGCCGTACGACCGCTGGGTGAGGTACGACGTCACCGAGTCGACGAGGAACGGCATGTCGACCGCGACGATCTCGATGACCACGTGGCCGTCGGCGTCCCAACCGTGCTCCTCGACGGTCGGCGTGAACGCGCGTACTCGACAGGTGCCCTGCGGCCGCTCGGCGGCGAGCCGCAGATGGCTCTCGACGGCCGAGCGCAGCCCCTCCGGGGACCACTTCGCCATCTCGTCATCGGGTACGTGCTGGTAGTACCGCTCCACCAGCGTCGTCAACTCATCGGCGGATACAACGTCACCCATGGCAGGGAAGCCCTCCAGCGATTCTCATCGCACGCCGTTGTGCGATAGGACGACAGTAACGCCCGGCAGCGGACTTCGGACGCCGCCCCACCCGAGTTGTCGACAATCTCCTCGAAAGGCCGCGCGGCGAGCGGCATCGGCCGCGACAACTCACGGTCCGGGGCTGACATGATGTGCGCATGCAGCTGAACGAGACTCTCGATTACGCGGCCGCTCCCGATGCGGTGTTCGCGATGTTGTGCGACCCGAAATGGCGCGAGCAGGTGTGCGAGCTCGCACATGCGAAGTCGTACGACGTACACGTCGACAAATCGGGCGACACCGCCACGATCACCGTGCAGCGCACCATGCCGGCCGAGGTTCCCGATGCCGTCAAGGCGCTGCTCGGCAAAACCATCGAGGTCGAGCAGATCGAGCGGTGGGCGGCACCCGACGCCGACGGTACGCGCAGAGCGCAGGTCTCCGTACGGATCAAGGGGCAGCCCGCGTCGATGGAGGGCACCAGCGTGCTCGGCGGCGGCGACAGCAGCACCCTGGTCGTCACCGGCGATGTGCGGGTGAAGGTGCCGTTCGTCGGCCGCAAGCTCGAGCCCGAGGTCGCCAAGGCGATCAGCGCGGCACTGCGCATCGAGGAGAAGGCCGCCGCCGACTACCTCGCCTGACCGGTGAGGCGTCAGCGCTGGTGCGGGTACGTGTAGTCGGTCGGCGCGTCGAACGTCTCCTTGATCGAGCGGGTCGACGTCCAGCGCATCAGGTTCTGCGCCGAGCCGGCCTTGTCGTTCGTACCGGATGCGCGGGCGCCGCCGAACGGCTGCTGGCCGACGATCGATCCGGTCGGCTTGTCATTGATGTAGAAGTTGCCGGCCGCGAAGCGTAGCCGCTCGTCGGTCGCGACGACCGCCTCGCGGTCCTTGGCCAGTACCGCTCCGGTCAGCGCGTACGGGGCTGCCGACTCCATCTGGTCGAGCATGTCGTCGAAGCGGGCGTCGGGGTAGACGTGCACGGCGAGGATCGGGCCGAAGTACTCGGTCGTGAACATCTCGTCGCCGGCATCGGAACACTCCAGCACCGTCGGGCGTACGAAGTAGCCCTCGGAGTCGTCGTACGTGCCGCCGGCGATCACGCGTACGTTGTTGCGTCGTTTCGCGCGGTCGAGGGCCGCCTTGTGCTTGGCGAATGCGCGGTCGTCGATGACCGCGCCCATGAAGTTGGACAGGTCCGTGACCGGCCCCATGCTGATCGACTCCGTGACGGCGGCGAGGTCCTTCTTCAACTTCGGCCACATGCTGCGCGGCACGTACGCCCGCGACGCCGCCGAGCACTTCTGCCCTTGGTACTCGAACGCTCCGCGTACCATCGCCGTACGAAGAACCTCCGGATCGGCGCTCGGATGGGCGACGATGAAGTCCTTACCGCCGGTCTCACCGACGATGCGCGGGTACGACTTGTAGCCGGCGATGTTCTTGCCGACCTCGCCCCAGAGGTACTGGAACGTCTTCGTCGACCCGGTGAAGTGGATGCCCGCGAGGTTCGGATCCTTCAGCAGCGTCGGTGAGATGCCGGAGCCGTCGCCGGTGAGCAGGTTGATCACTCCAGGGGGCATCCCCGCCTCTTCGAGCAGCCGCATGGTGAAGTGCGCCGCGAGCTGCTGGGTCGGCGACGGCTTCCAGATGACGGTGTTGCCCATCAGCGCCGGAGCAGTCGGGAGGTTGCCGGCGATGGCGGTGAAGTTGAACGGAGTGATCGCGTACACGAAGCCCTCGAGCGGGCGGTGGTCGAGCCGGTTCCACACGCCGGGCGCGTTGGCCAGCGGCTGTTCGTCCATGATCTGTCGTGCGAAGTACGCGTTGAAGCGCCAGAAGTCGATGAGCTCGCATGCGGCGTCGATCTCGGCCTGCTGCACGGTTTTGCCCTGACCCAACATCGTTGCCGCGTTGAGCGTCTGGCGCCAGGGCCCGGCGGCCAGCTCGGCAGCCCGCAAGATGATGGCGACCCTGTCGTCGAACGGCATCGCCCGCCACTGAGGCGCCGCTTCGCGCGCGGCGGCGATCGCACTGCGCGCATCGGCTGCGTTCGCGTTCTTCATCACGCCGAGCACGTGGCGATGCGCGTGCGGCTGCACCGTCTTGATCCGGCGGCCACCGCCCATCGACTCCTCGCCGCCGATCGTGTTCGTCAGCTCGTACTTCTCGGACTGCAGGTCCTCGAGCCGCTTCTCCAGCTCTGCGCGCTCCGGGTTGCCCGGCGCGTACGTGAGGACAGGTTCGTTGACGGGGTGCGGAACTCGCGTGCTTGCATCCATGAGGCCAGCATGGCACTTCGGACAAGGCGCTGCTACACGTACGCACCACGCCAATTTTGCGAATCAAATACATAGTGAAGTATATTCACTATATGCCGGACACTCGCTACGACGAAGCGCTCAACCAGATCCTCGAGCTGACTGTGCTGCTCAACGAGGACATGACCACCGCACTCGCGAAGATCGGACTGACCGGTGCGCGGGTGCAGGTGGTCTGGACCTTGAATCACGCGGGGCCGTCCACCCAGAAGGCGTTGGCGGATGCCCTCGGCGTGAGTGCGCGCAACATCACCGGGCTGGTCGATGCCCTCGCCGAGACCGGGTTCGTGACCCGCGAGCCGCATCCGCGCGACCGCCGCGCATCGCTGGTCACGCTGACCAAGCACGGCGCCGCAATCGCGACCGACCTCGAACGTCAGCAGCACGAGCTGGCGCACCAGCTGTTCGGTGACATGTCCGCGCGACGCTACGACGGCCTGACAAAGGGGCTCGCGGACGTACTCGACCGGCTGCGGACCCTGATCGCGCAGAGCAAGGAGTGATCGCCCATGCGTGCTGCACTGAACCTCGCGTACCGCGCCGTTCGATACGAGCTTCGGCTCTACGCCAGCCTGACGCGGTGGGTGATCCGGCGGCCGAGCGTTCCGCGCGGCCAGACTCCCGTGACGTACGCGCAGGCAGCGACACCGGTGATCGCGCTGTGGATCTTCGCATCCGCGATGGAGATACCGCTGTTCCATGTGCTCGTCCCGTGGCACTCCGTGCGGATCGCAGGCTTGGCTCTCGGTGTTTGGGGTCTGATCTGGATGTTGGGCATGCTCGCCAGCCTGCGCGTACACCCGCATCTGTTCGACGCATCGACACTTCGGGTACGCAACGGCGCGTCGATCGACATCGCCGTGCCATGGCAGGCGATCGAAACGCTGAGCGTACGACGTGCGGGTCTGCCGTCGTCGGCGCGCTCGTTCCAGCCGGAGGAGACCGAGAGTGGCACGCACCTTCGCATCGGGGTCTCCGGCCAGACCAACGTGCACGCACAACTCACCGAGCCGCTCACGGTGCGTACACCCCACGGCCGACAGACGATCGTTGAACTGAGCTTCCTCGTCGACGATCCGCGTGCGTTCGTACGCGAGGCGCAGGACAGGTTGGTCAGCCGAGCTCCGCGATCAGGTCGCTGAGCTCCTGGGTCGCATACCAGCCGAGCTCATCCGCTCCGGCCGGTCCGACGTGGAAGGCAGCAACGCGATCAAGGCGCAGTTCCCTCGTGATCGTGACGACTCCGGGGGTGGTCGCGTCCGTCGACTCGACATCGGCCGCAACCACGATCACCGGGTCGCCCGAACAGTCTTCGGCCGCGGCCATCATCGCCGCGTACTCGAGCTCCTCGGCGTCGGCGTCGGGGTACTCAGCCGCCAGTGCCCGGGTCGCTGCGTACGAAGCGATCGCGGTGATCGCGTCGCCGGCCGCAAGCGAACGCAGGTCCGCGACGCTCGCCGGTACGTACGCGCGAGTCATCAGCGATCGGCCTTGTCTCGTCGGGGTCGAGCTCGCCCGCGGGGCGCTCGGGTGCGGCTCGACGACGCGGAGTCGACCAGCTCGATGAGCGACTCCTCGATGCACTGGGCGAGCACATCCGCATCGGGGATCGCGTCGCGGTCGGTGACGATGCCGTAGTAGACCCCGCCGTCGTACGACGTGACCCCGATCGACAGTGCTCTCTCAGCGCTCAACGGCAACGCGGGGTACGACTCGAGGACGCGTGCACCCGCCATGTACATGGGCTCTTGCGGACCGGGTACGTTCGTCACCGCAAGATGGAACGACCGTTTCGGCTGGGTGTCGGCGACTCGCGAACCCACCGCGTGGAACGTCGTGGGCGCGAAACCGGGAAGCGACGCGAGCTGGTTCGCCGCGACCGCGAGCCCAGTCTCGCGGTGTGCCTTCAGCGCGTACGACACCTGATGAAGACGTACGACGGGGTTGCCCTCGCCGACCGGCAACGACAGCAGCCGCCCTCGTACCGCGCTGCCCAGGGAGGTCGGCGCGTCGTCATCATCGTCATCGCCGACCACTGACATCGGCACCAACGCACGGAACCGAGTGGATGCCGAGACCGGCTCTGCTCGGGTCAGCAGCCATGACCGCAGCCCGCCCGCGATCACACTCAGCACGACGTCGTTGACTGTACCGCCATGGGTGTCCCGAACGGCGCGGTAGTCGTCGAGACGCGTGCGCAGGCTGGCGAATCGGCGCTGCTGGCTCGGTTCGGCCGACAGCACCGGGTGTGGTTCGACGCGATGGTTACCGAGCACCGGAAGCCTCGAGATCACCTTGCCGGCGATCGACGCACCGGCGGCGATGGCCCGGCGGGGATCGGTCACGGTCTCGACAATCGACTCGCCCGCCAGCCGCAACGCGTTCGGTGCCGGCCGCGGGCGCCAGTCATCGGCGGGTACGTCGCGCTCGTACGCGGTCTCCTCCAACAGCACCTGGGCAAGGTCGACGGTCGCCGAACCGTCGACGAGCGCCTGATGCGACTTGATCAGCAACGCCACCTTGTCGTCGCCGACGCCCTCGACGAGGTACGCCTCCCAGAGCGGGCGTTCGAGGTCGAGCGGTCGTGCGATCAGCCTGGCGACCAGCTCGCGCAGCGATGCCATCGTGCCGGGCCTCGGCAGGGCGGAGCGGCGCACGTGGAAACTCAGGTCGAAGTCGTCGTCGGCCCACACCGGTGAGCCGACTCCGCCGGGGAGCCGTACGACGCGCTGGCGGTAGCGCGGCACCAGCGCGATTCGCTCGTTGACCACCGACACCAGCCGGTCGTAGTCGAACCCGCTCTCCCGCGCCTCGAGCACGGCGAGCGTCGCGACATGGCGCGGCGCGGTCGGCGTCTCCTCGGCCAACAGCGTCGCGGCCACCGGGTCAAGGCGATCAGGCATCGGGCTCCTTGCGAGAGGTCGGGCTCTCATCTTGCCACTATGGCGCGACGTTGCCGGGACGCCTCATCACCAGCTCGTCGCAATGATCAGCGTGGGCGCCTTGCACGACGAATCCGTGCCTTCGATACAGCCGCATCGCGGCCTCGTTGGTCGCCATGACGCAGAGTTCCACCGCTCGGGCGTCCTGCCGGCCACTCCACTCGACGACGGCTCCGATCGCCGCATCTGCTACGCCTGTGCCGCGAGCGAACGGTGCGACCCACATCGAATGCAGCCCTACCGTGCCGTCGTCGTCCGGGCCTGCCGCGCTCACCATGCCGGCGTTGTCGGCATCGAGAACGAGGACGAGGTTCAGCGGCCTACCCGCAAGCCGATCACGCCAGTTGGCCTCGGTGTCGCCCTCGCCACTCCAGTAGGCGTACGTCGACCGGAACGCGCCCGGCGCATCGGCAAGCGCCGCGAGTCGCAGCTCGCGCCACACCCGCCAATCGTCGACTCCGAGCACATTGATGGAAATCACGGGTGCAAGTATCGCCCAACCCACCGGCGCTGAGGCGGGACGCGCTCAACGCCGAGAGCGCCGGCCCATGGCGCGTGGACGCACGGCAGCGGTGCCCAACAACTCAGTCGCGAGGTCACCGATCGCCTTGCGCAACGCGGAGTCGCGCCCTTCGCCGAGCGTACGACCGTCGACCCACCCCCGATCGACCGCGATCTGGTCGTTGGGCAAGAAGGCCGACGGGCTCAGACCGGTGAATCGCTCGATCGTGCCGGCGATCTCGTCGCGGCCCCAGCCGAGCGAGTCGCGCATCCGGTTGACGACGAGGTGCAGATCGAGCTCGGGTACGCGGTCGCGCAGCTCGTGGATGCCTCGGGTCAGTCGGGTGAGACCGAGCGGATCGGCGGCGCCGACGGCGACGACGGAGCGGAGCGCTCGAGTGCCCGCAGGGTGACGGCGTTTCGCCGCGGCGCCGTTGTGTCGTACGCGAGCTCCTCGTCGACCTCGAGACAGAACCCGACGTCGACGATCACGACGGGCGCCATCTCGCGGGCCGTCTCGAGAATGCGGTCGAACGAGCCGACCCGCAGTTGCGGCCAGCGATCTGCGCGGCCAATGCCGGTGAGGAGTCGCAGCGTCGGACCCACCTGGCGTACGTGACGCGTCAGATCGGCGAGGTCGAGCGAACCCGTGTCCGCACTGCGTGCCGCCGCGAGCAGGCCACTCACCTCGTCGAGCACGGCGAGCAGCTGCGCGATCGAACCACCGTAGGTGTCGGCGTCGATGAGCAGCGTCGGTGTGCCGCTGTCGGCCGACTCCGCGGCTAGTCCGAGCGCCACCGTGCTGCGCCCGGGCGCGCCGGTCGGCCCCCAGACCGTGACCAGGCGCCCGACGCCGCGCTCGGAACGCTCGAACGCACCCGCGTCGATCGGCTGCACCGTCTCCGGCAGGGCCGTGGCCGCGACCACCAGGTCGTCGATCCGGTCGAGGCCGTCGATGTCGCTGCACGCACCGACACCGATCGCCGCAAACCTCGCGGCCACCGAGTCATCGCCGGTGTCCGCGTAGCCGATCGGCGTCACCCGCGCCTCGGCGAGACGGTGCACGACATCGGTGTCGAGCCCCGGCAGATCGGCGGCCAGCAGCGCGGCGTGCGCACGCCCCGCGGCGGCCGTCGCCACCAGATCGAGTACGTCGACGCAACGGCGTACATGCGATACGTGCGCCGAGCGCTCCAGCGCCTGCACGGCGGCCGACTCCCACGGAGCGCCACCGGCCGCGATCAGTACCGACAGGCTCACGACCGGTCTCCCGCGACCTCGCGTACGAGGGTGACGTCGCCGGCACTGATCGCGCCGAGCGCCTTGCCGAGGCGGTCGGGACTGTCCTCCTCGAGCGCGAGCAACACCCGATAGCCGCTCAGGTCACCGCCCATCGATGCCGGTGAGGCAACCACGGAAGCCACCCGCATACCGTCGAGAACCAGCACCGCCTTGCCTCGTACCGACGAGTCCGGCCCGCGGCTCACCCACACCTCGACGCGATCACCACTCGAGAGATCACTCGGCAGCGAGCCCGGAGCCACGATCAACGGCAGTTGCGCGACCTCGCGTACGTCCGGCGGTGCAGTCGCGGCCGTGCCGAGCAGCTCACCGCCGTGCACGTCACGGGCCCACACACGACCGTCCTCGATCGACTCCTCGGCCGCGACGTACCGCTCGGCGCCGTCGCCGAGGTGTACGTCGACCGCGCGCAGATCCGAGCTTTCGACGGGCGTACCGGCTCGGTGGTCGCCGGAGACCGACCAGACCGCCGAGGTGTCGTCGGCGGCGGCCATCACCCGGGCGCCGAGCACGACCGACCCGCAGACCAGCAGCACTCCGATCAGCAACCGCGGATCGGACCATCGCGGGCGGCGCAATCGGGCGGCTGCGGGTGAGGCCGACTCGGTCGGCGCGGGCGAGGACGACAAGGTCCGGTCCGTTGACATGGAAAGACAGTGTGCACCAAATCCCAGATTCCGCCACCGGTTGTCCACAGGACCCGGTGTACGTGCGCGGTCGCGTCGGCGTCACCTGGCAGACTGTCGGCCATGCCACTCGGATCGGATTCGCCGCGCTTCCTCACGCTGGCCGACGTCGCCGAGATCCTGAACATCTCCGACCGGCAGACGTACGCGCTCGTCCGCCGCGGCGAGCTGCCGGCCATCCGGATCGGCGGCCGCGGGCAGTGGCGGGTCGAGGCCGACGCGCTCGAGCGCTACATCAGCGAGCAGTACACCGCCACGAAGTCCTATATCGACGCGCATCCGTTCGGCGACGGCGACCAGCAGTAGCAAGTCTCAGCGGGGAGCCACCGTCACCGTCGCGATCGCGGCATAGGCGACGGCGACCTCATCCGCACCGGTCGGGCGACCGGCGTCGTACGCCCGCAGCGAGACGTAGTCGAGTCCTACAGTCTGCGCGACACCGCTGACGACCGCTCCGTCGACGCAGGTCACGCGCACCAGACTCCGATCCCGGCTGAGCACCCGCCAGGCATGTGTCCAACCCAGCCGCTCGTGGCGGGCGTCGAGACCGGTTGCCGTTGCGGTGAGCCCGGCCATCGTCACCACGGCCGACGTGGCGACGACCGTTTCGGTCGAGTTGTCGCCGCGCAGCAGCAACCACGCCGGTGTCGCGCGTACGCCCCGGCCCTGGACGAGCCCCGCGCCGCGTACCCGCAGGGTCAGCTGCGCGCCGACGCTGCGCATGAGCCAGGACGTCTGCGCCTGCGCGCTTCTGGTCCGGTCGGCGATGTCGGCGTCGCGGGTCTGCCTGTCCATGGCGTCGTACTCGTACTCGAGTGCCGCGAAGAGCTCATCCCAACGCACGTCGGAACCGTACTCCAAACCCGACGGCTGTGGATGCGTGCTTGACGGTACGACCGCCAGCCGCTAAGAACGTTACTCGCAACTCAATGTAAGCAAACGTCATCAAACGTACGCATTGGGAAGGTACGCATGTCGATGAGACCGCGCCTGCTCCTCGCGATGGCCGCAACCCTGGCACCGGCCGCCATCGCCCTCTCGCTCGGTCAGCGGCTCTCCGTGCGGCCGACGTCCGGGCCACTCGCCTTCGAGAACCTCCTCGTCGATGTCGCCGAGGTGGTCGCGTTCGGCGCCGCCGCCTGGCTGTGCGTCGCAACGGCCCTCGCTGTCGTCGCCGAAGTGCGCGGCGCAGGCTCGCTGGCGGCCCGGCTCTCGCAGAGGATCACGCCGCGTTGCGTCGCCGCGGTCATCGGCCTGGTCGTCGGTGGCGCTGCCGGACTCGCCCCGATCACCGCATCCGCGGCCGACGACGCGACGACCACTCGGCCGGACATCTCCGGTCTGCAGCTACCCGACCGCCCTTCGGTTGCGGCCCGATCCCTTCCGGCCCGCAAACCGGTCGACGGCCGATCCGTCGTGATCGTACGCAGCGGCGACAGCCTGTGGCGGGTCGCGGCAGAGCGGCTGCCGCCCGGAGCCGACGATGCCGCCGTCGCCCGCGCTTGCAAACGGTGGTACGCCGCGAACCGAGCGGCGATCGGGCCCGATCCGGATCTGCTCCTGCCCGGAACCCGGCTCGAACCTCCCACCGATGATCGAGAGAGGAAACCATGACCGTGTCCACACCGACGATCCCGCTGCGAGTCCAACGGCCACCCGCGGCCCCGCGCCCGACTGCACCGCCTGAACTGCCGCGCCTCGTCTCGCCGGGAGCCCCGCAGCCACGGGCAGCGACACATTCGCGGGACCGCCCGCACACGCAGATGGAGGCCCGATCCCGCCGCATCGTGCAGGCCCTCGTCGAGATCATCGACGGCGCCAGGCCGGCGACCCAGCTGATGCGAATGGTGACCGAGTCGGTCTACGACGACCTCGTCGCCCGGCTGGAGTCACTCGGTCGCGCCGCCACGCGTACCGCCCCGGTCGGCCCGCTGTCGACCCGGGTCGCGTCGGTGCACGTCGAGCAGCCGGCGGCCGCATGCGCCGAGATCAGCGCACGGATCGTCCAGGGCGGCCGCTCACGCGCGTTGGCGCTGCGGCTCGACCTGGTCGACGGCCGTTGGCTGTGCTCGGCGATGCGCTGGGGCTAGGGTGTGTCTCCAAACCCTGGCGGAGAATGCTCAGCGGTTCTTCTTACGCGCGTTGCGCTGGGCCTTCTTCTTCTGCTGAGCCTTCTTCTGCTGGGCCTTGCTGGGGCGCTGGGCGCCCTCGTCGGAGGTGTCCTCGACCTTGACTTCGGGCTCGGCATCCCCGTCGGCCGACGGGGCGGAGTACGCCAACCGCTGCTCGCGCTGTGCGGCCAGACCCTTCGCGGAGATCCGCGGACCGGACTCCTCGAGCTCGTCGTCCTCATCGGCCTCGTCGTCGACCTGCACCTCGAGGTTGAACAAGAATCCGACGGACTCCTCCTGGATGCCCTCCATCATGGCCTTGAACAGGTCGAAGCCCTCGCGCTGGTACTCGACCAGCGGATCGCGCTGTGAGTACGCGCGCAGACCGATGCCCTCGCGCAGGTAGTCCATCTCGTACAGGTGCTCGCGCCACTTACGGTCGAGCACGCTCAGGATGACCCGCCGCTCGAGCTCACGCATCACCTCTGCGCCGAGCTCGGCTTCACGCTTCTCGTACGCCGCGAGCGCATCCGCGACGAGCACCTCGGCCAGAACGTCACGAGTCAGACCTGGCCGCCCGCCGTGCTCCTCCTCGAGCGCGCTGATCGTCTGGCTGACCGGGTAGAGGGTTTCGAGAGCCGTCCACAGCTTCTCGAGGTCCCACTCCTCCGGGAAGCCCTCGGTCGCACCGTCGACGTACGCCTCGACGACGCTCTCGATCATCGAGCGGATCCACTCCTGCAGATCCTCGCCCTCGAGGACTCGGCGGCGCTCGGCATAGATGACATCGCGCTGGCGACTCATCACGTCGTCGTACTTCAGGATGTTCTTACGAGTCTCGAAGTTCTGCGACTCGACCTGCGCCTGCGCCGAGGCGATCGCGCCGGTGACGCGTTTGTTCTCGATCGGGACGTCGTCGGGGATCTTCATGGTGGTGAGGACCCAGTCGACGAGGTCGGACTTGAACAACCGCATCAGGTGGTCTTCGAGCGATAGGTAGAACTGCGAAAGACCGGGGTCGCCCTGGCGCCCCGAACGACCGCGCAGCTGGTTGTCGATCCGGCGCGACTCGTGACGCTCGGTGCCGATCACAGCCAGACCGCCGGCGCGGGAAACCTCGTCGTGCTCGGCCTTGACCTGCTGCTCGATCTTCTCGACCATCGCCGGCCACTCCGCCTCGTACTCCTCGGAGTTCTCCTCCGGGTCGAGACCCTTCTTGCGCAGCTCGGCGTCGGCGAGGAACTCGACGTTGCCGCCGAGCATGATGTCGGTGCCGCGCCCGGCCATGTTGGTCGCAACCGTGACCGCGCCCTTGTGGCCGGCCAGTGCGACGATCGCCGCCTCGCGCTCGTGCTGCTTCGCGTTGAGCACCTCGTGCGGGATGCGGCGCCGCTTCAGCAGCTTGGCCAGCACCTCGCTCTTCTCGACGCTCGCCGTGCCGACGAGCACCGGCTGGCCCTTCGCATGGCGCTCCGCGATGTCATCGGCGACCGCGTCGTACTTCGCGTCCTCCGTGCGGTAGACGAGGTCGGCGTTGTCGACGCGGGCGACCGGCTTGTTGGTCGGGATGGGCACCACGCCGAGCTTGTAGATCTTGTCGAACTCCGACGCCTCGGTCATCGCCGTACCGGTCATCCCGGCCAGCTTGTCGTACTGCCGGAAGTAGTTCTGCAAGGTGATCGTGGCGAGGGTTTGGTACTCCTCGCGGATGCGTACGCCCTCCTTGGCCTCGATCGCCTGATGGAGACCCTCGTTGTAGCGGCGACCGTCGAGGATGCGGCCCGTGTGCTCGTCGACGATGAGCACATCGCCGTCGATGACGACGTAGTCCTTGTCGTTCTTGAACAGCTCTTTCGCCTTGATCGCGTTGTTCAGGAAGCTGATCAGGGGCGTGTTGACGGCGTCGTAGAGGTTGTCGATGCCGAGGTGGTCCTCGGTGCGCTCGATCCCGCCCTCGAGGACGGAGACCGTGCGCTTCTTCTCGTCGACCTCGTAGTCGACGTCGACGCGCATCGTGCGGACGAGCTTCGCGAACTCGCCGTACCACTTGACTTCGTCCTGGGTGGGGCCCGAGATGATCAGCGGCGTACGCGCCTCATCGATCAGGATGGAGTCGACCTCATCGACGATCGCGTAGTTGTGCTCGCGCTGGACGCACTCCTCCAGCGCCTGGGCCATGTTGTCGCGCAGGTAGTCGAAGCCGAACTCGTTGTTGGTGCCGTAGGTGATGTCGGCGGCGTACGCGGCGCGGCGCTCGTCCGACGAGAGGCTCGGGACGACGGTGCCGACCGTCAGACCCAGGAACCGGTAGACACGGCCCATCCAGTCGGCGTGGTACTTCGCCAGGTAGTCGTTGACCGTGACCACGTGGACGCCCTTGCCGCTGAGACCGTTGAGGTAGACCGGGAGGGTCGCGACGAGCGTCTTGCCCTCACCGGTCTTCATCTCCGCGATGTTGCCGAGGTGCAGCGCTGCGCCGCCCATGATCTGGACGTCGAAGTGGCGCTGGCCGAGGATGCGGCGCGCGGCCTCGCGTACGGTCGCGAACGCCTCGGGCATGATGTCGTCGAGGGTCTGGCCGTCCTCGAGCCGCTGCTTGAACTCAGGCGTCATCGCCTGCAGCTCTTCGTCGCTCATCGCCTCGAAATCGGGCTCCAGGTCGTTCACCTGGTTGGCGATCGACTGCAGCTGGCGAAGGATCTTGCCCTCGCCCATCCTTAGGATCTTGTCGAGCACTTTCGGCACGGGTGCGGACTCCTGGGTCTGGGCATGGATGTACGACGGATGTCTAACCTGGCCATGGTAGCGAGTAGGTGGGGTCGTACCGAAACGCCGCCCGCGTACGTTCGCGCCCGGCCCGCTGGCGCCGTGACCTCACGAGGCGAATCTGCGGGCGAGCGCGGGGGCCAGGTCGCCCCGCGGCGCGACGACCACATCGGACAGGCCGAGCCATTCGGCCAGCAGGGTGAGCTCGGCGGCCAGCTCCGCGGCGGTGTCGGGCGGAGCGTCGTCCTCCGCGTACGCGCCCTTGACCAGCAGCTCGCCGCTCGCCCGGTCGGCCTTCAGGTCGACCCGGGCGACCAGCGCATCGCCGAGCAGGAACGGCAGCACGTAGTAGCCGTAGACGCGCTTGGGCTCGGGTACGTAGATCTCGATGCGGTAGCGGAAGCCGAAGAGCTCCTCGGTGCGCCGCCGCTCGAAGACCAGCGGGTCGAACGGGCTCACCAGGGCGCGCGCCCGGATGCGCCGCGGCTGGCTCGCCTCCGCGTGCAAGTACGCCGGCCGCGACCAGCCCGCGATGCGAGCAGGTAACAGCTCGCCCGCGTCGACCAGGTCGGCGATCGCCGCGCGGGCAGGCTTGGGCGCGAGACGGAAGTAGTCGCGCAGGCATTGCTCCGTGCCGATGCCGAGTGCCCGCGCGGACTCGTGTACGAGCGTGCGGTGCGCCTCGTGACGGTCCGGCTCGGGCTCGTCGAGGACCTTCGAGGGCAGCACCCGCTCGGGCAGGTCATAGACACGCTCGAAGGCCGCGTTGCGCCGCGCCGAGGTGACCTCGCCCTTGAAGAAGAGGTACTCGAGTGCGGTCTTGACCACCGACCAGTTCCACCCCCAGTCGTCGCGGCTGTGGGTGACGTCGTACTCGATCTCACGCGCGGTGAGGGGCCCGCGCTCGCCCACCTCACTCAGCACCCAGTCGACGATGCCGGGGTGCTCGGCGGCGATGCGCCTCATCGACCCCCACATGCGGGCTCCGTCGCGCATGCGAAACCGCAGCGAGGGGTAGAGCTCGGTGCGAACGAGCGACGCCTCGTGCGCCCAGTACTCGAACATGCGCCGCGGAGCACGCCCGAACATGCGGTGCAGGATCTGCGGGTCGTACGCGCCGATCCGCGAGAACAACGGCATGTAGTGCGCCCGCGTGAGCACGTTGATCGAGTCGATCTGGAACAACCCGAGCCGCTCGCTGACCGCGTTGACGTGACGTACGGTCGCGGTCTCGGGACGCCGGCGCGCGAAGCCGAGCGCACCGAGGGCGATCCGGCGGGCCTGCAGCGGAGTGAAGGTGAGCTCTGACATCGCGTCAGACGCTATCGGTCGCCTCCGACAAGCGGGCCGGGCAGCGGCCCGTCAGACGTCGAGGAGCTTCTGGCGTACGGCGTACATCACGGCCTCGACCCGCGAGTGCAGCTGCAGCTTCTCCAAGATGTTGCGGATGTGGTTCTTGACGGTGTTCTCGCTGATGAACAGCGCGGAGGCGATCTGGCGGTTGTTCAGCCCCCGGGCGACCTCCTTCAGCACCTCCAGCTCGCGTCCGGTCAACCGCGGACCTGGGGGCTCCTCCGGCCGAGGCTGCGCCATCAGCTTGAACTCCTCGAGCAGCTTCGCCGCCATCGCCGGGTTGATCAGCGACTGCCCGTCGGCGACCAGCCGCACGGCGTCGGCGACCTCGTCGATCGAGGCGTCCTTGAGCAGATAGCCCGATGCGCCGGCCTTGACCGAGGCGTACAGATCGGACTCGTCGTCGCTCGAGGTGAGCATGATGATCCGGGTGTCCGGCGCGATCGTGCGCATCGCCGCACACGTCTCCAGGCCGGACACGCCGGGCATGCGTACGTCGAGCAGTGCGACGTCGGGTCGCAGCTCGACGACCATGCCCAGCGCGGTCGGGCCATCGGGTGCGTCGCCGACGATCTCCAGATCGTCCTCCCCCGCGAGCACCATCATCAGCCCGCGCCGGAACAGCTCCTGGTCATCGACCACGAGCACCCGAGTAACACCGGAGGCGGCGCCGTTGGTCGCCTCGGGGTCTGTAGACACCCTCAGATCATGTCATGGGCGGGAGCCAGATGAATGACGCCGTAGTCGTACCCCCGTCGCCGGTAGACGACGCTGGGCTGCGCGCTGTCCTTGTCGATGAACAGGTAGAAGTCGTGCCCCACCATCTCCATCTCGTACAGCGCTTGGTCGAGCGTCATGGGCTGCGCATCGTGGGTCTTCTCGCGTACGACCAGCGGACCGTCGCCGACGACGTCGATCGGACCGGCCTTGCGGACGGCCTCGGCTTCCGCGGTCGCCGCGGCATTGCCGTTGACCGCACCGACCAGGCTCGGCTCGACCAGGTCTCCGCCCGCGGTCGCCTCGGCGACCGAGACCGGGCGCCGGCTGCCGTGATGGATCCGCCGCCGGTCAGCCGCCTTGCGCAGACGCGACTCGAGCTTGTCGACCGCCATGTCGAGGGCGGCCATCTTGTCCTCTGCGCACGCCTCGGCCCGAATCACCGGGCCACGCGAACGAACCGTCATCTCGACGCGTGCCGCACGGTCGTGCAGTCGTGGATTGCGCTCGAGATCGACCATCACCTCGATCCGGCTCAACCGCTGGCGCTGCTCGAACTTCTCGATTCGCGCGAGCTTCTCGTGTACGTGCTCCCGAAAACGTTCACTGACCTCGATATGCCGACCCTTGACCACGATCTCCACGGGGACCTCCTCGAGTGGCTACACGTTCACATGTCCTGAACGGTAACCCGCCGCGGACGGTTTCGGTAGGCCAAGTGAACGAGACGTTGCGCCGACGCACGATGTGCGCCCGGAACGTCTCGGCGTGGCGGCCACAACGGCCGCGCCCACAACCGGCGCACCCGCATCACGCAACGCCTCGGCCGCCGCGGCGAGCGTCGCGCCGGTCGTGACGACATCGTCGACGACGATCACCCGCCGGTCCGGTGGCCAATGCGCTGAGACGCTGCGCAACGCACCGCGAAGGTTCTCGTGGCGTTGGGTGGCGGAGAGACCGGCCTGGTCGGCGACCGCGCGCCGATGACGCAGGGCACGGCGCACGCGCACGTCGTAACCCTGTCTGCGCAGCTGACCGGCGGCGAGCCGAGCGATCAGCAGAACACCGTCGTACCCACGCGCACGCACCGTCGAACGCCGCGATGCCATGGGTACGAGAGCCCAGCACGCCGCCGACTGCTCTGCCGCGAGCGACGCACGGATCGATGCCGCCAGCAATGCGGCGAGCGGGCCCGCAAGGCCGTCTCGGCCACGCTCCTTGTACTGCAGCAGCACCGCGCGTACGACCCCGGCGTACGCCGCCGAACACCACGGCGGGACGGGCGCCGGCTCGAGCAGACCCGGCGGGCAGGGGTCGGGCCAACACCGGCGAGGGCTCGCCCGCAGGGCGCCACGACACGAGGCGCACAACTGCAGACCCGGCAGCTCGCAGCCGGCGCAACGCATGCCGACGACGAGATCTGCCGCGGCAGCTGCGAGCGTACGAAGGTCTCTCACACCCAGTCAGGATGCCTGCACGTACGCGAAGGTGTCGCGGTGTCGAACGAACCTGTGGACGACTGTCGATCAGCCCGCGTAGTGCGGCGTCCACATCTTTTCGTCGCTGATCTCCGCCCAGCGTTGCGTGCTGTCGAGCTTCCACACGCCGCCGTCGTCGTCCGTGACATAGATCGGGTCGCTGATGCGCCCGGAGGCGGCAACCGACACCGCTCCGACGTCGGGCAGCGGTGCCTGGCCGACGGTCAGCCCACCCGTGATGCTCGAGCCGTCGATCGCGACGACGTACGGCTGGCCGTGCACTGAGCCCCGGTCGGCGAGCAGCACCAGATGTGTCGCGTCGCGCCAGGCGAGCGAACGGATGTTCCGGAGGCTACTGCTGTCCAGGCGTACGCGCCGGACGTTCTCGACCGAGACGGGTGCGTTGTCCTTGCTCGTCCGGCGGATGAACCCGACGTACACCTCTGTGGCACGTCCGTCCTTCGAACCGGGCGGTGCGGCGATCGCGGCGAACCGTGCGCCGTCGGGTGAGATCGAGGTGCTGAGCACGCGTTTGCCGTCGAGCGCGCCGATCGGGATCGAGCGGAGCTTGGACCCGCGTCTCCAGGACGCGACGCTCGTCGACTCCTGGCGTGCATCGACCAGCCAGAGCCAGCCGAGGGGGTCCCAGTGCGGCGCGAGCAGGTGGTTGCCGACCAGTACGGTCCGGCGCTCGGTCGCGTTGATCGCCAGCGAGCCTTCGGAGGCCGTCGTACGCCCGTCGTCGATGACGGCGATCCGATCCTCCGAGGCGTTGACGGCGAAGTCGTCGATGTCGCCCCGTTTGCCCTCCCACGGTCCGGCGAACTCGTGCACCTCGTCGTCCTGGATCACCACCAAACGCCCATCACGCATCGCGAACAGGTCGCTCGGCTCCGATGAGACCGACGGGTCGTAGCGGCTCCAGGCGTTGCTCGCCTGCACCTCCCCGACGCCGGGCACGTCGTACGGCACGTCGTCGACGAGCAGACGCACGCCCTCGACGCTCGGCACCTGCCGCAGCGTCAGCACGATCTGCGCCGACATCAGTTGCCTGGCGTCGGAGTCCAGATCGTCGAGGTCACCGGTGAGACGTACCTCGGCGATCCCCGCATCGCTGACGCGGACCGAAACCTCCAGATCGGTGCCCTCGGGGAGGAACGTGGTCGCGGTGGCGCCGAGCCCGTCGGACGGGCCCGCGAGCAGTCCGGTCATCGCACTCGTGGCCAGCTGGTCGCCCTCGGGCAAGAAGACGGGCTCAGGTACGACCGCCCGATGGGAGTCGGCGACGAAGTACAAGGAGATCGGCAGGTAGTTCGTCTCGAACTGGCTCTGGGTCAGCAGATAGGAGTTCGGCGGGTTGGAGATCCGCCACTGCCCGTGCTCCTTCTTGAACTTCAGGTCGATGGTGCGGTCGGTGCCGAACGCCGGCTCGAACGCACCGCGTTGGCCCAGGGTGGCGTACGTGTCGAGTACGAGCTCGATCCGGTCGCCGGACTTCGAGCGCTGGGTCTCGGAGTCGTAGACGACGGTCTCGCGGTTGGGGTCCCATTCGGAGGCTGCCTTGTCGGTGAGGAATTTGCGGGCGATCTCGCTCGTCACCGGTTGTGCCTTCATCGCGATCAGGAACTGATCGACGAGCTCGGCGGGACGTGCGCCCGGCTGCGGACCCGCCGGCGTGAACTCCGCGTCGACCTGTTTGTCGGTCGTCGAGTCCGCGGTGTGTACGACGCCGTGATCCGGAATCGAGGCACACCCGGTCATCGCCAGCGCTGCAACGGCAAGCAGCACGGCTACTGCTGAGGGGCGCGTACGCATCACTCGTCGACCCCCACCTGCGTCATACGCCTGGCGACCACCCTGCCGGCGTCGCGGGGCACGAGCGGAAGCGGCGACCGTTCGACGGTCTCGCCGGCATGCGTGGGCAGAGTCAGCCGGAACTGCGCACCCTTGTCCGGCTCGCCCCAGGCCTGCAGCCAGCCACCGTGCAGGGTGGCGTCCTCGAGCGAGATCGCCAACCCGAGCCCCGTACCGCCGCTGGTGCGTACGCGCGACGGATCGGCGCGCCAGAAGCGGTTGAACACCAGCTGCGCCTCTCCGGGCCGCAGGCCGATGCCGTAGTCGCGTACGGCGATCGCCGCACTCGTGTCGGTGCCCGCGACCAGCAGGTCGACCCGCTCGGAGCGGCTGTAGTTGATCGCGTTGGCGACCAGGTTGCGTACGACTCGCTCGATCCGCCGCACATCGGCCTCGACCTCGACCGGACGGGACTCCGCGCGTACCGTCAGGGTGACGCCGTGGCGCTCGGCGAACCCGCGATAGAAGTCGCTGACCCGGTCGGCGACCTCGGCGAGGTCGACTCGCTCGACCTCCAGTCGCGCGGCACCGGCGTCGAACCTGCTGATCTCCAGTAGATCGCCGAGCAATGCCTCGAAGCGATCGAGCTCGGCCTGCAGCAGCTCCGCCGACCGCGCGGTCATCGGGTCGAAGGTCTGCCGGGCGTCGTGCAGCACGTCGGCGGCCATCCGAACGGTCGTGAGCGGTGTACGCAGCTCGTGGGAGACATCCGAGACGAACCGGTGCTGCACCCGGGAAAGCTCCTCCAGCTGACGGATCTGCTTCTGCAGGCTGCTCGCCATCTGGTTGAACGACATGCCGAGTCGAGCGATGTCGTCCTCGCCGCGTACGTGCATGCGCTCCTCGAGGCGACCGGCCGCGAGCCGCTCGGCGATCCGCCGCGCGAGGCGTACGGGAGTGACGACCTGGCGGGTGACGATCCATGCGACGCCCGCGACGAGCACCGTCAACGCGATCCCGGCGTAGATCATCGCCGATGCGATCTGGTGGAGGGTGTTCTGCTGCTCCTCCATCGAGAACAGGTAGTACAGCGCGTACCGGTTGCCATCGCCCGGCATCTGCACGACTCGTCCCACGGCGATGGCCGGTACGCCTTCCGGGCTGCCCTCCATGGACAGCTCGGTGTACGTCCAGTGGATCTGCGGTGCCTCGTCGCTGCTGGCGCTCGGGGTCTCTGCGTCGACGTCGGACTTCAGCGCTGTGGGAATGCTGGAGGGTTCGAGCTCGGGTAATGAGCGCATACCGGTCGTACCGCTGCTGCCGGCCGCGGACAGCGGGCCCTCGAGAACCACCTCGTACGCCCGCGCCGAGCCGCCCTGGGTCACCAGCACGTCGTACACATCGCCGAGCATCTGGGACTCGTCGAACGCACCCTGGGTGGGGCTCGCGCTGAGGTTCTCCTGCGCGGTCGAGAAACCCTCCTCGGCCACCGACAGCGCGGCGTCACGGCGGTTGTCGACCAGACCCTCCGCGACCTGGCGGATCAGCACCCAACCGACCAGACCGATCACGATCACGCACAAGGCGAGGGTGCTGATCACGACCCGGGCTTGGACCGAGCGCCGCCACAGACGTACCCCGAGGACGAACGGGCGGGCGAGCAGGCCGAGCACGCGGCGCACGATCGCCAGCACCCGTGCACCCATCCGGGTGCCCGGCGCCTGCTCCTGCGTACGCTCGCCGCTCATCGCCTCCGGCCGCGCCGGTATCGGCGCGACGATCGTCCCTTCCTCACGAGCCCGCCTTGTATCCCACCCCACGTACGGTGAGAACGATCTGCGGGTGCTCCGGGTCATGCTCGATCTTCGAACGCAGCCGTTGTACGTGGACGTTCACCAGCCGGGTGTCGGCCGCGTGCCGGTATCCCCACACCTGCTCGAGCAGCACCTCGCGGGTGAAGACCTGCCATGGCTTGCGGGCAAGACACAGCAACAGGTCGAACTCGAGCGGCGTCAGGGAGAGTTCTTCGTCGGCACGGGTCACCCGGTGACCCGCGACGTCGATCGACAGGTCGCCGATCGTCAGCGTCTCGGGCGGCGCCTCTTCGAACTGGCGCATCCGGGCGCGGATCCGGGCGATCAACTCCTTCGGCTTGAACGGCTTCACCACGTAGTCGTCGGCGCCCGACTCGAGCCCGAGCACGATGTCGACGGTGTCGCTCTTGGCGGTGAGCATCACGATCGGCACACCCGACTCGGCGCGGATCGCCCGGCACACGTCGATGCCGCCGATGCCCGGGAGCATCAGGTCGAGCAGGATGATGTCCGGCTTGTACTCATGGAACGCCGCGAGCGCGCGGTCGCCCGTACTGCACACGATCGGCTCGAAGCCTTCGTTCTCCAGCACGATCGTCAACATCTCCGACAGTGCGGTGTCGTCGTCGACGACGAGCACCCGCCCGCCGCCGCTCACCTTGTCGCTCGTGGTGTCCACACGTCTCCCTTGCCGAGAAGCCTCATGTCAGTAGCGGTACAGCTCCGATTTGAACGGACCCGCCACATCGAGGCCGAGGTAGTCCGCTTGGTCCTTGCTCAGCTCGGTCAGCTCCACGCCGAGGGACGCGAGATGCAGCCGAGCAACCTCCTCGTCGAGATGCTTGGGGAGGACGTGCACGCCGATCGGATAGTTGTCGCCCTTGGTGTAGAGCTCGATCTGAGCGAGCACCTGGTTCGTGAAGGAGTTCGACATCACGAACGACGGGTGACCGGTCGCGTTGCCGAGGTTGAGCAGCCGCCCCTCCGACAGCACGATGACCGACTTGCCGTCGGAGTACGTCCACACGTCGACCTGAGGCTTGACCTGCTTGCGCTCGACACCCGGCGTGGCGGCGAGGCCGGCCATGTCGATCTCGTTGTCGAAGTGGCCGATGTTGCCGAGGATCGCCTGATGCTTCATCGCGGCGATGTGGTCGGCGGTCACGACGTCCTTGCAGCCGGTCGCCGTGACGACGATGTCGGCCTCGCCGATGACATCGTCGAGGCGTGAGACCTGGTAGCCGTCCATCGCCGCCTGGAGAGCACAGATCGGGTCGATCTCGGTCACGATGACCCGGGCACCCTGGCCGCGCAGCGACTCGGCACAACCCTTGCCGACATCGCCGTAGCCGCAGATCACCGCGACCTTGCCGCCGATCAGCACGTCGGTCGCGCGGTTGATGCCGTCGACGAGCGAATGGCGGCAGCCGTACTTGTTGTCGAACTTGGACTTCGTCACCGAGTCGTTGACGTTGATCGCGGTGAACAGCAGCGTGTTGTCACGAGCGCGTTCGTACAGGCGGTGTACGCCCGTCGTGGTCTCCTCGGTGACGCCCTGGATGTTCTCCGCGACTCGCGTCCACTTCTTCGGGTCGGACTCGAGGGTGCGAGCGAGCACCTTCAGCACCTCTTGCAGCTCGGCGTTGTCGGTGCTCTCGGGCGGGGGTACGACGCCCTTGTCCTCGTACTCCTTGCCGAGGTGCACGAGCATCGTGGCGTCGCCGCCGTCGTCGAGGATCATGTTGGCGTACTGACCTTCGGGCCAGGTCAGGATCTTCTCGGTGCACGACCAGTACTCGGCGAGCGACTCGCCCTTCCAGGCGAACACGGGCACGCCCGCCGGAGCCTCGGGGGTGCCGTCGCGGCCCACCACCACCGCGGCCGCGGCGTGGTCCTGGGTGGAGAAGATGTTGCAGCTCGCCCAGCGCACCTCGGCGCCGAGGTCGATCAGCGTCTCGATCAGCACCGCCGTCTGAACCGTCATGTGCAGGGAACCAGCGATCCGAGCACCGGCAAGCGGCGCGGAGTCGCGGTAGCGTTCGCGCATCGCCATCAGGCCGGGCATCTCGTGCTCGGCCAGGGTGATCTCGGTGCGGCCGTACTCGGCAAGACTCAGGTCGGCGACGTTGTAATCCATGCCGTCAAGCGTAGCGGTCAGGTCGCCGCTCGCCTGCTCGGCGTCGCCGGGTACGTCGGCGACCACCCGCCGCTTCACTTCTCGTCGCGGTCGCCCGCCCCGCTTCCTTCGGCTGGGCAAAAGACGCGGCGACGCGCGGAGGCGGCTCTTCGGTGCGGTTGTTTGGCGGCTGCCCCGCCACTTTGGGGTGGTTGCGGGGCAAGGTGAGGTGCTTCCCAACGACGATTGTCACTGTCCACGGGAAGTGTCCCTTGGGCAGTGACAACTTCCCTTGGGGCGTACGAGTGTGGGGTGCGGCTTGCCTTGGTACCAAGGCAAACCGCAACGACGGTCGGCGCGCGCGACGCGAGCGAGTGGACTCCTGTCACGGTGGCCACGTACGTACCAACGGGCACGGCAACGTGTCACTTTGCACGGTGTGCCTGCCGTGCAAGGTGGAGTTTCACCATGCTTACTTGGTAAAACACCACCCACCCACCACGCAAAAGCCGACCGGAACGCGTTAGCCGGCGGCGAACCCCAGCCGATAGGTGCGCCTCCCGCGTCGCCGCGTCTTTTGCCCGGCCGTCGCAGTAGGGAAAACCGACAGCGCAGAGAATCAGGCAGGCGGGTGGTCGTACCGAAGGGAGAGGGAAAGCCGACAGCGACGAGGACCGCAGTGGCGGGTAGGCGAACCGCAACCGCCAGACCGCCCTACCCGTCGGCGATCGCGATGCCGAGGTACGCCGCGACGTACGTACCGAGGCCGAGCGCCGATGCGTAGCGGGCCAGCGCGGATCCGCCGCCCTCGCTCAGGTACTCGACCGGTACGTCGAAGCGCTGCGCCGCCTCGGCCAGCCGGGTCCGCTCTGCGGTCACCGACTGGTCGTCCGTGCCGTCGTCCACGATCAGTACGCACGGCCTGGCTGCTCCCCCGCCGGACTCGAACGGGTCGGCGAACACGTCCTTCTCCGGAGTCCGCTCCAGCACCGGAAGCAGGTGGTCGACGTCGGCCGCGAACGCAGGCTTGCCCGTCTCTCGGCGTACCGCCTCGGCGATGCGGCGCGCGGCACGAGCGGCCAGCGAGGAGCCGCCCCACAGCAGCGGGACACCGTCACCGAGCGCCAGCGCGAGCAGTTTGGCCGGGTTGGTCGCCGAGTCCACGAACGGCGAGCAACGCGCGGCGACGTCGTCGAGCGATCGCGCGACCGCCTCGCCGTCGACCGCGGGCCCGAGCCGTAGCCGCGCCATCGCCTGCAGCAGCACCACCGCGCCGGCGAGCGAGTCGTCGGATTGGGTCGACAGGACGATGGAGTGCGGCCCGACGGCCCGCTCCTCGATCTGCGATCCGCGTATCGACGTGACGAGTAGCGTCGAGCCACGACGGCGCGCTTCTGCTACCGCGGTTGCGGCGCTCGCATCGTCATGGGCCTGCGCAAGGACGACAACAGTGTCGAGCGGGCCGGCCCACCCAGGCAGCCCAGGACCCGGCCAGGCGACGAACGGCACCGGGCACGTCGATTCGAGTACGGCACGGAGCAACCTCGCGCCCTTGCCCGCGGCGACAACGGCGCGCGGTGGGCTCTGCTCGCCGATCGAGTCGAGCTGCTCTGCCGAGAGCTGCACTTCCGCGCGTACGCGAGCGCCCGCTTCTGCGAGGAACCTGAGGCGTTGATCGGCACGGCTGAGGACCTCGGCGTCGTCGAGCCTGGTGTCGTCGAACATCAGCTGGCGCCGTTGCCGACCGTCATCACCGGTATGCCGTCGCGTACGGCATACGTACGCGCGCAGGATCCGCACACCAACCTGGATGCGTCGTCGTCGACGACCAGGCTCGATCTGCAGACGGGGCAGACGAGGATCTCCAGCAGCGAGTCATCGAGGTTCATCAGACCCAAGGATGCCATCGCGTCATCGTGATGGCAGTGCACCGCACCGTCAGGATGCCCGAATCACCGCGAGCAGCTCATCGCGCAGCGCCTGCATCGACGCATGGTCGAGCGCCTCGACATTGAGCCGAACCACCGGCTCGGTGTTGGACGCTCGTACGTTGAACCACCAGCCCGGATGACGAACCGTGACGCCGTCGAGGTGGTCGACCTCGGTCTCGTCGAGATCGGCGTACGCGGCGGCGACCCGACGCATCGCCTCCGTCTGATCGTTGACGACGCTGTTGATCTCACCGGAGACCGCGTACAGGTTGTACGAGGCGAGCAGCTCCGACAGCGGATTGCCACTCGCTGCCAGCGCACCGAGCACATGCAGCGCCGCGAGCATGCCCGAGTCGGCGAGAAAGAAGTCGGCGAAGTAGAAATGGCCCGAGTGCTCGCCGCCGAAACGGGCGCCGGTACGCGCCATCTCGGCTTTGATCAAGGAGTGGCCGACGGGCGTACGTACGGGAACGCCGCCGCTCGCGACAACTGCCTCGGGTACGGCCCGCGAGCAGATCAAGTTGTACAGGATCGTTGCTCCCGGATGCTCTGCGAGCACCCGCGATGCGATCAGGCAGGTGATCGCCGAGCCGCTCACCACGGCACCCGTCTCGTCTACGACGAAGCAGCGATCCGCGTCGCCGTCGAACGCGAGGCCGAGATCGGCATCGTGCTCGCGGACGGCCGCCTGCAGGTCCACGAGGTTCTCCGGTGCAAGCGGGTTCGGTTCGTGGTTCGGGAACGTGCCGTCGGGCTCGAAGTACAACGGGACAAGGTCGACGGCGACTCTGCCGAACACCTCGGGCACGGTGACCCCGGCAACGGCGTTGGCCGCGTCGACGACCACCTTGAGCCGGCGTCCGTGCACTGGAGCGAGCTCGAGAAGTCGGTCCGCGTACGCGCCGGAGAGGTCGCGCCGCGTCAGCCGACCAGGGGTGTGCGCGACTGGGAAGCGACTTGCCAGCAAGGCCTTTGCGCGTTCGGCGACGTCGGCCAACCCATCTGCTCGGCCGATCGGGCGCGCGCCCCGCCGGGTGAACTTCATGCCGTTGTCGCGTCCGGGGTTGTGGCTCGCGGTGATCATGATTCCGGGTGCGTCGTAGTCGCCGGAGCCGAAGTACAGCAGGTCGGTCGAGCAGACACCGAGGTCGACGACGTCTCGGCCGGCGGCGGTGAGTGCCTCGGCGACGGCCGTCGCAATCGGCTCGGACGTCGTTCGTACATCGCGGCCGAGCAGGACCGGACGGTGCGCATCGGGCTCCACGTACTCGGCGAACGCGCTCGCGTACGCTGCGGCGAGCCTGGCGTCGAGCGGATCGGGCGTCGCGCCCCGCACGTCGTACGCCTTGAGCACCGCGTCGACGCGGTGGTCGTACCCGGTGGTCATGGCTGGTTCGAGCGCAACACCCGAAGGTGACCGCGGCGTCCTACCTCGACGCCGTCGCCCTGTGGTTCGGGCGTCTCGACCGGCCGGGCGGCCTCGCGTACCGCATCGGCCAACGCTTCGAGGTCGTCGTGCGACGGCTGTATCGCCTCGGGATCGGGCGCCAGCCGCAGCACCTCCCAGCCCCGTGGCGCGGACAGGCGCTCGGAGTGGAAATCGCAGAGGTCATAGCTGTGCGGCTCCGCGTAGGTCGCGAGCGGGCCGAGCACTGCGGTCTGATCCGAGTACACGTACGTCAGTGTGGCGATCGCCTGGCGCGTGCAGGCAGTACGTGAACAACGGCGGACTGGACTCACGTGGCAGACGGTACCTGTCGCTCGCCCGGACCGGTCGTTAGGCTCACCGCGATGGAGTCGAAAGCAACGGCCGGTGGCGGCCGGCCGGGTCGGCGGCGCGACCGCCGCGGGCGCGGGATGCGTGGCCCGCTCGCGTTGTCGAGCCCGCTCGCCCCGGCGGGGGTGCCCGCGCAACGATCGCCGTCGGTTGAGTTCGATGAGCTCGTACTGGCCGTCGTCGAGCGGCTCCGCCGCAAGTTCCCCGAGCGCATCGACGCCGTCGACTTCGCCGTCGAGGACCACCCGATACTGCCCGACGAATGGGTACGCCCCGTTCCGTACGCGAGCAGCGTCGCGGAGGGTCCAGATACTCCGGCACGCGTCGTGGTGTTCCGTCGGCCGTTGCTGACGCATTGTGCCGACGCGAGCGATCTCGCCGAGCTGGTACTCGCCACGATCGTCGAGGAGCTTGCGGTCGTGTGGGACATGGACCCCGACGACATCGACCCCCAGCACCGCTGACTCGTCAGCGCAGGGAGCCGACCTCGACGGCCGGGCGTACGACGGTCGCGGGCAGGTCGGCGAGCGGCACCGTGCTCCAGTCGTCACCGTCGCTGAACGTCGCGGCGGCGCGTACGCCCTTACCTTCTGCGGTGAGCGTGACGTACGCGGTGTCGTTCTCTCGCGCTCCGGTGACCTGCAGCGGGTCGAAGGCTCTCGTCTGGCCCGCCTCCAGATCGACGCTGCCCTTGCCCGACTCCTTGCCCTTCGAGTCGTACGCGCGCAGCTGGAGCGTGCTGCTCCCCTTCACCGCCGCGGATGCCGCCGAGACGTCGACCGTGGTTCCGCCGAATCCGACCGGCACGGCGACCGTGCCGGTGACCGGCTCCGCGGAGGTCGCGTACGCGAGGTCGGCCGCGGAGAACGCACGGACCGCGCCCGTCACCGGCACCTCCGACTTGAGCCGCACGGACATGGAGCCGTTTACGACGTTGCCGGGCAGCGCCACCTTCTTGACCGAGCCCGCCCCGACGGACGCGCTCTCGAGTCCGCTCGGCGTCGACTCGCCGTCCTTGCCGAGCACGGTGATCGACACGTTCGCAGCGCGGTCGCTCGGATTCGCGATGATCAGCTCACCGCCGTCCGCGCCGGCGGGCACGCCCGCGACGACCGAATCGGTGGACGGATCGGCTGCCGCCGGCAGGTAGTCGGAGCCCCGATGAGCCGCGAGCTTGCCGGTCGCGTCGAGCACCGATGCGGAGATGGTCCCGCGGCTCGTGGACACCGAAAGCGCCAGCTCGTCCTCTCCGGTGCCGAGGTCGTCCAGCGGCAACCGCTTGGTCTGGCCGGGCTTGACGGGGACGCCCGAACCTCCGACGACGCTGACCTGGCCGTCGGCGCCGTACATCGCGACGTCCACTACCGCGTCGACGTTGCCGGGGTTGGTGAGGACGAGGGTTCCGGAGTGCTCGGCAGTGCTGCCCGCGCCGACGAACCACGACTGAGCATGAGCCGACGGACAGGTCTGTACGGCGAGGCCGGAGCCGGATGCACCCGGTGCCCGGGTCGCGCCGAATGCGGTGCTCATCGGCGCGAGCCCGCCGGAGGCGTCGATGACGACCGCCGAGGTGTCGGCGCCCGGCACCGAGCTCTGCGCCCACTCACCCGGGCCGCCGACCGTCAACGCCCCGATCTTCTTGCCACCTGGCGATTTGGTGGCAGTGTTCGCGCCCTCACCCGATGAGTCGTCGGAGCGCAGGGTCGTACTACCGACCTCGAGCGGCGGCGTATCCGACTCGGTGCCGAACGTCGCACAGGATCGTCCGACCGTCGAGATCGGTGCGGTGCCGGCCACGCCGTCGGTCGCGCTCGGCTCGACGTCGCTCCCGCTCGTACGAGTAGCGGCCAACGCCAACAGTGCCGCGGCGATCACCACGACGACCCCGGCCAGCAACCCGGTCGTACGCGAACCCGTGCCGCTCGACGGCGGTGGCGTGCTGATTCTCCGGCTCATGCTCGCCTCCTACTACGTCGGCCGGGTGTGGCGACCACGAGGACGACCACGAGGACGACGAGCTGCCCCGCGACCATCCACGGCCGAAGCGCGCTGCCGTCGCCATCGGACGGATCTGGTCGCGATTTGAGCATCCACACCCGCGAGTCGGGGACGCTGCTGCCGAACACTTCGAAGCCGGGAGCCGAATCGAATGCGACCGTCAACGACTCGTCGACCGGAGGACGCGCGAAGAATCCCTGAACGCCGTAGTCCGCCAGCTCGTCGACCTCGGCCTGCGTCGGGTCCGACGCCAGTGCGGCGATGAGCGGAGCGAAGTCCGGGTGGTCGTCGGCATCCGGCAGCACCGACTCGTCTCCGAGTCGGGGACCGTCATCGGTGTGTACGTGATAGCTCAGAGCATCACCGTCCGCACCGTCGAGTACGACCACCGACCCGCCCGAATCGGCCGCAGCCGCTGAGACGAACGCGGGCAGGTCGCTCGCATCGCCGCGGTCCACCGCACCGCCGTCGGCGTTGACGAGCCACCACGCGCCCATGAGTACCGGGGCGGATAGGCCGACGACGAGACCGGCGACGCCGAGCGTACGACCCAGCGCGCGTCTGTCATCGGACTGCATACCGTCGAGAGCAATGGCGCCGGCAGCGCCGAGCGCGCTGAGCCAGCACACGGTCACGAATCCGATCCAGGCGGACGCCTCGCCGGACACACCCGGCACCTCGAACGTCGTACCTGCGCCGATGACCGCGAAAGCCAAGCACAGCAGCCCGATCAGCCAGGCCCACAACACCGCCGTACGCCTGCGTCCCGGGATCAGTGCTGCCACGCCGACGATGAGCAGTCCGATACCGAACAACGCCGGCGCGGAGTACGGTCCGCCGGCCTGGCCGAGAGCGACGTCGAGAGCATCGGGCTCCAGCGAACCGAAGCCGCCGTCGGCGAGTCCGGCCTCCCACCACCACATGCGCGGATCGAGCGCGCGCTCCCACATCCACGGGCCGAGCACGCCGAACGGCACCACCGCAGCGAGCGCGAGCGACAGCCATTCGCGCGCATGACCGCGAAGGCCGACGGCGATGAGGAGCCCGCAGATGGTCACGACGTACGCGATCGGTACGAACGCGGTGAGCGCACTCAGCCAGAGTCCGACGCGTAGGCCCTCCTGCCAGCCGCGTCGCAGTGACGACCGCTGCACGAGAGAGATGCCGGCGTTCACGATGACCGGTGCGAGCACCAGCCCGAGCAGGGATCCGAAACGGCCCTGGCCGAGCGCACCTGAAGCGACGACCGCGAAGGCGTAGGCGACCGCCCACGCCGCCTGCAGCCAGCCGGACTGCAGGAACCGCCTCGCGAGCCGGTGCGCAGTGACCGCCGCGAGTGGCACGGCCCCGATGACCACCACGTCGATCACCAAGCCTGGATGGCCGAACGTGAACACCGACAGCAATGCGAGGACGAACGCGTACGGCGGGCCGAAGCGATCACTGCCGAGACCGACGTCGTGCCAGGAGGCGGCGAACGTGCTCCACCAGGCGCCCGTCGAGTCGGGCGCGGGTAGCAGCGCCCCTCCCGACAACAAGCCGGAGCCGATCAGTCCCCAACAGGCGACCAGTGATGCCAACGACAGCACGGCGACGACGCCCGCCCAGGGATGCCTGCGCGCAAACGCCACGATGCCCCGGTCGGGCTCGGCCTCGTCGTCGAGGTCGGCGACGTGGGAGTACTCGACAACGGCCGCCCGTCGCCCGGAGGCATCGGCGTCCGGCGTACGCGTGAGACCCCAGATGACATCGCCGATCTCGTCGACGCCGTGTCGATACGGGATCGACCAGGACGGCAGTAGATGGCGTACGTCGGCCGCGGAAACCGTCGACGTGGCGGCCCGCCGTCGGCGTGCCGCGAGGATCCGCCACGGCCGCGCGTACACCGAGATCAGGGCCGCGATCTCTTGCTGGGCATCGCCGGGAGCCTTGACCAGGACGAGCCCGATCGACCGCAGGACGGTGCCGACGAACAGCCGCAGGAACTGCCAGCAGAAGCCGGGCAGGCTGGCATTGCTCAACAACGTGAACAGGGCGCCCTTGCGTGCGTCGCGACGAGGACGCGGATGCACTCGCCGCGCCGTAGGTCGCTGCGAGCGCGCACTCGCCTCCGCATGGAACATCACCGACCGGGGTACGACGCGCGTACGACCGCCGTGGCGAGCGACTCGCCAGCCGAAGTCGACGTCGTCGAAGTACAACGGCAGCTCGGGGTCGAACCCGTTGAGGGCATCCCACATCTCGCGTTTGACCAGCATTCCGGCGCTGCTCACGGCGAGCACATCGCGCGCACGGTCGTGCTGGCCCTGATCGGGTTCGCCGCGTTCGAGACCCGTCTCGCGGTGGCCGGTGCCGGTGATCGATACTCCGACCTCCAGCAGCCGACGCAACGTCGGCCACTCTCGCACCTTGGGGCCGACCACATCGGCGCCGGATGCGATCGCCTCGTCGAGCAGGCGCTCCAGCGCATCGGGGGCAGGCGCGCAGTCGTCGTGCAGCAGCCAGATCCATTCGGTACGCGCCAGAGAGTCGAGCCCCGCGCGTACGGCGTCACCGAAGCCGGTGCCCGCCGGAACCTCGACGATCGCCGACTCATGGAAGGTGCGCGCCAAGATCTCCGGCGTCTCGTCGGTCGATGTGACGTGGACCGCCATGCCGTGGCTCGCGTGATGGGTCTGCGTGCCGAGTGCCTGCAGCGTCTGCGGCAGCCAGCGAGCACCGTTGTGTGCAACGAGTACCGCAGCAACGGACGGGGGATTCGAGAGCCACGCCTGGTCAGGCGGATTCTCATCCTCGAAAACTGCGGTCATGCATACCTTCGGGTCGGCGTTCGGTCATCTCGGCGAACCCCGTTCACCGGCCGGCGGCCTCCGCTCCCGAACCGGGCGGCATCGCGGCGAACCAGGACTGGAGATCCTGCTTCTCGCGAGCACCACAAAGCCCATCGGGTGACGCAGGCACGCGAACCGAACGTGGGTCGCCGGCGCGGACTGGGGCGTCGACCACTCTAAGGCGTGCGACCAAATACCGCGCAGCGGCGTTGGGCGTTACAGGGCCCACTCGGTCGGCCGAATGGCACCCACCGACAGCGCCGCCGCGCCGTACTCGCCTGGAACACCAGGGCTCAAACGGCGCGGCGTTTGAGCTTTCGGCGTTCGCGCTCCGACAGCCCGCCCCAGATGCCGAACCGTTCGTCGTGCATCAGCGCGTACTCGAGGCATTCGTCGCGTACCTCGCACGTGGTGCAGACGCGTTTTGCCTCTCGCGTCGACCCACCCTTCTCCGGAAAGAACGCTTCCGGATCGGTTTGTGCGCAGAGTGCACGCTCCTGCCAACTCAACTCTTCTTCGGCGTCAACCGGGAGCATCTCTGGCTCTGCCATGGTCTCGCCTCCTCGACCCCTTGTAGACCCCGTTGGTGTGCGTCGCTTCTCCATACCCGAGAGCAAGAAGTAACGACACGTATGAAATTACATGCCTGCAATACCCGAAAGTCAAGCGGAGGCCTGCTATACACATGCCCACACGACTCGCGCCCGCACGTGAACCGTACGGGCGCTGAGTCGAGGATTACCGACCGTGAATCAGGAGCTGGGGTTCCACCAGCCCGGACGGTCGTTGGGCTCCGAACCCTCGGCAGAATCGGTTGAGCCGTCATCGGTGCCATCATCGACGGCAGGGTCGAAGACGCTCGTCTCCTCGGTGCTCGACGCACTGGACTGACCCCACGAGGCGTCATCGGCGTTGTCCTGTGCCGGGCTCCACGCCTGCGTCGTCTGCTCCTCAGGGCGTACCTGACCGTCCCACTGCTGCGGCTCGGGCTGCTGCGGCTGACCCCACGCAGGCTGCGGCGGCTCACTCTGGCCATCCCACTGCCCCGGAGGGTTCTCCTGCGGCTGACCCCAGGACGACTGCTGCGGCGGCTGACCCTGACCGTCCCACTGCTGCGGCTCAGGCTGCTGCGGCTGACCCCACGCAGGCTGCGGCGGCTCACTCTGGCCATCCCACTGCCCCGGAGGGTTCTCCTGCGGCTGACCCCACGACGACTGCTGCGGCGGCTGACCCTGACCGTCCCACTGCTGCGGCTCAGGCTGCTGCGGCTGACCCCACGCAGGCTGCGGTGGCTCACTCTGACCGTCCCACTGCCCCGGAGGGTTCTCCTGCGGCTGACCCCACGACGACTGCTGAGCCGACTCCTGCGGCTGACCCCAGGACGACTGCTGCGGCGGCTGACCCTGACCGTCCCACTGCTGCGGCTCGGGCTGCTGCGGCTGACCCCACGCAGGCTGCGGTGGCTCACTCTGGCCATCCCACTGCCCCGGAGGGTTCTCCTGCGGCTGACCCCACGACGACTGCTGAGCCGACTCCTGCGGCTGACCCCAGGACGACTGCTGCGGCTCGCCCTGGCCGTCCCACTGCCCGGGAGCGTTCTCCTGCGGCTGACCCCACGACGACTGCTGAGGATCGGCCTGCGGCTGGCCCCACGAGGCCTGCTGTGCCGACTCCTGCGGCTGACCCCAGGAGGACTGCTGCGGCTGGCCCTGGCCGTCCCACTGCCCGGGCTGCGGCTGGCCTTGGCCATCCCACTGCCCCGGAGGGTTCTCCTGCGGCTGACCCCACGACGACTGCTGAGCCGACTCCTGCGGCTGACCCCACGAGGCCTGCTGCGGCTGACCCTGGCCATCCCACTGCCCCGGCTGCGGCTGACCTTGGCCGTCCCACTGCTGCTGCGGCGGCTGACCTTGACCGTCCCACTGGCCCGGCTGCGGCTGACCTTGGCCGTCCCACTGCCCCGGCTGCGGCTGGCCCTGGCCGTCCCACTGCTGCGGCTGAGCGCCCCAGGCGCCACCCTGCCCTTGGTTGCCGGCCCACTGCTGCTGCGGCTTCGGAGCCGACGGCAGCGCCTGCAAGGTCGTCAGGCAGAAGTAGATCGCGATACCGACGAAGGCGAGCAGCGCGATCATTGCGAACGAGCCGCCGACCTTCTCTGCACCCGAGAGCCCGCCGAAGCCGGACAACACGCTCATGCCCTGGCCGTCTTCGAGACTGAGACTCGAGATCCAGGTGACGAGGCCGAGCACGGCCATCACGCCGAGCAGCGCGAGCGCGCCGATCGTGATCGTACGAGCCTGTTTCGTCGGCTCCCCGAGGTGCGTGACGAGAAGAACCGCCGCGACGATGAGGAGTACGTAGACCGGATTGACGAAATCGCCTTGCACGATCGAGGCCTTCACTGCGAAGTCGATCTCGCCCGGGCCGAACAACCCGTCGAAGTCCTTGAACAGCAACGACAACGACACCAGAACGAGCGCGGCGACGACGCCGAGCAAGACGAACGCCAAGAGCTCCCGGAGCTTCTTGGTGGATTCGGTAACCACTGTTTCTCCCCACACGAGGTGTTCACGTCCGGCCCTAGCCTGCCACAGGTGCGGACCGCTCGTGAGATCGCGTACCGCAGAATGTGACACATGCATCTCACCGCTTTGTCGGGCGGCATCGGCGGCGCCCGCTTCCTCACGGGGCTGCGTTCCGTGCTCGGCCCGGACGACGATCTGACGGTCATCGGCAACACGGCCGACGACATCTGGCTCTTCGGGCTCAAGGTGTGTCCGGACCTCGACAGCGTCATGTACACGCTCGGCAACGGAATAGACCCCGAGCGCGGCTGGGGCCGTGCCGACGAGACCTGGCACGTCAAGGAGGAGCTCGCTGCGTACGGCGTCGAGCCCACGTGGTTCGGACTCGGTGACCGCGACCTCGCAACCCATGTCGTACGCACCCAGATGCTCGGCGCGGGCTACACGCTCACGCAGGTCACCGAGGCACTGTGCGCGCGCTGGCAACCGGGCGTACGCCTGCTGCCCATGAGCGATGATCGCGTAGAGACACATATCGTCATCGACGACGAGACCGCGGCGAGCGGGCAACGAGTCGTGCATTTCCAGGAGTACTGGGTACGGATGCGCGCCTCTGTTCCGGTCCGTGGCGTGGTCGAGGTCGGCGTCGAGCAGGCGAAGCCAGGCCCTGACGTACTCGACGCAATCGCAAACGCCGACGCGGTGATCGTGCCGCCGTCGAACCCGATCGTGTCCGTCGGGACGATCCTCGCGGTGCCCGGCATCGAAGAAGCGGTACGTACGGCCCGCGGCCCGGTGGTCGGGGTCTCCCCGATCATCGACGGTGCCGCGGTGCGCGGTATGGCCGACCAGCTCCTCGAGGGTCTCGGCGTCGAGGTCAGCACACAGGGTGTCGCCACCCGTTACGGCGCTCGGTCGGCGGGCGGCGTACTCGACGGCTGGCTGGTCGACGCGCGGGACGAGAGCAGCGTTGGTCCGCTCACGGATGCGGGCATCGCAGCGCGCGCAGTGCCCCTGCTGATGACGGATCCGGCCGCGACCGAGCAGCTCGCCCGCGACACCCTCGCCTTGGCGTCCGAGCTGTCCCGATGACCGGCGAGAACTCCGATCTGTCCATCACCGCCGTTCGCGGCATACCCGAGGTCGCCCACGGCGACGATCTCGCCGCACTGATCGCCGAGCACCTCGACCGGCCGCTACGTGCCTACGACGTCGTCGTGGTCACCAGCAAGGTCGTGAGCAAGGCGCTCGGACTCGTCACTCGCGCCGAGCGGGAGTCGTTGGTCGACGAGGCGACCGAACGCGTCGTCGCACGTCGCGGCACGACCCGGATCGTGCGTACGAAACACGGGCTCACCATGGCTGCGGCGGGCATCGACGCCTCCAACGTCGAGATCGGCTCCGCGATCACCTTGCCGGCCGACCCCGACGGCGCGGCCGCCGCATTGCGTACCTCGCTGCTGGAACGCTTTCCCGACGCCGCGAGCGGACTCGGCGTCGTCGTCACCGACACCGCGGGACGACCGTGGCGCATCGGGCAGACCGACCTGGCGATCGGCTGCGCCGGCCTGCTACCGCTGCGCTCGTACGAAGGCCAGTACGACGCGTACGGCAACGAGCTCCGGGTGACGGCACCCGCGATCGCCGACGAGGTCGCGGCCGCCGCCGATCTGGTGACGGGCAAGGTGACCGGGCTCCCCGTCGCGGTGGTGCGCGGGCTGGGCGCGGCCTACTTCTGCGGCGACAACGGTCCGGGAGCGACGGCGTTGGTCCGCGATGACGGCGGAGACCTGTTCGGTCTCGGCGCCAACGAGGCGGTACGACAGGCGGTCGGCACCTCGCCCGGCCGGCCGCGCGGCTTCGCAGACCTCGACGACGATGTCGTCGGCATCGCGCTCGGGCCGGTCGACTCCGAGGTGCTGTCGATCGAGGTGAGCGACGAGTCGATCACGGTCGCCGCAGCGCCGGGCGCCGACCGATCGGAGTGCTTGGTCGCATACGGAGCGTTGCTCGAACGATTTCGGGTGCTCGACCGCGCGTACGGCACGTCACACAGCGCACTGCTACGCCGCGACGTGTGATCAGCCGCTGCTGAAGCGGACCGCGCCGTCCGCGATCGCCGCACCGCATGCGATCCGGGCGCCCGCAATCAGCTCGCAGTCAGCGCCGACAGTCGCCTCGTCGCCGAGCGCCGCGCCGTGAACGACCGTACGCGCGCCGACCCTGGCGTACGGACCGATGACCGATCCGACGACCGTCGCATCGGCTGCAACGACGGCGCCGGCCATGACGACACTGCCCTCGACACGTGCACGCGCCTCGACGACGGCGCCGGCCGAGATCGCCGAGCCGCCGTGTACCGACGCCGAGTCATCGATGTCTGCGCTCGCGTCGATGTGGTGCTCCGCCGGCTGATGCGGGTACGCGGGCGTCGTCACAACGCCGGTCACGATGTCGCGCGATGCCCGGACCAGCGCGTCCGGCGTACCGACGTCGAGCCAGTAGCCGTCGTCGACGTGCCCGATGACGAGGGCACCGGAACGCAGCAGCTCGGGGAAGGTCTCGCGCTCCACCGAGATCGGCGTACCGGGCGGAATCGCGTCGATGGCCGACCCCCGGAACACATAACAACCCGCGTTGACCTGGTGGGTGACCGGATCCGGAGACTTCTCCAGGAATGCGGTGACACGGCCCGTATCGTCGGTCGGCACGCAGCCGTACGACCGCGGGTCGTCGACCGAGACGAGATGCAGGCTGACGTCGGCGCCCGCGTCGTCGAAGGCGGCTGTCTGCGCTGCGATGTCGTGCCCGGAGAGCTGATCGCCGTTCAGCACGACGACCGCTTCGTCGGGGCGTACGCCCATCGACTCGGCCGCGTGGCGGATCGCGCCGCCGGTGCCGAGCGGCTGCTCTTCGGTCTCGACCCGGACGGTGACGCCGATGCCCTTCGCCGCGCTGACGATGGGCTCGAACTGCTCGGCGCGATACGAAGCGGCGAGCACGACCTCATCGATGCCGATCGCAGCGAGCTTGCTGAGCTGATGCAACAGGAACGGAACCCCGGCGACAGGCAGCACGTGCTTGGGGTGGCGAGTGGTCAGTGGACGCAGCCGGGTCCCGAATCCGCCGGCGATGATGATGGCACGCATTGCAGGTCATCGTATCGACCGCCTGCGTCGCGTACCGCGTATGTAGCCTCGGGCACGTGACGATCCCGAAACTCCTCGCCGACGCTGTCTCCCGTGACCCAGCGCGTCCGTTCATCACGTTCTACGACCACGCGAGCGGTGAGCGCGTCGAGTTGAGCCGCGCGACGACCGCCAACTGGGTCGCCAAGACCGCGAACATGCTGCAGGACTCGCTTGCGGCGAGCGCGGGGGCCTCGATCGCCGTCGATCTCCCGCCGCATTGGGAGCGTGCCGTATGGCTGCTCGCCGCCTGGGAGGTCGGATGCGTCGTGCGGCTGGGTGCACCTGACGCGGCGACCGATGTCGCGGTGGTCGGACCGGACGCATTGGACACCGATCTGCCCGACGCGGACGAGGTGGTCGCACTGTCGTTGCGCCCGCTCGGTGCGCGGTTCCAGACGGCGCTGCCGGCAGGCGTGACCGACTACAACGCCGACGTACTGGGCCACGGTGACCGCTTCGCTGCGTACGACCCGCCGACTCCCGATGCGCCGGCAGCCGTGCTCGACGGCACGGTCCACAGCCACGCGGAGTGCGTCACCGCGGCGTCCGCGCGCGCCGAGCGGTGGGCCCGCCCGGAGCCACGCGTGCTCGTCGCGGGTACGACCGGCGACCACGACTCGGTCGACATCCTGCTCGGTGCGCTGAGCGCCGATGCGTCGTTGGTGCTGGTCGCCGAGCCGGACCCGGCGCGGCTGGAGTCACTGACCGCCGACGAGCACGTCACGGACACCGATCCACCGCCGCAGTGAGTCAGAAGTCTGCGGCGCCGTCGGGGTCGAGGTCCTCGTCGGCGTCGTAGTGCAGCCGCTTCGCCGCATCGTCGACCGAGCCGTCGAACACCAGGCGGCCGCGCTCGAGGACGAGTGCCCGATCGCACAGTTTGCGTACCTGGTTGGTGTTGTGGCTGACGAAGAGCACCGTGCGGCCCTCGGCGCGGATCTCATGGATGCGCTTCATGCACTTCTTCTTGAACGGCGGATCGCCCACCGCAAGGACCTCGTCGATGATGAACACATCGGAGTCGGCGGCGATCGCGACCGCGAACCCCAGACGCGCCTTCATACCCGACGAGTAGTGCTGAACGGGTGTGTCGAGGAACTTCTCGATCTGCGCGAAGTCGAGGATCTCGTCGAACTTCGCGTTGGTCTCGGCTTCGCTCATACCGTTCAGGGCGGCGTTCAGGTAGATGTTCTCGCGTCCGGACAGCTGCTTCTGGAACCCCGCCGAGATCTCGATCAGACCCGCAACGCGGCCGCGTACGAGAACCTCACCCGAGTCGGGCCGGAGCACGCCGTTGATCAGCCGCAGCATGGTCGACTTACCGGAGCCGTTCAGCCCCATCAGGCCGATCGACTGGCCCTCCTGTACGTCGAAGGAGACGTCGTCGATCGCCATGAACGACTCGTTGATCGCCACGCCTTTGCGCGCCGCAACCAGCCGCTGCTTGAGCGTACGCGCGTTGTGCAGGCTGAACTTCTTGGAAACGTGGTCGACGACCACCGACTGCGCCATCAGATGTACTCCGCGAATCTGCCCTCGAGGCGAGAGAACACCCGCTGGGCGACGAAGACAAGTAGCACCAGGACCACGAGCATGATGCTGCCCTTGAGCAGCAGGTGGTCGGGCATCGTTCCGGGTGCGGGGTTGTCGACGGTCTCGTACCAGAAACCCCGCTGGGTCAACAGAACCGCCATCGCGATCGGGTTGAACTGGTACGGAACGCTCACGGCGGGGCCGAGGTCGACTACGTTCGTCCACGGATAGATCATCGTCGTGAACCACATGACCATCTGCGAGATCGTCTGCGAGAAGTTGTTGAAGTCGCGGTAGACGACGTTGAGCGCGCCGGCGATCAGCGAGTAGATCAGCCCGAACAACCAGATGATCGCAAAGCCCAGCAGCGCGGCCACGACGCCGTACACCGAGACCGACCAGCCCGCGAAGATGCAGGCGCCGATCAGGATCACGTACTGCGGCAAGGTGTGGTACGACGAAACCAGCAGCGAGGTCATCGGAAGCATCTCGCGCGGTACGTTCATCTTGCCGACGAGCTGCCGGTTGCCGGTGATCGACTTGGTGCCGGAGTTCATCGACTCGGTCGCCATGTGCACGATGATCAGCCCGCACAGGATGTGCAGCGGGAAGTGATCGACCTGCTTGCCCATCTTCAGGCCGATGCCGATCACGGTGAGGTACATCACGAACCGGAAACCCGGTTTGATGTAGCTCCAGAGCAGCCCGAGCAGGCTGACCTGGTAGCGGTTCTTGAGCTCCTTCTGAACGAGTAGCTTCAGCAGGTAGCGGCGGCGGAAGACCCCGAACAGGCCGCTGGACTCGCCGGGAGGCCGCAGCGGGCCGTGCGGGTGATCGTCCGCGCGCTCAGGCGCCATCGTCATGACGAGGTACTCGTACTTTCTCCTGGCTCGCTCTCGGCCGACGCCTTCTCGGCACCGCTGGTCGGGAGGGTTGCGTTGGCCTCGGACTCGGCGAACGTACGCTCCCAGGCCTCCCAGCCGGTCAGCTCGTCGATCGCGGCGCGGTACTGGCGCACCAGATGCGGCCACTCGCGATGCAGCCGCTCGTGCAGGCTGATCGTACGGGTGAGCAGATGCCGGAACGCATCGCGGTCGCGCTTGTACCACGACGCCGACGTGCCATCGGTGGTCGAGACGATCGCCGAGTCGAACTGCGCGAGGCGCCACCAGGCTGCATCCGACGCAGCCACCTGGGCTTCGGGGTTGAAGTCGGCTTCGGCGCGGGTCGGTCGGAACTGCTTGATGCCAGACATTCCCGCGGCGATCACTCTGCCGAGACGACCACTGATATCGCCGGCGTCGCGACCGCGCTTCGGCGGCTTACGCAGGCGTACGCGCGGGAAGCGGTCGGGATGCGGCGCCATCTGGGCATCGGTGTAGGTGGCGCGCTTCGCGCGTACCTCGGCGAGTTTGGAGCCGATCTCCGCGTGCAGGTGATCGGGCCCGCGCAGGATGTCCTCGAGCGCGTCGAGACGCAGCTCGGCCGTGGAGTACTGCATCGACAGCAGGTGCTTGATCTGGTGCCGGAAGCTCTGCCGGATCAGGCTGCCGCTGCGGTCGTACGGCGAGTGCAGCAACGCGGCGACCGTACGGTTGCGCTGGTGGTAGTACGCCTGCCAGTCGAGTGCGTCGTTCTTATCGGTCCACGGGACGTGCCACACCGCGACGCCGGGCATGGAAACGGTCTGGAATCCGGCCTCGCGGGCGCGGATGCCGTACTCGGAGTCGTCCCATTTGATGAACAACGGCAAGCCGAGACCGATCTCGTCGATCACCGTGCGCGGGATGAGGCACATCCACCAGCCGTTGAAGTCGACGTCGACCCGGCGGTGCATCCAGCCGGTGCTGCGCAGGCCGTGCGCACCGAAGTCGTGCTCGGGGTGTACGTGCGGCGCGGGACCCCACCAGAAGTGGTAGAGGTTGACCTTCTCGCCGAAGCTGTGCAGCTGCGAGCGCTTGTAGAGGCTGAACATGTGCCCGCCGACGATCGTCGGGTTGGTGCACAGGTCGCCGAACACCAGCGCCCGCAGAATGCTCTCGGTCTCGGCGACGATGTCGTCATCGAGCAGCAGCACGTAGTCGCTGACGCCCGCCTTGGCGGTCTCGTACTGTGCCCGGGCGAAGCCGCCCGAACCGCCGATGTTGCCCTGGTCGATCATCCGCAGCTTGTCGCCGAGCGCGGTCGAGACCTCGCCGAACATCGGCTCGTCGGCGACCTTCTTGTTGCCCTGGTCGACGACGATCAGCTCGTCGATGCGCTCCAGAACGTCCTTGTCATCGGCGATCTGACCGAGCAGCTCGACACACGAGTCGGGCCGGTTGTACGTGGTGATGCCGATCGTGACGCTGCCCTGCCCCGCCCGCTCGACGGGTACGTCGGCGCACCAGGCGGCCTCCTCGAGGACCGCGTCGTCGCCGCCGGCGAAGACGTCGAACCAGTACCAACCGCCGTCGGCGAACGGCTTCAGCGACAGGTTGAAGCTGAACTCGCCCGTCGGGTCGTCGTCGGTGTTCGCCGAGTCGACGCGCTGCGAGCGCCCGTCGGGCGTCGACCGGTAGACGATGACGGAGGCGTCACCGCGTACGCGCACCCGCAGGATCACCTCGGAGAGCACCGACCACATGCGCCAGTAGCTGGCCGCGAAGCCGTTGAAGTACGTGCCGAACGACGCGCGCTGGTCGGCCGCGATCCGCATCCGGTGCCGGCCGAGGACGTTTTCGGGACGACGCGCCGACTGCATCGCATCGAACGCCGGTGTCGCACCGTCCTTGCCGCCGCTGCCACGCGCCGAGCCGGCCTTGTCGTTGCTGGTCATCAGCATGCCCGCGCTGTAGTCGACGTAAAGCGGCATCACGTCGAGGTCGCGGTCGGCCGGGAACACGACACGCTGCAGCACCCGGCGTACGGTCTGCGGCTCGGCGGTCTCTGCCTGTGGCTGGTCCGCCGGTGTCTCGGTCTGCGTCATGCCTCTACTCCTCCGCTTTCGAAGGTGGCGCCCTCTGCGAAGTACGGACGTACCTTGTTGTCGAACATGGAAAGCGCCGAGCCGATCGCCATGTGCATGTCGAGATACTTGTACGTGCCGAGCCGCCCGCCGAACAGCACCTGCTTCTGTGCCCTCGCGAGGTCGCGGTACTTGAGGAGCTTCTCGCGGTCCTCGGCGGTGTTGATCGGGTAGTACGGCTCGTCACCCTTGACCGCGAAGCGGGAGAACTCCCGCATGATGACGGTCTTGTCGTTCGGGTAGTCGCGCTCGGGGTGGAAGTGACGCGGTTCGATGATCCGGGTGTACGGGACGTCCTCGTCGGCGTAGTTCATCACCGACGTGCCCTGGAAGTCGCCGACCGGCTTGACCTCGTACTCGAAGTCGATGGTGCGCCACGACAGGTCACCGGCGGAGTAGTCGAAGTACTGGTCGACCGGACCGGTGTAGACGACCGGTACGTTGCCGACGAGGTCGTCGCGCAGATCGAAGAAGTCGGTCTCGAGCTTGACCTCGATGTTCGGGTGGTCGGCCATCCGGGTGAGCCACGCGGTGTAGCCGTCGGTGGGCAGACCCTCGTAGGTGTCGTTGAAGTAGCGGTTGTCGAAGTTGTAGCGGACCGGCAGCCGGGTCAGCGTCGCGCCGGGCAGCTCCTTCGGATCGGTCTGCCACTGTTTGAGGGTGTAACCGCGGAAGAACGCCTCGTACAGCGGGCGGCCGACCAGCGAGATGCCCTTGTCCTCGAAGCTCTCTGCGGTCTTGCCGTCGATCTCGGCGGCCTGCTCGGCGACGAGGGCGCGTGCTTCGTCGGGGCTCATCGCCTTGCCGAAGTACTCGCAGATCGTGGCGAGGTTGACCGGCATCGGGTAGACGCGGCCCTTGAAGATGGTGAACACCTTGTGTTGGTAGCCGGTGAACGACGTGAACCGGTTGACGTACTCCCACACCCGCTTGTTGGAGGTGTGGAACAGGTGAGCGCCGTACTTGTGCACCTCGATCCCGGTGTCCGGGTCGGGCTCGCTGTACGCGTTGCCACCGATGTGGTGACGGCGGTCGAGCATGAGCACCTTGAGACCGAGCTCGTTCGCGCAGCGTTCGGCGATGGTCAGCCCGAACAGGCCGGATCCGACCACCACGAGATCAGCGTTCACGTTGAGTACTCCACCTTTTCGATTGGGATTCGAGGCCATCGGCGAGACACAGCTGCGAGCCGCCTGGCGCCGGACAGTCTAAGAGGTCGCGCCAACAGGGTACGTGGGCGCGCGGGCCCCCGGCATCCCGACGGACGTCGTTCTCGGCGGTCGACGCACACTCCTTCACCCGGTGCGCCTCCCTTCTCGGCCTTGTCCGTCGGGCGCGGATGACCCGCGCACTGATCCACGCCCCTGTTGGTGCGACCTCTGATTCCGTCACGCCGGAGCCGAATCGTCCGGGCGTGCCGCGGTCTCCCCTGTTTGTCGCCCGCCGCCGCGGGCGATGATTCGCCGGTACGCCGCGCGGCGTACCCGCTCCGGCACGAGCCGATAGCCGCCGCGTACGACCACGTTTCGGACGTACTCCGTGCGGCTGGTGATGTGTTCGGAACGGAACCTGCGCTGTAGCTCCAACTCCGCCCGCAACTGCCCGAGCCCGCCACGTCGAGCATACGCGCCGGCCCCGACACGGTAGTAGACGAGCGGCTCGACGATGTTGACGGGCATCGCGCCGTTCGCGAGCATCCGGGCGAACAGCAGGTAGTCCTCCATCAGCGGCATGTCCTGGTAGCCGCCGGCCGCGACGACAGCGTCGCGGCGGTACACCACCGTCGGATGGTTGAACGGATCGCGGAAGCGCGCGGTGTTGCGGATCTCTTCCTCGCCCACCGGCGGTACCCGCGTCTCGACGACATGGTCGACGTCGTCGATGAACTCCATCAGCCCCGAACCGACGATGTCGGCGCCGCCCTCGATCAACGGCAGCTGGGTCGCGAACCGATGAGGTACGCAGATGTCGTCGGCGTCCATCCGTGCCACCACTCCGTGGCCGCACGCGTCGATGCCGCGGTCGAGGGCCGGCCCGAGCCCGACGTTCTCGACGAGCGGTATGTGCTTCACCGGCACCGGGCTGTCGGCGACGATGCGTGCGATCTCGGCGGCGAGCTGGGAGCTGACCGGACCGTCCTGGATCAGCACGACGTCGTTGGGCGGCCTGGTCTGCTCGTCCACCGCGCTCTTGAAGGCGGTACGCAGGAACCTCGGGTCGTCGCCGCCGTACACGGGGAGCAGCAGCGAGAAGGGCACCGGACTCATGAGGTTGGAGGGTCTCCCTCAGTAGGCTTTCGGGCGTTACCTTGCGGGTCGTCCGTCTGGTAGACGTCTCGGAGCACGACCGCGTTGCTTCGCGGACCGGAGCGTATCCCGTCGCGCAACCCCCTGCCGAGCCCCCTCCACAGTGTCGAGCGGTCGCGCGACCCGGCGATCGTGCGTGCCCAGCGTCGCAGGGTCGAGGCCCCGTAGATCGCCTTCTCCGCGGGCGCCAACCCGCTACTGCGGGTGAACAACCAGGTCTTGTTCCGTACCTCGTAGTAGAACCGCGGCCCGGGATCGGCGTCGGTCGAGCCGAACGCCTTCGTCTTGTGCACCACAACACTCGCCGGGCAATAGAGACCGCTGCGTCCGCGCAGCAGCCGGGTGGAGTACTCGAAGTCGTCGTTCCAGAGGAAGTAGTCGGCGATCGGCAGTCCACGCTCACGGATCGTCGCGGCCTCGCACAGAATCGACACGAACGACGCCGAGCGCACCGGCATGGCGTCGACCGCGGCCGCTTCGCGTACCTCGGACTCGCTGGCGCGCGGTTTGCGACGCGGGGTGTTCATCGGATGGTCGCGGCCGTCGGTCCACACGACGCGGCTCGCCAGCACGGCGGGCGTCGGCTCTGCACGTACGTACGCATCGACCAGCATCTGCAGAGCGGTCGGCGTCGCGACCGTGTCGTCGTCCATCAGCCACACGAGGTCGGGCCGGTGTACGTCGAGCGCACGCTCGATCCCGGCGGCGAACCCACCGGCTCCGCCGGTGTTCTCGGTCAGCGTCACGACGTCGAGGTCGTCGTACGAGCCAAGGGTCGCGGCGGTGTCATCGGTCGACGCGTTGTCGACGACGACGATCGCGGCAACGTCCGCCGACTGCGACCGGATCGCATCGAGCGACTCGACGAGGAGGTCGCGGCGGTTCCAGGTGACGACGACCGCAACGACGCGCGGGAGCGCGCTCACCACTCATGACCTCCGGACGCAGACCTCAGCAAACCGACGAAAGGTCGTTCGCCTGGTTGGCCTCGTACCTCGGATCGCCGGACTTGCCCTTGTCACGATCGCCCGAGCTCTTCGCCGAGGACTTGCCTTCGGCCTTGTCGATCGCCTGCCCGACCATACTGCGTATCTCGTCGAAGTCGGGATCCGAGGTGTCGATCTTCGGCGGCACCACCGAGACGGTCGACATCTTCTGCCCCTTCGCCTTGAGCGCGAGGTCGATGAACGTGTCGAGGTCCTTCGCCGGTACGTCGGTGCTCAGCAGCCGTTTGCTGGAGTCGGCGATGTCCTCGACGTTCGTCAGCACCTTCTGCGGGCTGAGCTGCCCGAGCATGGCACTCATCACACATTTCTGTCGCGACATCCGCGAGTAGTCGTCGGACGTCGCGCGGCTGCGCGCGAACCACAGGGCGTGGAAGCCGTCCAGCTCCTGCTTGCCCGGCTCGATGTGTCCGGTGACCGGGCCACCGACACCGCCGATCGGAAGCCGCTCGGGTACGTCGAGGGTGAGGCCGCCGACGGCATCGACGAGATCGCGGAAGCCCTGCAGGTTGACCATGGCGTAGTAGTTGATCTTCAGGCCCGTTGTGGCTTCCACCGCCTGTTTGGTCGCCTCGATGCCCGGGTTGTCGGCATCGCCGAGCAGCTCGTCATGTTCGCTCGCCCAGGTGTTGATGCTGTTCAGGTAGCCGCCGTCGCGGTTGAACCCGTGCGGGAAGTGCTTGTCCAGCGCGGTGCCCTCGGGAAACGGCGCGTGCTCGAGGTTGCGCGGCAGCGAGACGAGCACCGTACGCCCGCTCTCGGCGTCGATGCTCGCGACCGTGAGCGAGTCCGGCCGAAGCCCGACCCGGTCGGCGCCGGAGTCTCCGCCGAGCAGGAGCACGTTGTAGCGCCCCTTCTCGGGTGCGGAGACCGCAGTGCTACCGAAGACGTGGGTGATGAAGTCGCGCTGTACGGCGACGATGTGGGCGGCGGAGAGCAGCGTACCGGCGGTGACGATGCACAGCGACGAGCTCACCCCGACCATCGCGAGCCGCTGCCCGCGCCGCAGGTCGGGTGGGTAGCCGAGCAGCCAGGCGTTGACGAACAACGCGGCCCAGCCGACCGCCAGTACGACGAGCACGCCGCGTACGACGTACAGCACCTCGGTGTTGGTGAGCAACGAGAGACCGATGTCGCGGTTGCGCCACGTCGCAATGGCGAACACGATCGCCGTGACGAAGACCACCGCGGACGTCCACAGTGCGATGCGCCCGATCCTGCGGTTACCCGCCACCAGCTGCGCGGATCCGGGCAGCACGAGCGTCATCACCAGCAGCCCGACGGCGCGCCGGAAGCGTATTCGGGCAGAGTCGGTATCGGCACGTGCACGTACGCCGCCGCCGACTCGTGTGGGGTCGAGAGACATCAGTTCCTCTCGGTGGGGAAGACACGAGTTGCACAGAGGTTAAGCACAGAGTGCGGCGATTCCGGGGTCGGCACGCCGCTCTTGGTCACATCTGCCCGTGGCATCCGCCATATGCCTTGTTCGTTCCGGTACCGTCGCCGTCATGCCCGATCGCCCCAACTCGGACGATTCCTCATCCGACGACGCCTACAGCTGGTTGTACGACGGCAAGCCACAGCAGCCGTCCGGCCCGCCACAGCAGCCGCCTGCTGATCCCGACGCGACCCAGGCCGTGAACGCGCCTGGTGCTCAGCCGCCGCCGGCTCAGCCCCCCGGCACTGCCGACTCGACGCAGGCGATCGGCGCCCAGCAGCCCTACGGTCAGCAACAGCCGTACGGCCAACAACAGCCGGGCGGCACCGCACCGCTTCCTCCGCCGAACCTCCCGCCGCCGGGCTCCGGCGAGGGTCAGGGGCCGCCGCGAGAGCGTCCGCCGAAACCGCCGCGCTCGCGCCGCAAGCACCCGATCCGCAACATCATCTTGATCCTCGTCCTCGTATGGGTCGTCTTCATGATCGCCGTGCCCCTGTGGGCGTGGTCGAAGATCGAGAAGGTCGACGCCGAGCCCGACGGCGACCGCCCGGGCGATCAGCCGGGTACGACGTACCTGCTGGTCGGCTCCGATAGTCGGGACGGCCTCAGCGACGAGGAGAAGGAGGAGCTGAACACCGGCAGCGTGGGGGGTCAGCGAACCGACACGATGCTGTTGATGCATGTCGGCTCCGGACCGACGACCTTGGTGTCGATCCCGCGCGACTCGAACGTCGAGATCCCCGGGCACGGCGTCCGCAAGATCAACGAGGCGTACACGCTAGGTGACGCAAAACTGCTCGTGGAGACCATCGAGCAGAACACCGGCATCCGGGTCGACGACTACGTCGAGATCGGCTTCGGGGGCTTCGCGAACATCGTCGATGCACTCGGCGGCATCGAGATCTGCACCGACCAGAAGATCGATGACAAGGACTCGGGCGCCCACTTCGAGAAGGGTTGTCAGGACGTCGATGGCCCAGACGCGCTCGCGTTCTCCCGCGTGCGCAAGGCATACGCGACGTCCGATCTGCAACGCGTGCAGAACCAGCGGCAGGTGCTCGGCAACATCTCCAACAAGGCGAAGTCGCCGTGGACGTTCCTGAACCCGCTGCGCTACTTCAACCTCTCGTCCAGTGCCGCCGACTCGCTGAAGATCGGCAAGAACGTCGGTCCGATCTCGCTCGCCCGCTTCGCGTGGTCGCTCGGCGGCGCAATGGGCGGCGACGGACTCAACTGCACCGTGCCGCTCGCCGACGCCGGAGCAGAGCAGTGGGATACCGAGCGGTCGGAGAAGCTGTTCGAGTTGATCGCCGACGACGACACCGACTCCATCGGCGCCGACATCTGTACCGAGACCGGCCTACCCAAGGGCTTCTAGGCACTAGTGCGGAGAGGATCGACGATCCTCTCCGCACCGCACCACTAGTCGACGGCGGAGATCTGGAAGTCGGCTCCGTTGGTCGCGAAGAAGTAGTTCCCGATCGCCTCGACCTTGATCCGAGCACGCTTCGTGTCGACGTTCGGCCAGGTCACGTTGGCGGTGCCGTCGTTCTTCGTCGACTTGGCGAGCACCGTGTCGAAGGTCTTGCCGCCGTCGGTCGACAGCGTGATGCGAACCTTCGGAGCGAATCCCTTGCGGTTCGTGTTGTTCACGAGCCATCCGATCGGCTGCGTACGCGTGCCCCGGACAGCCTCCCCGGGCGCCGAGAACTCGGTCACGAACAACGGGCCCACCTTCGGCGCGACGGTCAGCGTCACATCGTCGTACGCGGTGCCGCCGCCCTCGGCGAAGTGGTCACGCGCGGTGACGCGGAAGTGCAGCTTGCGGTCACCCGCCCGTCCGACGTACGCAGAGGTCGGGAGCCATTCCGAGTAGCACGCCTTCTTCCGGCGTCCCGGCGCCTTCGGGCACTTCCCCGTCGCCGTCGCGGTGTTGTCGGCGAGCACCTGCTTGAGGTCCGGGAAGGTACGGGTCGGATCGGAGCTGGTGTGATTCTCGCCGGGCGACTCGTACTCGAGCGTGCCCGCGGGCGTCACGTTCGCGAAGCGGCCGAAGATGCGGAAGATCGGACCCGCCGTCTTATTCGGGTTCAGCAGGCCGAGCCCAGCTGCCTTACCGCGGTCGTTCTGCTCCCACGAGTACGTGAGCGAGTCTTGGTCATCGTCGCCCGTCGCCTTCAACGTGAACGGCGTCTCCACCGGGAGCCGCTTGTCGGCCGGCGCTTGGACAGTCGGTGCGTCGTTGCCGGTCGGGCTCACTGCTCCGCCGTTGCCGTTCGGACCGCCGTGCTGGGTCTCCCCGACGAGACCGGTGACATCGCCGCCGGCCGGTATGACCTTCAGCTCCTGTTGGTTCTTGCCGGCCCGGCTGCCCTTGAAGACGACCGAGAAGCCCTTGTCGCCGAACTCCGCAAGACCGTTGCCCCAGCCCGTGACTGCCACCGACTTCGCCCCGAGCTTCTTCGTCAGCGCGGCCTGCACCTTCGCGGCCGTGAATCCCTTGCCATGCTTGAGCTTCGCGGTCGTGCCGGCGCCGGTTCGGATCTTGAACGCGTCGTCGGCAGCGTCGAAGTCACGCAGCGACACGGTCTGGATCTCACTCACCCTGCGGCGCTTGCTCGAGACGTACGCGCTCGCCTCCTCGATGGTGCGCTGGGAGAAGTACGGGTCGGTGTGCGGCTGCAGGTCATCGGTGGCGCAGATACCGGCGTAGGCCATCACCGACGACCCACTGCCCGGCTCAACGGAGGTGCCTGCGTTGCGGTTGCCACCCGAGCAGGCGCCGTTGACGCCGTTGAACGTGTGGTTGCCGCCGAACTGATGCCCCATCTCGTGCGCGACGTAGTCGATCGCGTAGAAGTCGCCCTCCGGCGTCGGGAGGCCGGTGCAGCCGACCGCCTTCGCCGGTCCGCCGACAACACCGAGGCCGGCGATGCCACCGCCGTTGACCCCGAGCCCGATGTGCCCGATGTCGTAGTTTCGGGCGCCGATGAGCTGCCCGATCACGACGCCGTTGCGATCGAGGGTGCCACCGCCACACGACTCGAGGTCGGCCTTGTGGAAGCAGGGATACTCACCGCACGGGCCGTTCGGCCGGCTCGCCTTCGCCGCCGTGTCGAGGTTCAGCTTCTCGCTGCCGTTGACGAGGACGAGCCGGATCGCGAGGTCGTCGTTGTAGATGTGGTTGACGCGGTTGATCAGCGTCGCCTTCTCGGCCAGCACGTTCTCGGTGCCGAAGTAGCGCGCGTACGACGGGTCGCTGACCAGTGCCAGGCGGTACGTACGCATCGAGACCTCGCCCGCGGCGCGCTTCGCGACTCCGGGTGCGAGTCGCTGCGCGACCTCTCGGACATCGGTCTCGTGGAACCCGTCGTCGGGCTTCGGCAGATCGGAGCCGAGATAGCTGAGGTACAGGTTGCTCGCCTTACCGGACTCCGGCCTGTTGTACGCCGGGTCCACGTACCACGCGCCCTGGTTCTGCGCCCCGCGTACGGAGGCGTGGAAGCCGGCCGGAGTGACGTCGAGGCGGATCGTCGCCGACGGGTCGTCGACCGCGTGCCCCGCGTACGTACGGATCTCGGGATGCTTCGCGGCGAGCTTCGACTGAAGGACCGGCGACTCGGCGACTTCGAAGTCGACCATATCGCCGTTCGGTGCGGGCACGGACACGATCTGCCCCGTGCTCGTACGACTTCGGGCCGAAGGCGCCGCATCGAGCTGCGTAACGAGCGCGTCGCGGTCGAGCTCGAACGCTTCGTACTCGGTGGGTTCGACTCGCGGCGTGAGATCGCCGGTGTCGGTCGGCTCGGCGTCGGTCGGCGTCCAGAGGTCATCGTCTGCCACCGGAGCGTTCGCGGATGCGTACGACAGTGGCGTGATGACGAGTGCGGCTGCCACGGCGAGGAACCCCGCCCGGCGGCCAAGAGCGGTGATGCGGCGTTGCATACGTACCCCCTCGGATCGGCGCGGGCGACGGCCACCCGCTCCGCGGGTCATACTCGCCGCGGCCCGTCGTGCCCGCAAGTACGCGACGACGAATCGTGACGAAACCGTGTCGCTGGCCCGTGCCCGGATACGACACTCAGCGGACGGCCGCGTCGTGCCATCGGGTCCCGGTGCTGCGCAGCGTACGACCATCGATGCCGAGTGCGCCGAGTCGCGCGGCCAATGCGTCCACCTCGCCGTCGGGCACCGCCAGCGACATGACCGCCGTCGCCGCGTACGCGACGTCGAGCACCTCCCACCCGTCCGTACGGAGGTCGTGCTCGACGCGGCCGGCGGCTGCATGTGAAACGCTCAGCTCACAGACCTGCATGAGCTCTCGGCGTACCCTCGGCGCCTCGTCGAGGGCGGCGCTCACCGCGCCGGAGTACGCGCGCGCGAGCCCACCGGTGCCGAGCTTGGTGCCCCCGAAGTAGCGGGTGACGACCGCGACGACGTCGCTCACGCCGGTATGGGTCAACACTTCGAGCATCGGACGACCGGCTGTGCCCGCGGGCTCACCGTCGTCGCTGCTGCGTTGCGGCGACCCGTCCGAGCCGATCACGAAGGCGGAGCAATGGTGGTTCGCCCGCCAGTGCTCGGTGCGTGCCGCGTCGACAACGTCGCGCGCCGCCGTCTCGGACTCGACCCTGCGCAGACGGCACAGGAACCGCGACCGCTGGATCTCCAGCTCGACGTCGGCCGCGCCGACCGTGGTGTACGAAGTGCTCAGAGGGCGCCCATCGTCAGAACAACCCGCCGATCCCGTAACGCACCAGCCAGTCGCGGTCGGTGTCGCGACCCGCCTCCGGATCGGGGACGGCGCGCTGATCCGCCTCGGCGATGGTGTCCTCGAGCTCGATCGGCTCGGGGAGCTGGTCGTACCGGCCCATGGCGATCGCCTCCCTGCCGCCAGCATAACCGGCGGTGAACATGATTCAGAGCTGTGACTGGACGCCGCCGAGCAGCTGGCGCGCCATCACGATGCGCTGCACCTGGTTGGTGCCCTCGTAGATCTGGGTGATCTTCGCGTCGCGCATCATCCGCTCGACCGGGTAGTCGCCGGTGAAGCCGTATCCGCCCAGCAGCTGCACGGCGTCGGTCGTGACCTCCATCGCCACATCGGAGGCGTACGCCTTTGCCGATGCGCCGAAGAACGTCAGATCGGAGTCACCGCGCTCGGAACGTCCCGCGGCCGCGTACGTCAGCTGCCGTGCCGCCTCGACCTTCATGCCCATGTCGGCGATCATGAACTGCAGCCCCTGGAACGAGGCAATCGGCTTACCGAACTGCTCGCGCTCCTGCACGTAGCCCAAGGCGTAGTCGAGGGCGCCCTGCGCGATGCCGACCGCCTGGGCGGCGATCGTCACCCGTGTGTGATCGAGGGTGCGCATGGCCGTTGCGAAACCCGTGCCTTCGTCACCGATCATCCGGCCGGCCGGGATGCGTACGTTGTCGAGGTAGACTTCACGAGTCGGCGACCCCTTGATGCCGAGCTTCTTCTCCGGCGCACCGAAGGTCACTCCCTCATCGGTCTTCTCGACCACGAACGCCGAGATGCCCTTCGCACCCGCATCGGGGTCGGTCACTGCCATCACGGTGTAGAAGTCGGAGACGCCGGCGTTGGTGATCCAGCGCTTCACGCCGTTCAGCATGTACTCGTCGCCGTCGCGTACGGCCCGGGTCTTCATGCCTGCGGCGTCACTTCCCGCCTCGGGCTCGGACAGGCAGTACGAGAACATCGACTCGCCGCTCGCGACCTTCGGCAGGTACGCGCGCTTGAGCTCGGCGGAGGCCGATAGCAGCAGCGGCATCGTGCCCAGCTTGTTGACCGCCGGGATCAGCGACGACGAGGCACAGGCCCGCGCCACCTCCTCGATCACGATCGCGGTCGCCAGCGCATCGGCTCCCGCCCCGTCGTACTCCTCCGGCACGTGCGCCGCGTGGAAGTCCGAGGCCACCAACGCGTCGTACGCCTCCTGTGGAAACCGCGCATCTGCATCGACCTCGGCAGCGGCGGGCGCGACCTTGGCATCGCACACCGCGCGTACCGCCGCACGCACGGCCTGGTGCTCATCGGACAACGCGAACATCGGATCACTCACGACAGGACCTTCCATCACTACGACTGGACTCAATGTTACTGGCGGTTAACATGCCCTCTCGCCGTGGGTCTCGCCACACCGCCGCGCGGATGGGTGACCCGCGCATCTACGCTGCTCCCATGTCCCAGCAGACGATCGAAGTCACCTCCTACGAGGAGCTACGCGAGCTCCACGGCGAGCCGCTGCAGCGCGTGAAGGACAAGGTCAGTCCCGTTCTCGCACCCGAGCACGCGGCCTGGATCGCCCATTCGCCGTTCTGCGTACTCGCGACTTCGGCGCCCGACGGCACCTGCGATGCGTCTCCGAAAGGTGACCCGGCGGGGTTCGTGAAGGTCCTCGACCCGACGACGATCGCCATTCCCGACCGGCCGGGAAACAAACGCGTGGACGGCTTCCAGAACGTGCTGGCCAACCCACACGTCGGCCTGCTCTTCGTCATACCGGGCCGTGGTGACACGCTGCGGGTGAACGGCCGCGCCCGGCTTCTGCGCGAGGCCCCGTACTTCGACGACCTCGTCGTACGCGGTCACCGGCCGCACCTCGTACTCGAGGTGAGCGTCGAGCAGGCGTTCTTCCATTGCTCGAAGGCGTTCCTGCGCTCGAAGCTGTGGGACCCCGACACCTGGACACCCGACGCCGTGCCAAGCCGTGCGCAGATCGCGAAGCGGATGGAACGACCCGACGACTCCATCGAGGAGTTGGAGAAATACTACGGCGCGCAGTACGCCAACGGCCTCTATTGACCGCCGAAAGGAACCCGACCACATGAAGCCACAGCTCGAGCCGATCTACGAGGACGTGCTCCGTAGGAACCCGGCCGAGCCGGAGTTCCATCAGGCGGCGCTCGAGGTGTTCGAAAGCCTCGGCCCGGTGCTCGAACGCCATCCGCACTACACCGAGTCGGCAGTGCTCGCCCGGGTGTGCGAACCCGAACGCCAGATCATCTTCCGCGTCCCGTGGACCGACGACGACGGTCGCGTGCAGATCAACCGCGGGTTCCGCGTCGAGTTCAACTCCGCGCTCGGCCCGTTCAAGGGCGGCCTGCGGTTCCACCCGTCGGTCAACCTCGGCATCATGAAGTTCCTCGGTTTCGAGCAGATCTTCAAGAACTCCCTTACCGGGTTGCCGATCGGCGGCGGCAAGGGCGGTTCCGACTTCGACCCGCACGACCGCAGCGATGCCGAGGTGATGCGGTTCTGCCAGTCGTTCATGACCGAGCTGTACCGCCACATCGGCGAGTACACCGACGTACCCGCAGGAGACGTCGGTGTCGGCGGCCGCGAGATCGGCTACCTGTTCGGGCAGTACAAACGCATCACCAACCGCTACGAGTCCGGTGTGTTGACCGGCAAGGGCGTCGGGTGGGGCGGATCGCTGGTACGTACGGAGGCAACCGGGTTCGGCACGGTGCTGTTCGCCGACGAGATGCTCAAGACCCGTGGCGCCAGCATGGACGGCCAGCGCGTCGTCGTCTCCGGCTCCGGCAACGTCGCGACGTACGCGATCCAGAAGGCGCACGCTCTCGGGGCGACCGTCGTCGCCTGCTCGGACTCGTCGGGCTACGTCGTCGACGAACGCGGCATCGATGTCGACCTGCTCCGCGAGGTCAAGGAGGTCGAGCGGCTGCGGATCGAGGCGTACGCCGAACGCCGCGGCCACGGCGCGACGTACGTCGAGGGCGGCCGGGTCTGGGAGGTCGGCGCGACGGTCGCGCTGCCCTGCGCGACCCAGAACGAGCTCGAACCGAACGATGTGAAGGTCCTGCTCGACTCCGGCCTTGTCGCCGTCGCCGAGGGCGCCAACATGCCCACCACGCCAGAGGCCGTACGAATGCTGCAGTCGGCCGACGTCCTGTTCGGCCCCGGCAAGGCCGCCAATGCGGGTGGCGTCGCGACTTCTGCGCTCGAGATGCAGCAGAACGCCAGCCGCGACGCATGGAGCGAGGAGTTCACCGAGGGTCGGCTCACCGACATCATGGTGGGCATCCACGAACGCTGCGCTGCGACCGCCGAGGAGTACGGGCTGCCGGGCGACTACGTGGCGGGCGCCAACATCGCGGGCTTCGTACCGGTCGCCGACGCCGTGCTCGCTCTCGGCGTCGTCTGAGGCGCAGCGAGAAGGGACACTGGAGCCATGCATATCACCAAGGTGCAGCAGTGGATCGCGGCCGGCATGCTGGGCGCATTCGGCTTCGCCCTGGCGGCATCGCTGTCGTACTCGGCGTGGCTGATGCTGGACCGCGACAAGCCCGGCAACGCCTGGGGTCTATGGGTCATGGGGCTCATCGTCGGCGTACTGGTGATGGTCGGCGCCAGGCTCATCCACAAGGTCTCGCCGCTGTCGTTGTGGCTGCTCGCCGGCACGATCCCCGCTCTGGTCGGGCTCCCCTTCCTCATCCGCTGACTCGTCACTCCCCCGGCAACTCCGACGAGTCAGCCGGGCAGGAGTGACGAGTGAGCGCTCAGTTGGTGGCCGCGATGTCGACGTAGTCGATCTTGGTGTTCGTGCCGCCGATCGCGTCGATCGCCAGCCTCCCGTCGGTGACGTCCACCTCGACCGTTGCCGTCTTGTGGTGCGAGGCGAAGCCGGCCGCACCGCTCGGTACGAACCCGTCGATCGCGTTCTCTCCTTCGACATTGAGCGTGTGAATCTCGGGATCGGTGTTGCTCGCGCCGTCGCCTGCCGCAACCGTGACCGAGTACGTA